>CAYNDS010000094.1:0-16279 GCA_964395885.1 uncultured Solibacteraceae bacterium | reverse complement strand
GCCCAAGCTCAACATGTGGACGTGAGAATCGATCAGGCCCGGGATGATGGCGGCGCCTTTGGCGTCGATGACCTTGGTGGTTTCGCCCCGATGGCGGGCAACTTCGGTTGCTGTTCCCACGGCAAGAAACTTGCCGTCCTTGACGGCCAGCGCTGCCGCTTTCGGCTTGGCGGAATCGACCGTGTAGATCACTGCATTCTCCACCACCAGATCCGCCGTTTGTGCTGCGACAGACCCGGCAGCCAGCAGGAATACAATGAAAAACATGAGTGACAGTATGGCATATCCGGCCCATTTGGGCGCCTTGGAAATGCCTCGCTGGAAGACCGCTTTATCGGCCCTGGGCGCCCTGGTCATTGCCGTTTTGTTTGCCTCGGCCGGTGTCTGGAAGATCGTCGATCCGATTGATTGGTCGACGCGGCTGGCGCAACTGAAAGTGCCGGGCATGCTGGCGCTGCCGTTCACGATCTCGCTTGGGATCGTCGAAGCCTTTGCGGCCATTCTGATTCTGGTTCCGCGGTTTCGCCGCTGGGGCGCATGGCTTGCGGCAGTGCTGCTGGTGGTCTTCATGGCCTACATCGGCTGGCACTACCAGTCGCTGGTAGGCGCGGATTGCAGTTGCTTTCCGTGGTTGAAGCGCGCGATCGGGCCAGGCTTCTTCATCTCCGACGCCGCCATGCTCGTGGCTGCCGTCGCCGCTGGAATCTGGACCCGCAAGCCGGATAGCCTACGCGGCGCCGCCGTGATTCTGGCCGCACTCGTGGTTTTCGCCGGAGTGTCCTATGGCGTCGCAGTCACGCGGGGACAAGGCCTCGCCGCTCCCCCCTCGATTGCGGTGAACGGACAGCCGTTCGATCTGCAGCAAGGGTGGGTGCTGCTCTACTTCTACGACCCTGAGTGCAGCCACTGCTACCAGGCGGCACAAACGCTGGCACAGCATCGATGGAAGGATGTCCGCATTGTGGGCGTGCCGACGCGGGTGCCCCAGTTTGCGCAGAGCTTCCTTGACCAGTCCGGGTTGCGGGCGGCGGTGACCACCGACGTGGAACCGCTGCGAAAGCTCTGGACCTTCCGGGACCCGCCCTACGGCGTGGTGCTCGAGAATGGCCGCCAGAAGGCTGTGCTGAACATCTTCGACGAACGGGAACCCACTGCCACGCTGCGTCAGCTAGGATTGATCGAATAGGTGATGACAGGGATCGAAACGGCCGCAGAGCCACAGGTGTCTCCGCAGGAACTGGAAAAGCGGTACCTGCTCCAGAACTATGCGCGCTATCCGCTGGAGCTGGCACGCGGCAAAGGGTGTTGGCTGTTTGATGCCGGCGGGCGCCGCTATCTGGATCTGTTGTCCGGCATCGGCGTCAACTCGCTTGGGCATGCACACCCGCGGGTCGTCAGCGTCATCCGTGACCAGAGCCGCAAGCTGATCCACACGTCTAACCTCTACTATCACGCCTACCAGGGACCGCTGGCGCAGCGCATCGTCGAAACGTCGGGTCTTGACCGCGTGTTCTTCTGCAACTCCGGAACGGAGGCGATTGAAGGCGCCCTGAAGATGGCGCGCGGACGCGCCCACGCGATTTCGACGGAGAAGTTTGAGATTGTCGCGCTGGAGAACTCGTTCCACGGTCGCACTTTCGGCGCGCTTTCGATCACCGGACAACCGAAGTATCGTGAGCCGTTTGAGCCTCTGCTGCCCGGCGTGCGGTTCGCCACCCGAAATGACGAAGCGTCGCTGGAGGCTGCCGTCAGCGACCGCACCTGCGCCATCGTGATGGAAGGCATCCAGGGGGAAGGTGGCATCTATCCGGTGAGCGAGAGCTTCTTCCGCAAGGCTCGCGAACTGGCCACTCGCCATGACGCACTGCTGGTGCTGGACGGCATCCAGTGCAGCGTGGGGCGCCCTGGGCGCTACTACTCCTATCAACTGTTCGATCCGGCGGTTCTTCCGGACGTGATGACAATCGCCAAGCCCATCGCGTGCGGTCTGCCTCTGGGCGCCGTGGTGGCCAACGAACGCGCTGCCGTCGGGATCGCCCCCGGAATGCACGGAACCACCTATGGAGGCGGGCCGTTGATCACGCGCGTCGCGCTGGAGTTCTACGCCATCCTCGACGAACTGCTGCCGCAGATACGCCGTGTCGGGGACTACTTCCGTCAGGAGTTGCGCGCGCTAATGCCGCGCTTCGGCTGGATCAAGGAAGTGCGAGGCGAAGGGCTCATCATCGGCGTCGAAACCGAAGGCACGTGCACGCACTTCGTGCAGGCCGGGATGGATGCGGGGCTTCTGTTCAATGTCACGCACGGCAACGTGATCCGGTTCCTGCCGGCCTACATCTTCACTGAGCGTGAGGTGGACCGGGCCATCCGCGGGCTGCGGAAGGTCTTCTCGAAGCACGCGCCGAAACTCTAGCGCCGGATGCGGGCCAGCATCTCCCGCGCGGCGGCCAGAACGCGGTCCTCGACATCGTCCAGCCACCAGCCCGGCTGGTTGAAGTACATCATGGAGTCCCCTGCTTCATAGCCGCCTTCGCGCATAACGCGACGGGACGGAATGTAGCCGGGGAGGTCGTTCGAGTATCCGGCCACCACCAGAGCCGCGTCGTCTTTTCCCAGGATGTTCCAGTAGTCCACCACGACTTCTCCGGCCAGGAACAACCACGTCGCGCCGGAGCCGAACCGAATCGCCTGCAGCGGAAATGCGGTCTCCCAGGGCGGCGCACCCTGGTCGAGCAGGTACAGCATGCGCCGGCCGCGCCGCGCGGCGAACGGATCGGTGCTTTGCGATTCCGCCAAATAGGTCTCTCGCGTGTGTGCCGCAAACTCCAGCGTGATCTCGCGATAGAGGGAGGCGATCTCGCCACGCAGTGGAACAGCTCGCCGTAGCGCACTGCGGACCGCCGCCGCCAGTGACTCACCGTGCTGTTCTGCCAGCGCCCGCGTCCCGCGCGGCATCGCCCGCTGATCGCCCGCCGTCAGCGTCGCAAACAGTGCGCGGCTGCGCGGAAGGTCCCGCTCCAGCGCGCGTTGCGCGTACCCGGCGTAATCGCCGTTGATCTCATTGGTATCGCCGGTAAGCGTCGTGTTGTGACAGGCGTAACCGAACAGGATCGAATGCCAGGTCCCGTCGCTACGGCGCAGCGCAACGACCGGCACGTCGTGGCGCACCGGAGCGGGAAACGCACGCCCGGGGCGGAGCGCCTTCAAGTGCTCCACGCGGCGGTTGATGGCGAACGTCGCCGTGCCTGTGGCGGAAAACGGCTCCACTGCCTCCGCCTGTTGGTACGCCTCTGCCGCGACTCGTTCCAACTGATCGATGAGTTGCTTTCCGTAGTCTTCCACCTGCCGCAGCGTTGTCGGTGACTCATCTGGCGCCAGGTGAAGCCGGGGCCAGACGGATGGTCCGGAGTGCGTGTGCGAGGCGTTGAATACCACTTGCGCCCGCTTGAGCAGGAACCGCCGCTCGAGCCGCGCCGCCACTTCGGTGGTGATCTCGCGCGTCAGGCCCAGCAGGTCCACCGTCACGATGACCACCGCGGCGCCGGTATCGTCGCGCACGGCGAGAGCCTTGGCAAATAGCGGAGAGGTAACAGTTGAGGACGGCGCCGTTCTCGCGGCAAAGCCGGTCAGCCAAGTGGGCGTGCGCGGGGTGATGTCGACGGCGGCGCTGCCGGCTCGCCATCCCGCCAACAGTGCCGGGGAGGCGGCAATCCAGAAGAGTGCGCGCGTCACCGGTGGCCGAAGTACATCAGCCAGCCCAAACCAAAGATCGCAGCCACGAAGCAGCCAAAACAGTAGAGGAAGTAGTCTCGCCGCTCCTTATCGGTGCGCTTGCTGACGATCCCCAAAACGACGCTGGCCAACAAAGCAAACAGCAATGCCGCTTCCAGGTGAGAGAGGCTGACCTTCGGCACTTAGTCTTTCCTTCCGGTGGCGATCTCGAAGGCGTCCACCATGGCGAGGATGTTCAAGAGGCCGGCGCCCACCAGAAACTTGGAGCCGTAATCGTGCACGTGGCCCGCGATCTCCACCGGACCATATCCCAGCCAAGTGGACAGCAGATAGAGGATCCCGGCGGCCAGGTTACAGAGGAACCCGCCGTAGTAGATGATCGTCGTCAGCATGTCGCCGCCCTGCGGCTCAAAGAAACTGCCGCGCATCAGCACGCCGAACAGAAACATGATGACGACCGATGCGGCCAGCAAGGCGCCGCGAGAGCGCCGCTTCAGCAGGAAGTGCCCGCCGCCAGGGATGATCCACCCCAGCGCCACCGCCGGGAGCCACGATTTCATAGCTCCCATTATCGCCAGATGGGAAGCCGCGGCGTCAGCGCAGTTGCTCCGCGAAGGCGTCGTCCAGCTTCTGTAGCCGATCCTGGCAGTTGTGGCACGCTGGTTGGCCGATGGACTGCGCGAACTGCTGATACAACTCCGAGGGTTTCACCTCACGCATCGCCGCAAACTGCGCGAGCATCTCCTGAGTGCGCGGTGATGCGGGTTCGACGCTTTCCAGCTTCGTGAACATCCGCCGCATCGTGCCGTTCTGCTCGGAGCGGTTATCGTTTTGTACTGCATAGCAGCCAAACTCTTTGACACGCCATCGGATATCACGAGAAACAATCCCAGCTATGACTTTGTCTGGCATGGCGACAGCGATCGCATCCCACTTCTCCAGCAGGCGGTCATGCCCGATGAGGCGCTCGCCTTTTGTATAGTCCACGCAGTTTGTGGCAACAAGCCTTTGGGTGTAAGCATTCGCTCGCGCCGCCGCGAACTGATCCACTCGTGGACCTCGAGTGCGGATGCCGAGCGGCCCGAAGCCGATGAGGTAGTCACCATTCTCGAGTGTGAGTGTTGTGACGCCGAGATGGGAGAGTCGTTGACTCGGCAAGCCGTAGCGCGTCTCCACAGCACCCTCAGGAGTGAGCGTAACCTCCTGTTCCTCCACAAACTTCTGCGCGGGGAGTTCATAGTCGATGTAAGACGCCATCCGGAAGCGGAAGCCGACATCGCGGGTCTGCGCCTGGGCGCGATGAACGAGACGCAGGTGGAACGCTGCAAAATAGGCAGCGGTACCGGCCAGCACGAAAAGCAAGAAGCGGGGCAAGATGCGTTTCGTCATGGTCATCGTCCGAATTGCAGGAAATGAGCCAACAGAGGAGACAATCGACTTTCTGGTTGTACTCCGGATAACAGTCGGTTTGTATCGGCGGAGAAGATTCCCAGCAGTCGGCCGCAAACTAACGCGGCGGAGCTAAGTCGCACAGACTTGAGGTACCGCATGAAGGAAGCTTAAGGCAACTAAATCCCATCGTCAAATGAAAAACCGGCAAAAATCTCCTCATGCCCGACACTATCGAGCGCTGGCGAGTCCTACCATCGTAGCGAGAATCTTCTGCTTCGCCGCGGGGTCGAGAGTGAGATAGCGGTGCTTGCCTGTCGCGGACTCCGTGAAGCGCGTCATGCCGTCATCGAGCACGGTGATGGTTCCCGGCTTGGACACGCCGAAGTAGCCGCCCTCGGGCCGCACGGCGAAGAGCACGCTGGTCAGGTCCCACGTGGGCCGGTCGTAGGGCATCTTCCTGTAAGCGCGGTAGGCGTCGGCAATGGGGTGGCGGGGCGCCCAGGAGTAGTCGCGCTCAATCGAGGCGGCGGGGTACAGCAGCGCCTCACCGATCTCAAAGCCGGAAGCGACGATGGGCGTCGGCCATTGCGAGAACAGCTTCTTCGCGGACGGGATGTCGATCTTAATGTTGTACTCGGGCTTGGCGTTGGCCGTGAAGGCGCCGCCCATGACGGAGAGCAGCTTCACTTTCTTGGCGATCAGCGCAACGGCGTCCTTGTCATCCAGCAGGCGGACCAGGTTCGTCGAGAAGCCGACCTGCACCAGCGTGACGCTGCCGTCGGGCTGGCTGGCGAGCGTGTTCTTGATGAGTTCACCGGCATCAGCCAAGTCGGCGCGAGATTCGATGCGGCGGTCGTAGGCGCGGGCGCCGGACGGATCCAAACGGTCGACCGGCACGGCTACCATCGGCGTGTCTTCCGGCGTGCGCCCGTTCTTCACCAGGCCGATGGGGATGCGCGGCCGCCCGTAGAAGTGGTTCACGATGTCGCAGTACTGCGCGGCCTTCAGATTGTCCTTGGTTAGGGTGACGGCCAGCAGTTTGGATTCGCCGCGTGTCTCCAGGGCGTGCAGCATCGCCAACGCCAGCGCGTCGTCGATGTCGTTGCCCATGTCCGTATCGAAGAGGATCCGCGCCGGCTGCGATTGCGCGGCCAGTGTCAGAGCGAGGGCGAGAGTGGCAAGCGTTCTCATCGGTAAAGTCCGTGGCGGCGAATGTAATCGTATACCGGCTGCGGCAGTTCCTCCGGGCGCTCGCCCCGGCGCAGCTTCTCCCGAATGGTCGAACTGGAGTCCGGCAACTCCACCGTGTCCAACCGCCGGACCCGGGCGCCGTCCGGGATCTCGTAGATGTGGCCGGGGCGCGACGCCACCAGGAACTCCGTCATCGCCAATACCTCGCGCCAGCGGTACCACGTGCGCACCTCCGCGAATGCATCGGCGCCGATGAGAAACAGGCGCGGCTCCGGGAAATGCTGCAGCGTTTCGAACGTATAGCCCCGTTCGACGCCGCGTTCGACTTCGGAGACCTCCTCCACCACCAGGCGCAGCATCGCCGCCCGATGCTCGAAGGGTGTTCGCAGCGGCTTGTGCGGCGGGTTGCCGGAAGGGATGAAGATGACGCGGTCCACGCCGGCTTGGTCCTTTGCCGCGCGCGCGATGGCCAAGTGGCCCTCATGCACCGGGTCAAACGCACCGCCGAACAAGCAGGTCACTTTGCCTTCAGCCGCCGCGCCGCCTCGCTGGCCAGTTCATCGCAGCGATTGTTGTCGGGATGATCGGCGTGTCCTTTCGTCCACAGCCAGACCGTCTGATGACGCGCGTTCTCGCTGTCCAGGGCTTCCCAAAGATCCTGATTCTTCACGGGCTTCTTGTCGGCTGTCCTCCACCCGCGCGATTTCCAGCCCTTGATCCACGTGGTGATGCCGTTGCGGAGGTACTCGCTGTCGGTGGTGATCTCCACCTCACACGGCTCCTTTAGTGCGCGCAGACCTTCCACGGCCGCCCGCAATTCCATCCGGTTGTTCGTGGTTTCGAGCTCACTTCCCACGCCTTCCTTCTTGTACGCGCCGAAGCGAAGAATGTAGGCCCAGCCGCCCGGCCCCGGATTGCCCAGACAGGCCCCGTCCGTAATGAGCTGAACCTTCTTCACGCGGCGACGGCCAGCAGGTCTTCAAAGAACGCGTCGACATGCCCGATCACGACGCCCGGCTCTTTCGCCGTGTAGATGGCCGCGCGCAGCTTCGCTCCATTCGGGATCCCGTGCGTGAAGTAGCTGGCAAACTGCTTCATCTTGCCGAGAGCGTCCATGCCGTTCGGATCGCCGTCCCGCCGCTCGTTCAGCATCAGGAAATAGCGCTTCATGATGGCCCATCGCATTTCGTCAGTCGGCTGCATGTAACGGCCCGTCTCCAGGTACTCGGCAATCTGGCGGAAGATCCATGGGTTGGACGACGCGCAGCGGCCGATCATGACGGCATCGCAACCCGTTTCGCGCACCATGCGGACGGCGTCCTCCGGAGAGTTGACGTCGCCATTGCCGATCACCGGAATCTTCACTGCCGCCTTCAGCGCCGCGATCCGGCGCCAATCGGCGAAGCCGGCATAGCCCTGCTCCCGCGTGCGCGGGTGCAGTGCGATGGCCGCCAGTCCGCAGTCCTCCGCAATCTGTCCCATGCGCGTGAAGACCAACTCCTGCTCATTCCAGCCCGCGCGGAACTTGCACGTCAGCGGAATCCGGATTGCGGCCCGAACGCTGCGGAGGATTTGCTCCACCAGCGGCAGATCGCGCAGCAGGCCAGAGCCGCCGTTGCACTTTACGACCTTCTTCACCGGGCAGCCGAAATTGATATCGACGATGTCGAAGCCCAGGTCCTCGCATACGCGCGCCGCCTCGGCCATCGTTTCGGGATTGGAGCCGAACAACTGCGCCGAGATGGGCCGTTCGCACTCATCGAAGGCCAGATAGCGCTTGGACTTTGTCGTCTTTCGCACCTTCAGCGAGGCGACGATGCCGTCCGACGACGTAAACTCCGTCATCATCAGGCCGCAACTGCCCTGTTCGCGAATCAGCTTGCGAAAAACGGTGTCGGTCACGCCGGCCATCGGCGCCAGCACCGTCGCCGGGGACACGGGAATTGGCCCGACCGAGTAAGTGGCCGGAAAATCGGGAACGAAACGCACTCTCTTTATGTTATTCGAGGCCTGCGGCGGAAGCCCCGCTGCCCGCTCCCGACGTCGCGCGCAGCCATTCCAAGTAGGCAAGGTAGGATTGCTGCGCCTCGGCCCCGCCGAATGGTGTCAGGTACTCCGGCACACTGAACGCCACCAGGCCATCCGCCGAGTACGGCGCCGCAGTCTGCAGTTGCGGAAGGATCAACGCGAACGGAGCAGGGATGGCCCGGAAAGGACGTCCGTTAAAAGAGCCGTCCACCTGGCGGAAGACCTCGACGATGACCCGCAGGGTTCGCCCATTCTTTGCAGTCGCGTCCTGCACCGCCTCCAGGTACTGTCGCAGATAGGAGAGCGGCAGGTTTCCCACGCCGATGCCATCCTGAAACAACAGCGTGCGGATAGCTGTTCGCTCCAACAGGCCGGACCAGAAGGCGGACAGTTGCGCCGGCTCCGTTCGCGCCCCGCAGTACCCGGAGATGGAGACCGGCTTGGCGGCAACTCGGGCGAGCCCGGCGCTGAGCTCCGCCAGGTGCTCGACGAGTGCCAGCCGAGCCTCGCCCGCCGGCCACATCAGGTCGTCAATCTCTTCAGCGATGTACCATCCCGCGAATGCCGGATGGGCGCCATACCGGGACGCGATCTCCTCCGCCGTCGCCAGGGAGCGCTGCCGCTGCTGCTGCAGATAGGGCCGTAATGCCGCCCCGGGCTTTGCCTTCTGCCAGAAGTCCGAAGAGAATGCCAGTCCCAGGTGGACCGATATTCGCGATTCCCCTGCCAACCCGAGAACCGTCTCCAACACCGCACGCTGTGTCCCGCGCGGCGAAACATAGGAGATTGCGTCGTAGACGCTCCACTGCACGTAGAGTTCGCGAATGCCGAGCGAATCGAAGTGCCGGAACAACTCGCGCCACCTCGCCTCCGGCCACGCTGCGTGATCCGCCCAGAGCTGAAGATAGGTGGCAGAAAGGCGCGGGGCGGCATCCACCCGCGCTACCGTTGTCGCGGCAGACGCGTGCGCCACCGCCCCGCCCAGCGCTACCAACGGCAAAATGCCGCGCTGGAAGGAACGCAGACCCATGCTTTGGCTTTCATGGGTCTCATCGGACCGCCCGCCGCCTCGGTCCGAAACAATCTTCCCTTAGCCTGTTTCTGCTCCCGATCCCCTGCTGACTTAGACTGAAAGTACCGACACAGAAACCAAACGGAGGAGGCGCCGTGGAGTTCTCGCTAGTCCTGTTCCTGTTGATTCTGGCCTGCCTGCTGCTCGGCATCCTGAGCACGGCTCTGAACCATCTCCGCAAGCGCTGGAGCGGAATCGAGCATCACAATCGCCGCGAAGATCATTGGTACTGGGAGAGGCGTACTCCCCGCCCCAACCACTAGCGACGGCGGCTCAGCAGCAAACCCGCACCCGCCGCCACTGCCAGCACAAAGGTCGAAGGCTCCGGCGTCCAGATCATGTTCGTCCACTGGCCGTCGGCTGACACCGAAAGCGGCGTGAAACCCGGTCGCTGGGCGAAGTACAGATGGGACACGTTGCCGGTCAGCATGGCGTCCGTCACGCCCTTCCGCCTCCCGTCTGCGCTGATCACCCCGGGAGTGTCCAGCACTCCGAAGGACGACACGGTCTGAACCGAAAACGGCAGAAATCCGTACAGCCGCTCCGTGCCCAAAAGCCCCTGGCAACACTTCAGCATTGAGCGTGTGGAATCCGTGAACGCGGTCTCATCCGCAAGACCGGTCTTGGGGTCGAATCTGCCAATCCCGTCGTTGGTCTGCGCCATCGCAAAGATGCCGCCCCCATTGTCCAGGAACGCAGCGATCTCGGCCCGATGCGCGTTCAGAACGGAGAGTTCCGCCGCCGTCAGGATGCCCCCGAAATCCGACGCCACTACGATTGCCGAATAGCTGGAAAGATTCGCCAGGGCAGCCGCCAAAGTCGCACCCGTGCGCTTTTCGTAATCGACGCCCGCGGCGAAACCCGCTTTCTGGAGGCCGACTTCGCCCCGCGCGTGGAACGCTTTTGAGCCGTCGATGAACCCGCCTGAGTCGAGCGCCGCGTACGGCGGAATGATGTCCGACTCCACCCACAGAAACGGCCGGGTGTCCCCGTTGCGGGCCCAGCCAATGGCAGTCCGCAGTAACTCCTGCGCGCCCGCCGGATTCAGACATCCCGGGCATGGATCAAAGCTGGCGTGATAGTCAGCGTCGAGATTGGAAAGCCAGACGCGGCCCGCGAATGCCGCCTCCGACAGAAGGAAAAGGAATGCAAACGCAATACTACGGGGCAAGAAAATACTCCTCGATTCGGAATCCCAAGCAGTGACTGCCGCTGGGCGGATCCAAAGGAGTGCATCGATACCCCGGAACGGTCTTGTGCCGCTCTCAATTGCGAACGGGGGGCTCCTCTACTGCATCCTCGGGAGAACGCGGCCAGTCTTCCGACAAACTGGTACCGTTAAGGATAACGTAAGGTCCAGTGGTTCGGATGCGACTTCGCCTTAGTTTTGTACTGTCGTTGTTTGCCTGCGCGTACGCGGACGGACTTCCGGACCCCCTCCTCCGTCTCTACGAGACCTTGCCGAAGCCCGAACTTTCGTCAGGTGTCCCGGAACGGCCATTGAATCCGGACGATCCGGCATGGGTTCTTCTCGACCAGGCCTACGCGGCGCTCCGCGAGCAGGATCTGAGTTTAGCGATCCGTAAGTTCCTTCCCGCCATCGCGTTACAGCCGGAGCGCACCGATGTCCGCAAGGATCTGGCCTACACCTACCTCCGCGTGGGCGAAAACGAACTCGCGCGACGGCAGTTCGCCGAAGTCGCGCGCTTGGCGCCGCAGGACGAAACCTCCCTGCTCGAGTTGGCGTTTCTCGACTACGAATCCCAGGTCATCGAGAATCGCAGCGAGGCGTGGCGGATCTTCCGCCGCCTGATGGAAACGGGAAGCGAGTCCACACGGCAGACGGCGCGGCGCGCCTTTGAGAACATCGACCACACGCTTGCCACCTACATCGAAGCGAAGTTGTTGGTCGCGCGTGTGGACTCCGGTAACCCGTTCGTCGCGTTCGAGTTAGGGATTGCCTTCCACGAGCGCAATGCGTTCTTGGAGGCGGTGATCTGGTACCGGCGCGCGGTGCAGGCCGGTCAGTCGCAAGCTCGACTGCGGCTGGGCGAGGTTCTTCTTCGTCTCGAGCGGCGGCAGGAGGCCATCGATGCCTTCACGACCGCACTCGACAGTGGCGATGGCTTTGTCTCGGAAGAAGCAAGGGAGCGGTTGTGGCAGTTGCAAGAGCGCTAGTTCTCGCCGCATTTTGCACACGGGCGGCACTGCCGGCCACCTATGCTGTCGTGGGAACTCCGGGCCCCTGGCCAAAGGTGCTGGAGTCGATGGGGCACACCGCCGTCCCCGTTGCGTCCGCCGAGATTCTCGTCGTGCGGGGCGACCCGCCGAATGCCGCCGAGTATCTCCACCGTGCCCGCTCGGGAGCCGCCGTTGTGATCGAAGGCCGTTCCCGCCTGGCGGAGTTGTTTGGCATCCAGTTTCTCGGGGACCGTCCGGTCCGCCGGGAAGTCGATGGACGCTACCAGGGCCAGAAGATTGTCTGGGAAAACGTCGCCCAAGTGCCCGCGATCGCGCCTCCCGCGCAGGCCACCGTCTTTGCCGTCGAGCGGTGGTCGGGAATCCCGCTCATGCTGGGCGGACCAGTGGGCGACGGACGCTTCTTCTGGGTGGCCACCCCTCTGATGGGCGAAGGCGTGGAGCGATATCCCTATTTGCCCCAGGCACTGCAGGATCTCGGTGTGCGCGCCGCCCTGGTGAATCGCCGTATCGCCGCTCTCTACGACTATGCCTATCGCACCCGGACCGACCCGGCACACATGGCGCGCTATTGGCGCCGGTCCGGCATTGGCCAACTCCATGTCAGCGCCTGGTACTTCATGGAAGCGGATGAGACGCGGGATGCCTACCTGCGGCGCCTGATCGAGGAATGCCATCGCAACGGCATCGTCGTCTACATCTGGCTGGAACTGCCGCACGTCTCGCAGGCCTTCTGGGATGCCAACCCGCAGTGCCGCGAAAAGAACGCACTCGGGCAGGATGCCGCCATCTTCTGGCGCAAGAACATGAATCTGGTCAACGCCGAATGCGCTGCCCGCATCCGTGCCGAAGTCCGCCGCGTTCTGACCCGGTTTGATTGGGATGGCGCCAACCTCGCCGAGCTCTACTTTGAAGGCCCGCGCGGCTTCGACGATCCTTCCGAGTGGACGCCGATGAACGACGATGTCCGCGCCGACGTCCGCCGGCAGTTCGGCTTCGATCCCGCCGACCTGTTCCGGGCCGATTCGCCGATCTTCCACCGCCGCGCCACCCCGCAACTGCGCCAATACCTCGACTACCGCGTCGATCTGCAGTTTCGCCTTCACCAGGAATATCTGGACCTGATCGACGACGTCCGCCGTACCTCGGGCAAGCCGCTCGACATTACGATCACCTACCTCGAAGATCTTCTGGACCCCAGCATGCGGGATCTGATCGGCGCCGATTCCGTCCGCCTGCTCAGCCTGCGTGACCGCTATGACTTCACGCTCGTCCTGCAGGACCCCTCTTCGCAATGGAGTCTCGGACCAAGCCGCTATGCGCGCGCCGCCGAACTCTACCGCCGCGTCACGGACCGCATGGACAAGCTCTGGGTGGACATCAGCATCGTCAAGCGCGTGACATCCTCGTACCCGACGCCGCAGCAGACCGGCATCGAACTGATGCAGTTGATCCAGACCGTCCAGCGGAACTTTCCCGTGACGATGATCTACGCGGAGTCGAGCATCCTGTCGCCGGACGCCGATCAATTGGCCGTGGCCCAAGCCGTCGGCAGCGCCGTGCCACAAGCCGGAGGCGGCGTCCGGGTGAACTCACCGTACGGCGTCGGCCTGAGTTGGACCGGTCCCGCCCTGGTCGATGGCAAGCCGTGGCCCCACCAGGACCGAACCCACGTCTGGCTCACGCCCGGCACCCACGTCGTGGAACCGCGCACCACGGAGCCGTTCCTCCGCCTGACGGACTTCAACGGATCGCTGCAACTCGTGGAGGAGTTCGAACGCGGCGTGTCCCTCGTTTACGAATCACCATCACGCGCCATCGCCGTCGTGGAGCGTCCGCCCACGACAATCTGGATCGATGGGCAGGAGAGCCGCCCGCAAACGCTGCTGCGGCGCGATGGGGGCGTGGCGATTCTCTTGCCCGCCGGAAAGCACTGGGTCTCCCTCGCCGCCCAGCCGCCGCCTTCCCCCGTGCAGCCCTAGCGCACCTGAAGCTCGTGCAGGCTCACGTCCGGTGGTTTGCCGGTCGTCTCCAGCGTGACGTGCAGCCGTCGCGCCTCACCGGGCTTCGGCTTCGGCAGCGGCACGAAGTAATCGGGAAACAGGTCCAGCCCGAACATGAGCCGCTCGTCCGGCCAGATCAGCGGATAGTGATCCAATGGCCGCCACCAGGCCGACAGGCGTTCGCCCTTCTCATCGATCAGTTCCACAGTCATCGCGCGGGCGCGCCCCCACTTGCGAGCCTTCAACTGAAACCGCACGTCTTGCGTACCCGCCGGCAAGGGCACCTGCACGCCTTCGCCGGAGCGCCACTCCCCTTCCACGGCCCGCCACGGCTTCACATCGGAGTCGCGGAAGCGGTACACCTCATACTGCGGCTCTCCGCTCCGCCCCCGGAACGTCTTCACCAGTTCCGGCTGCAGAAAGCTCGTCGTCGCAATTGCGCTCAGCTTCTTGAAGTTCGTCTCATACTGCGGCTGGACATTGGACGTAATCCAGTACGTCTCGCGCCGCAGCGTCAGATAGCGCATTTCCTCGATGGCGTCCGGGCTCGGCGGCGAAGGCAGGAGATCAAAATACCGGTCCCGAATCGGCGTGCGGCCTTCCGTCAGGAAATACAGCGGCCGATAAAAGCCCCAGGCTGTCGAGACGTACTGCGCATCCGGCTGCGTCCGCATCCAGGCGGCCAGATCGTAGATCGCGCTCGACCAGTGATTGCGCCCGCCCGTGCGTTCCACCGCAGCCGTGTACCAGACGAGGTTCCGCGCCGTCGAGATCCCTGTGGCGGCCAACAGAATCACTGCTACGCCCGTCAGCCAGCGACGCCGGGCGTAGGCGCATCCTGTTGCGATCTGCAGCAGCGGATAAGCCAAAAGATAGTAGTGCAGCCGTCCGCCCTCCGCGAACAGGCAGTTCATCAGCACCAGCCCGATCACGATCGAGTAGAGAAGAAGCGCCCTCCGGTGTCGTTCCCCCGCGGCGATCACTACGCCCGCGCCGGTGAGAACAGCCAGAGCCGAAAACCGCCCGACCGCCGGAGTCTCCGCCAGTTGAATCTGGGCGAAGACCTGCCCCGTCAGCAGATCGTGAAAGCCCGTCAGCCGCTGCAGCAGCGTTTCCCAGGTGGGCCGCATCGCGCTCGACCGTCCAAAGCCGAAGACCACTTCCGGCCGCCCCAAGGCGTACCAGATCACCGGCAGTGCCGCCGCGAGGAAAATCGCCAGCCCCCAACCGAACTGCCGTACATCCAGCTTTCGCACCACGTCACGCCCACGGAATGCCAGAAACGCGATCGTGATCAATGCCAGGATCCAGACAAAGGTCAACTTTTCGTTGAACGCCAGCCCCGCAAACAGGCAAGCCAGATAAAAGTGACGCGGCCTGCCGCCGTCTTCCAACCACCGGTCCAGCGAAACCACCACCAGGGTTCCGAACAGGCACTGAAACAAAAATGGACCGAAGTGGACCGGCGTGTGCAGCAGAAACTCGAAGTCGACCACCAGCATCAACACCGCGATCACGCCCGCGGCAGCCGACCCGAACCGCCGCGCCGTCCAGTACGTCAAGCCCAGCAACACGATACCCGTGAGCAGGTTCGTCCATCGCGGCACCAGGACATGAAATCCGAACAGCCGGATCGGGATCGCCATCAGCCACCCGTCGAGACCACCGACGTAGGCCATCGTCATGAACGGAAATGGCCGTCCGCCGATGCTGATCCCATCCGGCGGCTTCAGCTTCTGCGGATGTCCGGCTGCAATGCGCGTGGCGCTGTCGAGAAAGTGCGCCTCATCGTACTCCAGGCCCAAGGTGCCCATCCAGGGCACGCAGGCGGCAACCATCAGCAACGAAAAGACGCCGAGAAAGACCCACTCGGCTCGCGACAGGCGCATCATTGCACTGTCAGCGCCGCCGCCGCGGATTCCTTGCCGTCCTTGTTCCGGATCACGACGCGGAGCGTCCCGGCTTTGGCCAGTAACTGCTGGGGCACCAGCGCGGCCAGTTTGTCGACGTCGCCGAAGTTCGTGTCTAGGGCTTCGCCGTTCACCACAATCGTCGCTCCCGGCAGGAAGTTCTTGCCCGTGATGCCGAGCGCTGACCGTCCGCCCGGCTGCTCATTAAACGGCACGCCCACTTTGGCCGAGTCCGGATACAGTTTCTCAATCACCGGCGCTGGACCGGTCCGCGGCAGCACGATGAACGGCAAAGCGTTGGACACCTGCCCGTCAGGCGATTCCACCGTGATGGGCAGGATCAGGTCGCGCTCCGTCAGCCGCTGCGGCACAATCACCGCTAGCGTCGTGCCATCGCCGCTTGAAGTGGGAAGCGGCTGCCCATTCAGCAGCACCCGGCTGCCCGCCGTCAGATTCCGCCCCCGCACCGACAGCGCGGAACTGCCGTCCGGTTGCGCTTGAAACACCTCACCCGCCATCACCTTTGCGGGAATCACTTCGTCCAGCACCGGCGCGGGACGCTTCGCCGCGCGCTCTTCCGGCGTCACGCACGCGCTCAGCAGCAGAACCAGCAGCACCAGCAGGCGCCGCACGCAGCCGCCAGACGTCATAGTCGATCCCATCCGTGTAAATCTGTTGTACCCCGTCCGGCACCGGTCCGCCAGGAACCACAAAGCCGCTTCCGGCGAAGTCCGGTGCATACAACCCGGCTG
>CAYNDS010000093.1:15809-16369 GCA_964395885.1 uncultured Solibacteraceae bacterium | reverse complement strand
CCGTGAACCCATCGGGGAACTCTTCGGCCTCGACACCGGCCAGGCGCAGGTTCTCCAGAATCGTGGCAATGCGGTCCGTTTCCTTGACGCGCAACTCTTCGGCATTGCGGACGGTGAGGCCGCCGCCGAGCGCGCCGAGAACGGACAGTGCCGGAATCTCGTCAATCAGCGCGGCGGCAAGAGCGCCCTCGATGACGCCCGCGCGCGTGGCCGCGTGACGGACTTCCAGGTCTCCGACCAGTTCGCCGGACTTCGACTCCAGGCGTGCCACGCGTACCGGCGCGCCCAAGCCGCTGAGGTAATCGAGCAGCGCGGTCCGGCTGGGATTGAGACCGACGTCGCGCAGCAGCAGGGAAGAGCCGGGACGGGTGAGTGCCGCCACCAGGAAGAACGTCGCCGAGGAGATGTCGCCCGGAATGAGGAACTCGGTGGCCTTCAGCTGCGGCGAACCGGCAACGGAGATGGCTCCGGAACTGGATTGCACCTGAGCGCCGAATTCGCGCAGCGCGCCTTCCGTGTGGTCGCGTGTCGGCGTCGATTCCCGCACCGTGGTGACGCCG
>CAYNDS010000093.1:0-15799 GCA_964395885.1 uncultured Solibacteraceae bacterium | reverse complement strand
ACGCCGTCGGCGAAGAGGCCGGCGAACAGGACGCAGGTCTTTACCTGTGCGCTGGCAACGGGCGGGGTGTAGTCGATGGCCGTCAACGGGCGCTTGCCCTGAACGGTGAGCGGCGGAAACTTGTCCTCCCGGGCTTCGATGGTGGCGCCCATCAGCTGCAGCGGCTTCATGATGCGCTGCATCGGGCGGCGGGAGAGACTTTCGTCGCCAATCAGGGTGGAACGGAACGGCTGTCCGGCGAGGATACCGGACAACATGCGGATGGTGGAGCCGGAATTTCCGGCATCGAGCAGGCCGCCGGGCGCGGTGAGGCCGTCGGCACCGACACCTTCGACGAAGACATCGGAGCCTTCCCGGCGGACTTTCGCGCCGAGCGCGGCCATGCAAGCCAGAGTGGAGGCGCAGTCTGCGCCGGTGGCGTAGTTCGACAGCCGCGACGTACCGGCAGCGAGAGAAGACAGCATCGCCGCGCGATGGGAAATGGATTTGTCGCCTGGGAGGCGCACCTCACCATTCAGCCGCGCGGCGGGACGAATCGTTTGAAGCATGCGGGAAGCTACCATCGTAGCGTCCCCGGCCGGTGTGCCGCGAGGCAGCTAGTGCGTCACTCCGCCGGAAGCGCCGGCCGTTTGAAACAGGCTGCGGAAGGCCGGTGCGGGACGATAGCGCTGGAAGCGATAACCGACGCCGAAAATCGTCTCAATGTACACTTCGCCCAGTTCGCCGAGCTTGCGCCGGAGGCGGCGGACGTGCACATCGAGGGTGCGTGTTCGGGAGTCCGCGGCATAGCCCCAGACGTCCTGCAGCAACTGTTGCCTTGGAACGATCTCGCCCTCATTTGCCACCAGCGTCGCCAGGAGAATGAACTCCTTGCGCGTCAACGGAATGGTGCGGCCATCCAGCAACACGGTGCCTTCGTTGGCGGCCATGCGGAGATGGTCGTCGTGATATTGCAGAGTACTGGAATTAACGTTCGGTGGAAGCACGTTAGTAGTGACATGAGGGCGTGCGACTGTTACATGCGGGTTCAGATTTTCCTCACCCGGCTGGGATATGCGAAACTATCGGCGTCTGGTTTTCCCCCCCATTTAGGAGACGATTTCGCATGACGCGCAGAGACTGGCTGGCCACGGGCGCGGCGCTGCCGTTGGCCGCCCAAAGCGGCGGTTCACCCCGCCGCATCGTAATTGCTTCGGCAAACGGGTTGGAGTGCTGCGCCAAGGCCATGGAGCTGCTGAAGGGCAACCGGGACACGCTGGATGCAGTGGTGGCGGGCGTCAATCTGGTGGAGCTGGACCCGAAGGACAACTCCGTCGGGTATGGCGGGCTTCCGAACGAGGAAGGCGTGGTCGAACTGGACGCCAGCGTCATGCATGGTCCGACCCGGCGCGCCGGGTCCGTTGCCAGCCTGCGCAATATCAAGACGCCGTCCAAGATCGCCAAGCTGGTGATGGAGCAGACCGACCACGTGATGCTGGTGGGCGAGGGGGCGCTCCGCTTTGCCAAGGCGATGGGTTTTGCAGAGGAGAATCTGCTGACCGAGGAATCGCGGCTGGCGTGGCTGGTCTGGAAGGCGAGCCTGCGGAATCCGGACGGGCACAGCAACTGGAGCGACGGCTTGGATGCGCCTCCGGGCAAGCCCAGCGCGCGCCTGCGGCAGCTGTTTCCGAACGCCAGTGAAGAGACCTTGGCCTGGGCGGAGGAGATGGCGCGCCGCCCGTTGACCGGAACGATCAATTGCCTGGCGTTGAACGAGAAGGGTGAGATGTCGGGCTGCACGACGACGAGCGGCCTGGCGTGGAAGATCCCCGGGCGCGTGGGCGATTCTCCGATCATCGGTGCCGGATTGTATGTGGATCAGGACGTGGGGGCGGCAGGCTCCACCGGGCGTGGGGAAGAGAACATCCGCGTGGCGGGTGCGCACTCGATTGTGGAGAACCTGCGCCATGGCATGTCGCCGAAAGACGCCGTGCTGGATGTGCTGAAGCGCATCGCGCGCAACTACAACAATGACCGGACGCGGCTGGCGAAGTTCGACATCAACTTCTACTGCCTGCGGAAGGACGGCGCGTATGCCGGCGGCTCCTTGTGGAGCGGCACGCGGCGGCGCGACGGCAGCTACACCAGCCGGCAGTTTGCAATCAACGACGGGGGCGCCAGCCGCCTGGAAGATTGCGTCTATCTGTTCGAGCGGGGGTAATGTGCGCTGGCTGGGCCTTCTGGTCTGCGGGGCAGCGCTGGCTGAGGAGCCGAGTGCCTGGCAGTCCTTGTTTGACGGGATGACTCCGGCGGGTTGGCGTGCGGCGGTGACCGACCGGTTTCCGGATGAGTGCTGGCGGATCGAAGGGGGCGCGTTCCGTCCTTTGCCCGGCTACGTCAACAAGGATCTTTGGACGGTCGAACAGTTCCGCAACTTTGAGTTCGAGTTTGCCTTTGAACTGGAGCCCGGCGCCAACGGCGGCATCAAGTATTTGATCCAGCGCGGAGCCGCCGGGCGCATGCGTGGCGACAACTGGTTCTCCGCGCGCGACAGCAAGCCGGAGGCGGGCGATGTGTTCGTTGAAGCCTCGGTCGGCGTGGAGTATCAGATCGTCGACGACGCCGCGCGGGAAGCGCGGAATCCGAAGCGTCGTACCGCGGCGCTCTACGGTCTGGTGGCGCCCGTGGATCCGCCTCCGGTTGGTCCGGGCACGACCCATCGTGGGCGGATTGTGGTCCGTCGCAGTCATCTGGAGCACTATCTGAACGGCAAGCGGGTCCTGGCGATCGATTTGGACTCGCCGGAGATGGCAGCGGCGTGGGAGGCGTGTGAACGGCGCGACATTCAAAGCATGCGTCCGCTGCCGAAGCGGGAGGGCCCGATTGCCATCACGCACCACGGCTCCACCGTGCGGTACCGCGACTTGCGGGTGCGGCGGCTTCCGGACTAGGCGGCGACGGCGGCAAGCACCCGCGGGTGCCATTGGCGGAACCATTCCCGCAGCGGCTGAAGGTCGGGAACGGCAGCAAAGGCTCCGGCGGGCAGGCCGCGCTCGGCGGCGATGGCCCGAATGGCGAGAGGCACGGGGTAGCGGTCGAGCCAGGCGAGGCAATCGTCCAGCAGGGCGCTCAGTGCGGCAAGACGTGGCGGATCGTTGGCGGTGACGGCGGCATGCAGCGCGAGCATCAGTTCCGGCGCCATCTGCGCCACGCCGGAAACGACACCGTCGGCGCCGCCGGCAAGTCCGCGGACGAACATCGAGTCATTGCCAATAAAGAGCCGGAAGTCGCCCCGGTGGGACGCCTGGTTCAGGTCGCGAAGGTAGAGGGGATCACCGCTGGAATCCTTGATCCCCGCGTAGCCTTCGGCGAGCAGTTCTTGTGCCAGGTCCGCGCCGAGCGGTGTGGTGAAGAACGGGATGTTGTACAGCAGCAGCGGACCAGCGCCTGCCGCCAAGCCATGAACGCAGCGGAAGAACAGGCGGAGCGATTCCGCGTCGTACCGGAAGTAGTAGGGCGGCATGACAAAGGCGCCGCGCGCACCGGCTTCAAGCGCTTCCGTCGCCAGCAGCCCGACGGTCTCCGGGGCGGTGTGCGAGACGTTCACCATGACCGGCTTGCGGCTGCGCTTCACCGCCATCTGCACCAGCTTGATGCGGTCCGCCACGTCGAAGTGAGTGAACTCGCCGGTGGAGCCGAGCAGCACGATGCCGCCTAACGCGAAGCGGTTTAGGAAGTCCACTACTTCCAGCGCCTTGCCGAGATCGATTTCGTGACCCGAGGCGCGCTTCGGAGTAATTGCGGCTGCCCATACGCCACCGCAGTGTGATAGAGATGTGTTCGCACTCCGGGAGGGCGGCATGGAATCCACAACTATATCGCGGCGAAACGTACTCTCCGGCGCGACCAGCGCGTTTCTGCTGGTCCCGCCGCAACTGGTCCGCGGCGCGGGCAAGGAAAAGCTAACGGCGGGACTGGTCGGCTGCGGGGGACGCGGCACGCAGGCGGTGGTCGACATGATGACCGCCGATGAACGCGTGGAACTTCACTCGATGGGGGATCTGTTTGAGGACAAACTGGAAGGCAGCCTCCGCAACCTGCGCGATGTTCAGAAGTATCCGCGAATTCAGGAACGCCTGAAGGTCGATCCGGACAAGCGCTTTACCGGCTTTGACGCGTATCAGAAGGTGGCGAACTCCGGCGTCGACATCGTGATGCTGTGCACGCCTCCGGGATGGCGTCCGCTGCACTTTGAGGCCGCGGTGAACGCGGGCAAGCATGTCTTCTGTGAGAAGCCGTTCGGGACGGACCCAGTCGGTGTGCGTCGCTTCATGGAGGCGGCGAAGAAGTCCGAGGAGAAGAAGCTGACCGTGGTCAGCGGCGCGCAGCGGCGATTCCAGAAAGAGTACGTCGAGACCGTGCAGAAGATCCAGGCCGGAGAGATCGGCGACATCACCGCGCTCTACGCCTACTGGGTGGGGACGCCGGTCATCCAGCAGAAGGGCCGTGACGAGAAGTGGGGCGACATGACCTGGCAGCATCGCAACTGGTACAGCTTCGTCTGGATCTGCGGTGATCAGATTGTCGAACAGCATCTGCACAATATCGACGTCTGCAACTGGGTGATGAACGCGCATCCGGTGAAGGTGCACGCCTCGGGCGGGGCGGTGTGGCGTCCGAAAGAAGAGCTCTACGGCAACATCTACGACCACATTTCGGCGGACTTTGAGTACGCCAACGGTGTGCGGATGTCCAGCTACTGCCGGCAGTATCCGCGCGGTCTGTACACCAACATCTCGGAACTGGTGGCGGGCACCAAGAAGCGGTCCAACGTGCGCGACATGGGCGTGAAGGGCGAGAATCCGTACGTGGCGGAGCATCGGGCATTGATGGCTTCCATCCGTGGCGATGGACCCTACGTGAATCACGCGATGGCCGTCGCCGAAAGTACGATGACGTGCATCATGGCGCGCGAGTCGGCCTACTCCGGCGTCGAAGTGACGTGGGACATGATCATGAACTCAAAGCTCGATCTGATGCCGAAGCCGGGAACGAGCGGGTATCAATACGACAGCAAAGTCGAGGTTCCGGCGTTGCCCGTGCCTGGGCAGTACAAATTCAGCTAGGCTAATCGAACGGAGATTCGCCGCGGGGGTGCGGCGGAGATGGACTTGCTAAATCGATTTCGGGGTTGCCTTCTGGGGCTCGCCTGCGGGGATGCTTTGGGGGCGCCAATAGAGTTTCTGTTGCCCGGGCACTTTCACCCGGTGACGGATTTCCGCGGGGGCGGGGCGTTTAACGTCAAGCCCGGCCAATGGACCGACGACACGTCGATGGCGTTGTGTCTGGCGGACAGCCTGATCTGTTGCGCCGGCTTCGATGCGAACGATCAGATGCAGCGGTATCTGCGCTGGTACCGCGAAGGCTACCTGTCGAGTGCGGGCGAATGCTTCGATATCGGCTCGACGACGCAGCGATCGCTGGAGGACTATGCATTGACGGGCGATCCGCTGAATGGTCCAGCGACGCGGGGTACGGCGGGCAATGGCTGCCTGATGCGTCTTGCGCCGGTGCCGATGTTTTACGTCGATAATCCGCGCGAGGCTGCCGAGAAGGCCGCCTTGAGCGCCAAGACGACGCACGGCGCGTTGGAGTGTCTGGACGCGTGCCGCTACTTCTCCTGGCTGCTGGTGCGGGCGTTGCGCGGCGAGTCCAAGCAAGAGTTGCTGACGCGGCCGTGGGCGGGTGAACCACTGTGTAAGCCGATTGCCGAGATCGCGGCGGGATCGTTCGCCCGCAAGGAGCCTCCGGAGATCCGCGGCTCCGGCTATGTGGTCGAAAGCCTGGAGGCGGCGCTGTGGGCGTTCTCTCGCGGAACAAACTTTGCCGAGTGCGTTCGGCTTGCGGCCAACCTGGGCTACGACACCGACACGACTGCAGCCATCACGGGGCAGCTTGCCGGCGCACACTATGGCGATAGCCACATTCCGGCCAAGTGGATTGAGCAGTTGCACTGGTCGGAAAAGATACGGGACTTTGCCGATCGCCTGTACGAGATTGCGCGGCGTAAGCCGGTGGATGGGGCGTTCGTCGCCTAGCTGGCCAGTTTTCGCAAAAAGCTCAGACTGGGTGCCAACTGAGTCTTTGTCTCGGCAGAGAAGGCGAGGTCGACTGTCCACCAGTCGACGCCGCGAATGGCCTTCAGCTTCGGCTTCAGCGCGCGGAAATCGATCTGGCCTTGTCCGAACGGAACGTGGGCCGAGGTTTCGTCGCAGTACAGCGTCCCGTCGGAGTCGGTGAAATGGAGCGCGCCGATGCGCCCGGCGCACTGATCGAGAAACTCCGCGGCGCCGCCGGGCAGTATCTCCGGGTCGCCCTCCTGCCGCGCGCCGACATGGCTGCACATGTGCGCGTGCCCCGTGTCGAAGAGGATGAAGAAGTTCGGGTGGGCGACCTTTTCATAGAGCGCGCCGACATCGCTGGGCTTGTGGAAGGCGAAGCCGGGTTCGAACTCCCAGACCACGCGGATGGACGCGTTCTGCGCAATCGCGGCAGCTTCGCGCCAGGTTTCGGCAATGCGCTCCATGGCGGCCGGACGCTCCAGTTCCGGAATCGAACCGGGGGCGGCTACGGTGTCGACGCGGATGGCCGGGCCGCCGAGGTCGGCGAGCAGGTCAATGTGACGGCGAAACAGGTCCAGGTAGGCGTCACGGCTCTGCTCCGCGGCGGGGTTGACCTGCGAAAGATCCGCGGCGTAGCCGGACAGCTCCAAACCATGCCGCTGCCAGCTGTCGCGCAAGTGGCGCCGCTCCTCCGCCGTGCGGAGGCTGTCGATGGAAACGTGAGGTGGAAATCCGCAGAGTTCGATTCCGTCATAGCCGGCCTGTGCGGCCATGCGGGCCACTTCGGCCAAAGGGACCGGCTGGTCCGCGAAAGGACCAAAGGAGAACGCCCAGGTTCCAATAGAGATCTTCTTCACGGCTCAAAGGAGGGCAGCGAACACGGCGACCGTCTTCCATTCTAGGAGCAAAGTGTTACGCGCGCTCAGGCGTCTGCTTCGCCCTCGCGCTATCTTTTTCAAATGGGTCGTGTCCTTCCGCTCCTGCTGGCGCTGGTGTGCGCCGCGCAAGCCCAGAGAATTACTTCGCCGAAAGAACACTTCGGTTTCCATATCGGCGACGACTATCACCTCACGACGTACAAACAGACCGAGGCGTACTTCAAGAAGCTCGCGGCGGAGTCCGACCGTCTCCGGTTGGTCGACATCGGCAAGACGGAAGAGGGCCGTACGCAGTACATGGTCGTCCTCTCGGCCCCGGAAAACCTGAAAAAGCTGGCGCGTTACAAGGAAATCGCCCAGAAGCTGGCCCGTGCCGAAGGCGTCACCGAAGAGCAGGCGCGGGCGATGGCCGCCGAAGGCAAGGCGGTGGTCTGGATCGACGGCGGGCTGCACGCGACGGAGACGGTCGGGACGCATCAGCTGATCGAAACGGTTTGGCAGTTCGCGAGCCGAACCGACGCCGAGACCCTGCGGATTCTGCGCGACACCATCATCCTGTGCGTGCACGCCAACCCCGACGGGCACGACCTGATCGGCGAGTGGTACATGCGGGAGCCGGTTCCCGAAAAGCGCGTCATGGATACCGCGCCGCGGCTCTATCACAAGTACGTCGGACACGATAACAACCGCGACTTCTACATGTCGACGATGAAGGAAACCACCAACATGAACCGGCAACTGTTCATCGAGTGGTTCCCGCAGATCATGTACAACCACCATCAGCAGTCGCCGCCGGGCACGATCATCTTCGCGCCGCCGTTCCGCGATCCGTTCAACTACGTCTTTGACCCGTTGATCGTAACGTCGATCGATGCGGTGGGCGCGGCGATGCATTCGCGCTTCATTGCGGAAGGCAAGCCGGGGTCGACGATGCGCCGCGGCGCCAGCTTCTCCACCTGGTACAACGGCGGGCTGCGCACGACAACGTACTTCCACAACATGATCGGCCTGCTGACGGAGATTCAGGGCTCGCCGACGCCGATCGAGATCCCGTTTGTACCGGGGCGCGTGCTGCCGTCGGGCGACTCACCGATGCCCATCGGACCGCAAAAGTGGCATTACCGGCAATCGATCGACTACTCGATCACCGCCAATCGCGCCGTGCTGGACTACGCGTCACGGTATCGCGAGACGCTGCTGTACAACATCTGGCTGATGGGGAAGAACTCGATCGAACGCGGCAGCCGCGATAGCTGGACGGTGCTGCCGAACCGCATCGACGAAGTGAAGGCGGCGGTGGCGAAGGAGCAGCGGGATCGCGCCAGCGGCTATTCCGGGGGCAACGACGCCTCGGGCCGGTTCGCGGAGTATTTCGGCGGGCAGGCTCCGGCGAAGTTCTACTCGCTGCTGCGCAAGCCGGAGAATCGCGACCCGCGCGGCTACATCGTTTCCGCGAATCAGCCGGACTTCCCCACGGCGGTGAAGTTCATCAATGCGTTGATCAAGAACGGCATCGCGGTGCACAAGGCAACGGCAGCCTTTTCAGTGAACGGCAAGAGCTATCCGGCCGGGTCTTACGTCGTCAAGACGAATCAGGCGTTCCGGCCGCACGTGCTCGATATGTTTGAGCCGCAAGTGCACCCGAATGACTTTCAGTACGAGGGCGGGCCGCCGGTGCCGCCGTACGATTCCGCCGGCTGGACGCTGGCCTACCAAATGGGCGTGAAGTTCGACCGGCAGTTGGAGGACTTCAGCGGACCGTTTCAGCGCCTGAGTTGGGGTGAGGTGGAGAAGGCGCCGAAGGGCGCGGTATCCGGAGACGGTGCGGGCTACCTGATCAGTCACATGGTGAACGACAGCTTCGTGCTGGTGAATCGGTTGATGAAGGCGAATGCCGAGGTCTACTGGCTGAAGAAGGGCATCGCGGGTGAGCCGGCAATGGGTCCGGGAACGCTGTGGGTGCCGTCGACGGCAGTCTCCAAGCCGATTGTGGCGAAGGCGGCGACGGAGTTCGGCTTTATCGCGAAGGCCGCTCCGGCGAAGCCCGCCGGCGAAGCCGTGAAGTTGGCTCCGACGCGCATCGCGCTCTGGGACCGGTATGGCGGCTCGATGCCGTCCGGCTGGGTGCGCTGGCTGTTTGAGCAGTTTGAGTTCCCGTTCGAGGTCGTCTATCCGCAGCAGCTGGACGAGGGGAATCTGCGCGCCAAGTACGACGTGATCGTGTTTGTCGACGGCGGCGTGCCGCGCCCGAAGGCAATGGGCAGCGAAGGGCAGCGGATGTCGTTCACGGCGGACCCGAACAAAGACAAGCTTCCGGCGGAGTTTCAGAAGTGGGTGGGCCGGGTCAGCGAAGAGACCACGGTGCCGCAATTGAAGAAGTTTCTGGAGTCCGGCGGCACGGTGCTGACCATCGGCTCCAGCACGAATCTCGTCTATCACCTCGGCTTGCCCGTGAAGAACGCGCTGACGGAGATGACGCGCGATGGGCGGGAGCGTGCGCTGCCGCGCGACAAGTTCTACGTTCCGGGCTCCGTGCTGGAAGCGCAGGTGGACCCGACGCATCCGCTGGCGTGGGGCATGGAATCCACGGCCAACGTCTTCTATGACAACTCTCCGGTCTTCAAGCTCACGCCGGAAGCGCAGGCAAAGGGCGTCAAGCCGGTACTGTGGTTCTCTGGAGCTCCGCTGAAGAGCGGATGGGCGTGGGGACAGCAGTATCTCGACGGCGGTGTCGCCGTGGCGGAAGCCAGCGTCGGGGAAGGCAAGCTCTACCTGATGGGCAGCGAAGTCACCTTCCGCGCCCAGCCGCACGGCACCTTCAAGCTGCTGTTCAACGGCGTGTATCTGGCGACGGCAAAGGCGGTGGACTAACGTGAAGGCAGCGATTTACGAAGGCGGCAAACGGGTTCGCATCGGAGAATCCACACCAGTGGTGCCGGGCGAAGGGCAGGTGCGGCTGCGCGTTTCGCACTGCGGCATTTGCGGCACGGACCTGCACATCTTTCTGGGAGACCTGGACCGTCGTGCGGTTCCGCCCCGCGTGATCGGGCATGAAACCTCGGCGGTGATTGAGGAGGTAGGCGCGGGCGTGAAGGGCTGGCACGCCGGCGATGCCGTTGCCGTGCTGCCCGTGCTGTCCTGCGGCGTGTGCGCCACGTGCCGTTCCGGCAATCCGCATGTCTGCCCGAAGCTGCGCGTACTGGGTGTGGATTCCACCGGCGGCATGCAGGCGAGTTGGACCGTGCCCGCGGCCAATCTGTTCCGGCTTCCGGCTGGACTCTCGCCGGAGTTGGCGGCGCTGGTCGAACCGATGGCTGTCGCCTGTCACGACGTCGCACTGGCCAGGATCAAGCCCGGCGAGAAGTGCCTGGTCATCGGCGGCGGACCGATCGGCGCCCTCTGCGCGCTTGTCGCCAAGCATGACGGAGCGGACGTCGTGGTCTCCGAAGTGAACGCCTTCCGCATCGGTCTGCTGGAGGCGGCAGGGCTGCGCACCGTCAATCCGCGCGAGACAAGCGTCGACGAATTCGTTCTGGACTGGACCGGCGGCCAAGGCGTCGACCTCAGCTTCGAGGTTTCCGGCACACAGCCCGGCGCCGACCTGATGACCAGCGTGCTGCGTCCGAAGGGCCGCGTGGTGCTGGTGTCCGTCTACGGCTTCAAGCCGCAGGTGGACCTCTATCGATTCTTCGCGCGGGAACTGGAGCTGATCGGCGTGCGCCTGTATGGTCCGCAGGACTTCGAGCGCGCGATCGACCTGCTGGCGAACGGCGGGATGCCGCTGGCGTCCATGATTACCGCCGTCGAGCCGATTGACCGGCTGCAGGCAGTGTTTGAGGATCTCACCAGCGGCGGCGCCGCGATGAAGGTGCTGATCGACTGCCAGAGCTGACTACCGGAACACCAGCGGCTGAACGAGCGGGTCCGCCATCCGGAACACGCCGGCAACCTGTTGCGCAACTACGGCGACTTCTCCGGGTGCGTGGACGGTCAGGAACGTCACGGTGTCCGGACGCTCAAATCCGAAGCTGAACAGCAGGGTATCCCCGGGGTCGGACCCAAAGGCGCCATGCCGCGTGATGACTCGCCCAATCACAATCACCGCTTGACGCACACCGCCATCGCGCTTGACGAACTGGCTCCAACGGATCGAGTCAACCGAGACGTCGGCGGAGGTGGGGATGTTTGGCGCATTGAGCGGGGGGGATTGCGGCTGCGGAAGAGGGGTTCCCGCAGGCACCAGCATCTGCCAGATGCGAAACACGCGGGCAGCCCGGTTGTACTCGATGCGGCCGCGCATCTCCAACTGGCCGGATTGTAGTTGCGCCAGCACCGAATCCGGTAGCGGCGCCGTCCCGCTGGGGCTGGTGATGAGATTGCTCAGCGGGACTCGGGCTTCCAGCACCAGTTCGGCAATCTGCGGCTCATAAGGGGAGCCAGGGACCTGCGCGCTGGCCGAAACAGCGGCGACCAGGAGAAGTGCGGTTCGAAAACCGGGGATCGGAATCTGCATGGGCGGATGGTACGGGCGGCTGCACTGCAGAACAAGTCATTGCAACGAGATGGCATCAATTGACGCTAGTTGTCGCCCTGTCGTGCGGGCTGGTCAACTCTTTCCCGCGCCCCTGGCTTCCAACTCCGCCCACCGCGCATAGAGAATTTCAACCTCCTGCTCCGCGGCGGCGAGAGCGGCTGAGGCGTCGGCAATGGCTGCGGGATCGCTAAACACATCGGGATCCTCCAGCCGCGCCTGACAGTCGGCCACGTGGGATTCCGCTTCGGTGATGCGCTGCTCGATCGTTTCGAACTCGCGCGCGTCCTTATAAGAGAGCTTCTTCTTCGGCGGCTCCGGCGCGTTGGCCGGTGCGGCTGCGCGCGGCGCCGAGGGCGGTTCCGGTTTCTCGTCCCGCCACGCTTCCCATTGGCTGTAGTCGGCAAAGCGGCCCGCCCCGCCCTTTCCGTCCAGACCCAGCACAACGGTCGACACGCGATCCAGCAGGTACCGGTCGTGCGTCACCAGCACCAGCGCGCCGGGGAAGTCGAGCAGATTCTCCTCCAGCACCTCCAGCGTCGGGATGTCGAGGTCGTTGGTCGGCTCGTCCAAAAGCAGCACATCTGCCGCCTCCAGCATCAGCCTTGCGATCAACACCCGCGCCCGCTCTCCGCCGGAAAGCCGTCCGACGGGCTGCACCAATTGCTCCACCGGAAACAGAAATCGCGCCGCCCAAGCCGCAACGTGGATGATGCGGTCGCGGAAGATGACGGAGTCGCCATCCGGCGCAAGGGCACGCTTCAGAGTGACGTCAGGGTCCAGCGTGCGGTTCTGATCGAAGTAAACGATGCGCAGTTGGTCGGCACGGCGCACGCTGCCCTGGTCCGGCTCATACTCACCGCGCAGAAGGCGCAGCAACGTCGTTTTGCCGCTGCCGTTCGGACCGACCAAACCGACGCGCGTGCCGGCGGTGAGGACGAACTCCAGATCGCGGAACAGCGTCCGGCCGCCCAGCGCATGCGTGACGCCTTCGACTTCAATCAACCGCTTCGTCTTGCGGTCGGACGCGGTGAAGTCGATGGAGGCGATGGCTGTCCTGGTGCGCGCCTTCAGATCGGCCAGTTCGCCAATCATCTCCTGAGCCTTGCCAATGCGGGCCTTGGATTTCGTGGTGCGCGCCTTCGGGCCACGCCGCAGCCACTCCATCTCGGTTCGGACTCGATTCTCCAGCGCTTCCTGCTGCTTGGCCTGGGCATGCAGGAACTCGGCTTTCTTCTCCAGGAAGCGGCTGTAGTTGCCCTCGGTGCGCAGCAGCCCCTCGGGGTAGGCGCGGTGCAACTCGGCCATCGACGTGGCGACGTTTTCCAGAAAGTAACGGTCGTGACTGATCGTGACGGAGGCGAACGGGGCTGTCGTGAGCAGCGTCTCCAGCCATTCAATGCCTTCGAGGTCGAGGTGATTGGTGGGCTCGTCCAGCAGCAGCAGATCCGGCGCGGCAACCAGCGCCTCGATGATCGCCAGACGCTTGCGCCATCCGCCGGAGAGTGCGACGGCTTCGACACTGGCATCGGTGAATCCCGCGCGGCCCAGCGATTCCTCGCGCAACGCATCACGGTCCGGTTCGGGAACGCTCGCCGCGGCCAGCGCCCGATCCAGGATCATGCGGACCGTGTCGCCCGGCGCGAATTGCGAATCCTGCGCCACATAAGCCATGCGGGCACGCTTGCGGACAGCCACTTCGCCCCGGTCGGGCTCAATCCGGCCCGCCAGGATCTGCAGCAGCGTCGATTTCCCGGAACCGTTCGGGCCGATCACCCCCAGCCGGTCCCCTTCGTCAATGGCCAGCGACACGCCGCGAAACAGTGTCGTGGCCCCGAAGGACTTTTCCAGTTCTTTTGCGTTCAGGATCAGCAATCTTGTGCCTGGAATCGAAAGCCTAAATGAACCTGCTCAATTTGCGCACCTTCGGGGTGGCGTTGAACAGGATGTACGGCTTCAGGGGATGCCGGTTGGCGTAGTTTTGATGATACGACTCGGCCGGGTAGAACGTGTCCAGCATCACCACTTCCGTCACGATCGGCTTGTCGAAGACGTGCTCCAGGTTCAAGCGCCGGATATAGCCTTCCGCAACTTCAAACTGATCTTGATTCCGTGCAAAGATGGCGGACCGGTACTGCCGCCCGTGGTCGGGGCCTTGTTGATTCCATTGGGTCGGGTCGTGCGCGGCGGCAAAGAAGATCCGCAGGATCCCGCCATAGGTGATCTTGTCCGGATCAAACGTCACCTCGACGCACTCGGCATGATCCGTCCGTCCGGAGCAGACGTCTTCGTAGTTGGCGGTGGCCGCGTCGCCCCCGGCATAGCCGGAAACGACAGCCGTCACGCCGGGAGTGTTCTGGAACACCACTTCCGTGCACCAGAAGCAGCCGCCTGCCAGCACTGCCTTCTGTGGGGAGGGCGTAGGCGGCAGGTCCACCATGGGATGCGGAAAAGAATCAAGGTCCGCCATTACTCCAGGATGGCGCGAACTGCGTTTCCGTGCACGTCCGTCAGGCGGTAGTGGCGTCCCTGGAACTTGTAGGTGAGCTTGGTGTGGTCGATGCCGAGGCGGTTCAGAATCGTAGCGTGCAGGTCGTGCACGTCCACCGGATTCTCCGTGATGTTGTAGCTGAACTCGTCGGTCGCGCCGTAGGTGACGCCGGGCTTGATCCCGCCGCCCGCCATCCAAACCGTAAAGCAGCGGGGATGATGATCGCGCCCATAGTCTTCCGGCGTCAGCTTGCCCTGGCAGTAGACGGTGCGTCCGAACTCGCCGCCCCAGACCACCAGCGTGTCCTGAAGAAGGCCGCGCTCTTCGAGATCCTGCACCAGCGCGGCGGAGGGCTGATCCGTGTCCCGGCACTGCCGCGGCAGATTCTCCGGCAGCTTCTGATGCTGATCCCAACCGCGGTGGAAGAGTTGAATGAAGCGGACGCCGCGTTCCGCCAGCCGCCGCGCCAGAAGACAGTTGGCGGCGTAGGTTAAAGGCGTGCGGGAATCCGGGCCGTATCGGTCAAACACGCTGGCGGGCTCTTGCGAAAGATCCGTCAGTTCCGGCACGGAGGTTTGCATCCGGAACGCCATCTCATACTGCGCGATCCGCGTGGCCGTCTCCGGGTCCCCCGTTTCCTCCTGACGAGCCTGATTCAACGCCGCCAGATCATCCAGGTACCGGCGGCGCGCCGCACGGTCGAAGCCCTTCGGGTCTGTCAGATACAGCACCGGGTCTGCGGCCGCTCGAAACTTCACGCCCTGATACTTCGTCGGCAGGAAGCCGCTGCCCCACAGCCGGTCGGCCAGAGGTTGATCGCCCAGCTTGCTGCCTTGCGACGTCAGCACGACGAAGGCCGGCAGGTCCTTGTTCTCGCTGCCCAGCCCATAGGCCAACCAGGAACCGATCGAAGGTCTTCCGGCAAGCTGAAATCCCGTCTGGAAAAACGTGATCCCCGGATCATGGTTGATCTGCTCGGTGTGCAGAGAACGGAGGAAACAGAGCTTGTCCGCGATCTTTGCCGTGTGCGGAAGCAGGTTCGACAGCCACGCGCCGCTTTGCCCATGCTGCCGGAATTCGTAGATCGTCTGCGCCACCGGGAAGGTGGTCTGGCCCGCCGTCATCGCCGTCAGGCGCTGGCCCATGCGAATGGAGCCGGGCAGATCCTTGCCGTGCATTTTCGTCAGCGCCGGCTTGGGGTCGAAGAGATCGATCTGCGACGGACCGCCAAACTGGAACAGGTAGATTACCCGCTTGGCCTTCGGCGCAAAGTGCGGAATTGCCGTCTCCGCCCCGCTCAGCGACTGCCATGCCGCCAGGTGCAACGAGTTCTGCAACAGCTCCCGGCGCGTCATCATTCCTTCGTCAATGCCTCATCCAGATTGAACAGCAGGCTGGCAATGGCGGAGTAGGCTGCCAGGTCCGCTTCCGCAAGCCGTTGCTCGCGCGGGGAACTGCCCGCTTCCAGAAACTGCCGTGCCTGCTCCGGCGCGGACGAGAACCGGTCCCGATAGTACTGCAATGACGCCCGAAGCCGGGTGAGCTCGTCCGCCCGCGGCGTGCGCGACAGAACGGTCTGGAACATCACCTCCAGCCGCCGCGCTTCCGGTTCGGAAAGCATCACCCGCTCGGCCAGCTTGCGCGAGGCTTCCAGAAACGTCACGTCGTTCATCAGATTCAACGCCTGCAGCGGAGTGTTGGTGCGAGACTCCCGCACTGTGCAGCTTTCCCGCAGCGCCGCGTCGAAGGTGGCCATGTAAGGCGGCGCGGCCGTGCGCTTCCAGTAGGTGTACAGGCT
>CAYNDS010000092.1:0-16521 GCA_964395885.1 uncultured Solibacteraceae bacterium | reverse complement strand
GGACTCGACCAATGCCTTCCAGGCTTGCTTGTCCGCAATCGGACCGACAGCAAACCCATACCCGGGCAGGTCTACCAGACGGATTCCCGCGTCCGTCGAGTAGAAGTTGATCAGACGCGTCCGTCCGGGCGTGGACGACGTGAACGCCAGCCGTGTCCGCCCTGCCAGTTTATTCAGCAGAGATGACTTGCCGACGTTCGATCTTCCCAGCAGAGCGACTTCCGGATCATCGCCGGGCGGAAACTGGTCGCTCCGCCCGGCGCTGGTCAGAAACTGCGCCGTGATCTTCAGGCGTTATCCTCGCCGCTAGTGACGAAGGTCGTCGGCCACCGCAATGGCTTCCGGTTTCGCTTCCAGCGGAGGCGGCGCCGGCAACGGCTCCGGTACGCGCTCAAACGCTACCCGCAACACCTCATCCATCGACTCGACGAAGTGCAGCTTCATGTCGTTTCGGATGTTCTCCGGAACATCCTGCAGATCCTTCTCATTGTCGCGCGGCAGAATCGCGTTCGTGATCCCCTGCCGGTGCGCCGCCAACAGCTTCTCCTTGAGGCCGCCGATCGCCAGCACCTTGCCGCGCAGCGTGATCTCGCCCGTCATGGCGACGTCGGCGCGAACCGGGATGCCGGTCAGCGAACTGGCGATCGCCGTCGCCAGGGTGATTCCCGCCGAGGGCCCATCCTTCGGAATCGCCCCCTCCGGAATGTGCACGTGGATATCCAGGTTGCGATAGAAGTCCTTCGCCAAACCCAGTGAGTGGGCGCGGCTGCGGACGTAGCTCATCGCCGCCTGCGCGGACTCCTGCATGACGTCGCCCAGCTTGCCGGTAATCGTCAGCTTGCCCCGGCCCTCCATCGTGGTCACTTCCGTGGTGAGGATCTGACCTCCCACTTCCGTCCAGGCCAAACCGGTCGCCGCCCCCACTTCGTTGCGGCGGTCCGCCTTGGTATCGCGGAACTTGATCGGTCCGAGCAGCTCTTCCACCTTGCCCGGCGTGATGGTCACCTTCTCGATGGCCGCCACGGCAGGCTCCACTGCCGCCGCCTTCTTTGACCGGCGCTTCGGCTTTCCGTTCTCGGCGGGCACCTGCGCCTCTGCGGTCGCGGGCTCCTCGTCAATGAACTCCAGCGGCGCGTCGAGCGCCCGCTTTTCCGTCTCCTCCGCCGGCAGCGCCGCGATGACTTTGCGGGTCACCTTCCGGCACACGTTCCCGACTTCGCGCTCCAGGTTCCGAACGCCCGCCTCGCGCGTATAGCCCTGCACCAGGGTGGCAATTCCAGGGTCCGTAAACTCGATCTCGCGATCGGACAACCCGGTTCCCTTCATCTGCTTCGGAACCAGGAAGCGCTTGGCGATCTCCAGCTTCTCGACCTCGGTGTAGCCGGACAGCCGGATGACCTCCATCCGGTCCTGCAGCGGGCCCGGGATCGTATGCAGCACGTTAGCCGTCGCGATGAACAAAACCTCGCTCAGGTCATACTCGACGTCCAGGTAGTGGTCGCCGAACATATAGTTCTGCTCCGGATCCAGGACCTCCAGCAGCGCCGCCGAGGGGTCGCCACGGAAATCCGTCGACATCTTGTCGATTTCGTCCAGCATGAAGACCGGGTTCTTCGTCCCCGCCTTCTTCATCATCTGGATCACCTGACCCGGCAGCGCGCCGATGTAGGTGCGCCGGTGTCCCCGGATCTCCGCCTCATCCCGCACGCCGCCAAGCGACAGACGGACGAACTTTCGGCCCGTCGCCTTCGCGATCGACATCCCGAGCGACGTCTTGCCGACGCCGGGGGGCCCCACGAAACAAAGGATAGACCCCTTCGGGTTCGCGACGCGGCGTCGAACCGCCAAAAACTCGAGAATCCTTTCCTTTATTTTTTCTAAACCGTAGTGATCGCTCTCGAGAACCTGCTGCGCGAAGTTCAAGTCACGAATTTCCTTGGTCTTGCGCTTCCACGGCACGGCGAGCAGCCAATCGAGGTAATTGCGCGAAACGGTGGACTCGGCCGACATGGGCGGCATCTGCTCCAGCCGCTTCAACTCCTGAAGAGCCTTCTCCTTGGCGTCGGCGGTCATGCCGGCGGCCTCGATCTTCTTCTTCAGGTCGTCGTACTCGCTCTTCTCGCCCCGGCCCAGCTCCTTCTGGATCGCCTTGATCTTCTCGTTGAGGTAGTACTCTTTCTGCGCGCGTTCCATCTGCCGCTTGACGCGGCCCTGGATCTGCCGGTCGACGTTGAGCTTCTCGATCTCGATGTCGAGCATGTCGGCAATGCGCGTCAGGCGGTCGACCGGGTCGAAAATCTCGAGCAGCTCCTGCTTTTCCTCAATCGTGAGTTGAAGATTGGCCGCGACCGTGTCCGCCAGCTTGCCCGGCTCATCGGAGCGGACGGCAGCCACCAGCGACTCGTAGTTCAGATTCTGGCTGAGCTTGACGTACTGCTCAAACAGTTGGCCCACACGGGCAATCAATGCGTCGAGTTGCGCGCCCGGCTCCACCTTGAACTGGAACGTCTTGACCAGCGCCTGAAAGAAGCCTTCCTCGTCGTTGACCGAAACAATGCGGCCCCGCTCCATGCCTTCGACCAGCACCTTGATGTTGCCGTCGGCCTGCCGGAGCGATTGGACGATGTTCGCCACAGTGCCCACCTGGTAGATTTCATCCGGGCGGGGCTCATCCACACTCGGGTCGTGCTGGGTGGCGAGAAGAATCTTCTTCTCCCCCGCCAGCGCCTCTTCGAGAGCCCGAACACTGGACTCCCGGCCGACAACGAACGGGGTCATCATATGCGGAAAGATGACCACGTCCCGGATGGGCATCATCGGAAGCCGCTTCGTTTCGGATTTTTCTTTTGAAGTCAACATGGGGTTCTAAAAGGAAGGATGCCCAGCCGGCGCGTGACGTTGCCCGCTTTGAAGCTGCTCGATTGGCGAGGGATCAGCCCGCTTTTTCGAGCAGTGCCAGATTGATCTTCTGCGAGAGCACCATTTCCTTCGTCACCAGGAACTCTCTTACCTTCTTGTGCGACGGGAGGAAGTACATCAGATCCAGCATCAACTCCTCCAGGATCATCCGCAGGCCGCGCGCGCCCACTTTGCGCTCCAGGGCCAGCCCTGCAATTGCTTCCAGGGCATCGTCGCTGAACTTCAGTCTAACATTCTCAAACTCGAAAAGACGCTGGTACTGACGGATGATCGCGTTCTTCGGTTTCGTCAGGATCTGGACAAGGGCTTCCCGGTTCAGGTCTTCGAGAGTCGCCACAACCGGCATGCGGCCGATGAATTCCGGAATGAAGCCAAACCGGATCAGATCCATCGGCTGCACCTGCTGCAGCAGCTCGATGTCGCGCTTCTGGTTGTTGGGAGAGTTCAGGAACCGCCCGCCGGGACGGCGCGCCTCTTCTTCCTCGTTGCCCGAAAAGCCGATTGCGCGCTTGCCGACACGCTTGCCAATCACCTTCTCCAAACCGACGAAGGCTCCGCCCAGGATGAACAGAATATTGGTCGTGTCGACGGGCGTGAACTCCTGATGCGGGTGCTTGCGCCCGCCCTGCGGCGGAACGTTGGCCACCGTGCCTTCCAGGATCTTGAGCAGCGCCTGCTGCACGCCTTCGCCGGAAACGTCCCGGGTGATCGACGGATTCTCATCCTTCCGCCCGATCTTGTCGATTTCGTCAATGTAAATGATGCCCTGCTGGCAGCGCTGAACATCCCAATCGGAGTTCTGCAGCAGCCGCAGGATGATGTTCTCGACGTCTTCGCCCACGTAGCCCGCCTCGGTGAGCGTGGTTGCATCGACGATCGCGAAAGGGACGTCGAGGATTCTGGCTAACGTCTGCGCCAGCAACGTTTTGCCGGTGCCCGTCGGGCCGATCAGCAGAATGTTGGACTTCGACAGCTCGACTTCGCCGGCGCGCTGGCGGTTCATCTGGATCCGCTTGTAGTGGTTGTAAACCGCAACGGCGAGCTTCTTCTTCGTCGCATCCTGACCAATCACGTACTGGTCAAGATACTCCTTCAATTCCAACGGCTTCGGAAGCTTGTTGGGGGAGACATGGGCCTGTTCAGCGCGATCGTCTTCCAGAATCGAGTTGCAGACAGCGATGCACTCGTCACAGATGTAGGCGCGGGGGTAATCGCTCGGCGAGGAAATCAGCTTACCGACGACGTCCTGGCTCTTGTGGCAGAACGAACAGCGGAGCGTCTCGTCGGATCCGTTTCGTTTCAAACGCCCTTCTCCTAATGGGTCCCACCCGACTGCGGCCTTTTTCGGGCAGACCCGGTCACGTCACTTCCGTGGAAGTTACCTCAAGTATAGCAGCGGAAACGAAATCGCCCTCCAAAAAGCAACGGGCGAGCAGAAATCACTCTCTGCTCGCCCACGTTTACCAAAACGGAATGCGGAGTTTAGCGCAGCTTACGGTATAGAGCGAGCGCGGCGAAGGCGACGCCTGCCAGAATTCCCGCGCCCGGCTCCGGCACAATCTGCGACGTCGTGCCGATGCCTCGGATCTCCGAAGTGCCACCCGGACCGCCACCATTTAGGTCGAAGACGTGGCGAACAGAGACGATGCGGACCAGGTTCGGGAACGTGACGCTGGCCGAGAGCTGATTTCCGGTGGCTTTGCCCTTATGGAACACCTCAATGGTCAGCGGCGCGAAGAAATTGCCGGTGGTTCCGATGCAGCCGAGCGGTCCGCCGAAGAAGCCGTCCGGGCAGAGATCGGTGGTGATCGTTGCCGAACCGGGGAAGACCGGGGTGTTGGTCAGCATCTCCATGTCAAACCCGCCGATGACCGGTGGGGGTGGGTCGATCAGGTAGCTCAGGAAGTAGAACACGCGCTGATTGGCGGAAACGGAGAACTTGTCGGAGGTGATCTCCATCGGCTTGCCGGGACCGGACGGCGGCACCACGTCAATCTCCGTAGGCAGCGCGACCGGCGCGGGCGTCGCACCGACGGAAAACCCGAAGAATGTAACGGCCTCGATTGTCAGCAACTTCGCATCCGGACCGCTGCCGATTGTGCCGAAGGTGCAGCGGTAGCCGGGGGTGGTGTAGGTCGCCAGCGACCCCGAGGGGCACGCAACGGGGGTCGCCCACGCGGGCGCGACACAGGCGGCGATCAACGCTGCGGCGAGCGCAAATGTCCTCATGACCGGGGACCCTCCTCAGAGTCCGACAGGGAAAGGGTAACACTTACGCGGCGGTCAGGACAATTGTAGACAGTACTAAGTACTGAAGTACGTTCACTTTGCAGCCTGGACAATTTCCCGGGCGTGGCTAAGCAGGAAGCCCACGTCGATACCGACCGTGAGATATCGAACACCGGCGGCAGCCCATCGCTTCACGCCTTCTGGAGAGTCTGCGTAGGTCCCGATCACCGTGCCTGCCGGAGCCATGGCCACTGCCTCTTCAATGAGTCGAGTGATCCGCGGGTCGTTGACCTGGCCGGGTACCCCGAGCGCCTGCGAAAGGTCGTAGGGCCCAAGGAAGGCGACGTCGATGCCGGGCGTATGAATGATGTCGCGCATCTCGGCGACGCCGCCGTTTCCTTCGATGTGCACGATGACGGAAACATCCTGGTTGACTTGCGGCAGGTACTCCGCGGTGGGATAGGCGCGGTAGCTGGCGGAACGCACATAGGGGTGCATGCCGCGCTCGCCGCGCGGATGAAACCGCGCCGCCTTGGCTGCGGCCGCGGCCATCGCGGCGGACTCCACCTGGGGAATCTGCACACCGGCCGCTCCGGAATCCAGCGGGAGGCGGATCTGCGTGGCGTTGCACTCGGCGACGCGGACGATGGGAACCAGATCCGTGGTGGCGGCCGCGCGGATCATATCCTCCACCAGCGCGGAGGGAAACGCGTTGTGTTCGCAGTCGATGATGGCGAAGTCGAATCCGGCCAGGCCCAGAAGCTCCATCGTCTGGGGCGTGTGGAGTTCGACGAACGTGCCGACGAGGTAGGGTTGGGAGGCCAATTTGGCCGAGAGCGTATTCAGGCGGAGCGCGGGCATGGTTCTCCACAGCGTAACGCAGCGCTTGCAAAATTCGGTAATTCTGCTATTGTCGAAATATGCCGGGGCCAGACCGCACTGCCTTCTACGCCGACATGTTCGCGGCGCTCGGAGCAGAGGCGCGGCTGCGCATTGTGCGCCTGCTGTTGACGGCTCATCCGGAAGGCCTGGTCGTGGGCGACTTGCAGGCAGAGCTTTCCATTCCGCCCTCGACGCTTTCTCATCACCTGGACAAGCTGAAGGCCGAAGATCTGGTTCGCGTCCGCCGGGAAGGAACCTACCTCTGGTACACGGCAAATGAAGAGGCGCTGAAGGAACTGCTGGGCTTCCTCTATGAAGAGTGCTGCACGCGCAATCGCGTTGTGCAGTTGATGTCCACACAGACCACGAAAGGATCGACACGATGACAACGGACATTCGGGAAACAGTGCAGAAGAAATACGGGCAGGCGGCCCTGCGTGTGGCAACGGGCGCCGGTAACTCCTGCTGCGGCGGCGCGGCATCGTGCGGCACGGATGACCCGATCACCTCGGGGCTGTACGACGACAGCCAGAAGAGCCTGCTGCCCGAAGCGGCGGTGGCGGCTTCCCTCGGATGCGGCAATCCGACGGCGCTGGCGGAGTTGAAGCCGGGCGAGGTGGTGCTGGACCTCGGCAGCGGCGGCGGCATCGACGTCTTGCTGTCGGCCAAGCGCGTTGGTCCCACCGGAAAGGCCTATGGCCTCGATATGACGGACGAGATGCTGGCGCTGGCGCGCGAGAATCAGCGCAAGGCCGGCGTTCCGAACGTCGAGTTTCTCAAGGGCGAGATTGAGAATATGCCGCTGCCGGACGCAAGCGTTGATGTGATCATCTCCAACTGCGTGATCAACCTGAGCGCCGATAAGGACCGCGTGCTGGCCGAGGCGTTCCGCGTGTTGAAGCCGGGCGGGCGGTTCGCGGTCTCCGATGTCGTTGTACAGGGCGAGGTGCCGGCAGAGGTCCGCCGCAGCATGGAACTGTGGGTGGGCTGCATCGCCGGAGCCCTGGACGAGGCCGACTACCGGGCGAAGCTGGCCCGAGCCGGGTTTACGGGAATCGACGTCGAGACCACGAGGGTCTACGAGATCGAGGACGCGCGGGAGTTCCTGACGGGCGCCGGCGTGAATGTCGACGCCATCGCGCCGCTGGTGGCGGGCAAGTTCCGCAGCGCATTTCTCCGCGCGACGAAGCCGCAATGACGAAGCCGGCGATTCTGGTGGTCTGCACGGCGAACTCCGCTCGCAGCCAGATGACGGAGGGCCTGCTCCGGCATCATGTGGGAGAGGTCTTCGATGTCGAAAGCGCGGGGACCGTCGCCACGCTGGTCCGCCCGGAGGCGATTGCCGTCATGCGCGAGATCGGGATCGATATCACGGCGCACCGGTCGAAGTCGGTCGACGAGTTCCGGAATCGGGACTTTCGCTACCTGATCACGGTGTGCGATCACGCGCGGCAGTCCTGCCCGGTACTTCCCGGCGTGGTGGAGCAGATTCACTGGAATCTGGAGGATCCGGCCGCGGTGCAGGGTGATGAGGCGGCGCGGCTGGCGGCCTTTCGTGACATCCGAGACCAAATCGCGTTCCGGGTGCGCGCTTTCGCCGCTCTGCGGGCATCCCGCGTGAGCGCCTGAGCGCAACAACCCACGCCTGCGACGTGTCGACTGGGCGTGATCTACCGAATTGCGTTTCAGAAGCGCTATCAGTCCGATGGGGAGCGCTCGGCGCTGGATCCGACTCTCGAACTCGACGAGTTTGTGCCGGAGGGCGTGATCGCCGAAAAGGCCATGGTGGCCAGCTTCGAGCCGCACAGTCAGCACAGCCAGGGCGTGATGGATGAAGATGACGCGTTTCTGGCAATGAGCGCGCCGGAAATTTGGGAGTACACGGTGGTCGACGAGCGTCGCGAGGACTTTGAGGCTGCCGCCCGCAACGCGCTGACGATCCTGGAAGTGAAGATCGTCGACGAGACCGAAACCGCTCAAGACGAAGCAACGGGGGTCCGGCTGAGCGAGTTCGAAGGGCGCGCCGGCGATGGAGGCGGCGGACCGGCGGGTGCCTCGACCGGCGACCCCAGTGCGGGCGCCGTACAGACCGGGCGCGGCTCCGTTGCGCAGCCGGATGAGTTGGGGGACCTGACGGTGCTGCCCGCCGAAGACCCTTCGCTCGGGCTGACGAATCTCGACGGGAATCCTGAGGATTGGGCAGCCGACACGGGGCCGACGCAGATTCCCGACCGTGGGATCGAAACGGAGCGCCAGGGCGACGACGAGAGCACGCTGCGTCCGGATCGCTAGCGGGAGCGTCCGGAAAAGCAAATGGGCGGGCCGTTGCCGGGCCGCCCATTCTTGAACTGCCTGTCTTCCTAGTAGCGGTAGTGATCCGGCTTGTACGGCCCTTCCACCGGCACGCCGATGTAGTCGGCCTGCTCCTTTGTGAGCACGGTCAGCTTCACGCCGATCTTTTCCAGGTGCAGCCGGGCCACTTCCTCGTCCAACTGCTTCGGCAGCGTGTACACCTTCTTCTCGTAGTTGTCCTTGTTGGCCCACAGGTCGATCTGCGCCAGCGTCTGGTTGGTGAAGCTGTTCGACATGACGAAGCTGGGGTGGCCGGTGGCGCAGCCCAGGTTCACCAGGCGGCCTTCCGCCAGCAGGAAGATCGAGTTGCCGGTGGCGAAGGTGTACATGTCCACCTGCGGCTTGATGTTGGTGCGGACGACGCCCTTCTCGGCGTTCAGCTTGTCGACCTGAATTTCGTTGTCGAAGTGGCCGATGTTGCAGACGATCGCCTGATCCTTCATGTGGCGCATGTGGTCGAGGGTGATCACGTCGCGGTTGCCGGTGGTGGTGACGTAGATGTCGGCGCGGCCGAGCGTCTCTTCCACCGTGGTGACTTCGTAGCCTTCCATCGCGGCCTGCAGGGCGTTGATCGGATCGACTTCCGTGACGATGACGCGAGCGCCGAGGCCGCGCATCGAGCGGGCCGAACCCTTGCCCACGTCGCCGTAGCCGCAGATGACGACCACTTTGCCGGCCACCATCACGTCGGTGGCGCGCTTGATGCCGTCAGCGAGCGACTCGCGGCAACCGTAGAGGTTGTCGAACTTCGACTTGGTGACCGAGTCGTTGACGTTGATGGCGGGCACCAACAGCTTGCCCTGCTCCATGAGCTGATAGAGGCGATGGACGCCCGTGGTGGTTTCCTCGGAAACACCGCGCCATTCCTTCACCATGGCGGTGAAGATGCCCGGCTGCTCCGCCTTGATCTTGCGCAGCAGGTTCTTGATCACGGTCTCTTCGTGGCTGCCGGACGGGGTGTCGATCCAGTCCGAGCCGAGCTCCATCTCGTAGCCCTTGTGCAGGAACAGCGTGACGTCGCCGCCGTCATCGACAACCAGTTGCGGACCCTGGCCGTCGGGGAAGGAGATCGCCTTCCAGGTGCAGTCCCAGTACTCTTCCAGGGTTTCACCCTTCCAGGCGAAGACCGGCGTGCCGGCTTCGGCGATGGCGGCGGCGGCGTGGTCCTGCGTGGAGAAGATGTTGCAGCTGGCCCAGCGGACGTCAGCGCCGAGGTCGGCCAGCGTCTCGATCAGAACCGCCGTCTGGATCGTCATGTGGAGCGATCCGGTGACGCGAACGCCCGCAAGCGGCTTCGTCGCGGCATACTTCTTGCGGATCGACATCAGGCCGGGCATTTCCTGCTCGGCGATGCGGATCTCCTTGCGGCCCCATTCGGCCAGGGAGAGGTCGGCAACCTTAAAGTCGGCAGCCACTTTGGTGAGAGTCGCGCTCATCTGGAAAGCTCCTATCGAGAAATCAGGATATGTTGATAGCTTACCAGCGGAAACACGAGGTCGTCAATGGGGGGTTCGCCCGAGTGGGGCTGGTTTAGGCAAAGATGCGGAAGGCGGTGAAGGCCCCGACATAGGCCAGCAACAACATGTAGGCGAACTGGACCAGCGGCCATTTCCAGCTGCCGGTTTCGCGCCGGACGACGGCGACGGTCGACATGCACTGCAAAGCAAACACGAAAAAGATGAGCAGGGCAGCCGCGCCGGCGGGAGTGAGATCTTTGCGGAGCGCTTCTTTCAGGCCGAGGTTCTCGCCGTCCGGGTCGGCATCCGCGATGCCGTAGATCGTGCCGAGAGTTCCGACGATGACTTCGCGCGCCGCCAACGACGAGATGAGTCCGATGCCGATCTTCCAGTTGAATCCAAGCGGCTGGATGGCTGGCTCGATCGCCTTTCCGATGGCGGCGGCGTAGCTGTGCTCGATCGGTGCGGGTCTTCCATTCTCCAGCGGGAGGCTGGCCAGCACCCAGAGCACGATCGCGACAGTGAGAATCACGGTGCCGGCGCGGGTGAGAAAGACCTTGGCGCGGTCCAGAAGCCGGAGCCCAAGGCTGCGGAGCGTGGGCCAGCGGTAGGCGGGCAGCTCCATGACGAACGGGGCACGGTGGCTTCGCAGAACCGTGGACTTCAGCAGGCGGGCCGTTCCGACCGCGGCCAGAAACCCGAGCAAATAGAGCCCCAGCATGGCCGCCGTCTGCCAGCCGAGGAGCGCGCCGAAAATGGGGCGCTCCGGGACAAAAGCTCCGATGAGCAGCACATAAACGGGCAGCCGGGCGGAGCAGGTCATGAAGGGCGCGATGAGAATCGTGGCCAGGCGGTCCCGCTTGGATTCGATGGTGCGCGTCGAGAGGATGGCTGGCACCGCGCAGGCATAGGCGGAAAGCAGAGGAATGAAAGCCTTTCCCTGGAGCCCGACACGGGCCATCGTGCGGTCGGCAATGACCGCCGCGCGCGCCAGATAGCCGGAATCCTCCAGGATGCCGATGAAGAGGAACAACAGGAGGATCTGCGGCAGGAAGACGACGACGCTGCCGACGCCGCTCCAGATCCCATCGACAACGAGCGAGCGCAGGAGTCCATCGGGAAGGATGGAGCCAATCCAGTCGCCACTGGCGGCGATGGCGGCTTCCACCCCTTCCATCAAAGGCTGGGCGCCGGAGAAGATGGTCTGAAAGACCGCCACGACCACGGCGAGGAAAACGAGCGGCCCCCACAGAGGATGAAGAAACACGCCGTCCAAGCGCCGTGTCCATTCCGGGGGCGCCGGTGCGCGGTACGCGGCCGAACGGGTCACTTCGGCGGCCCATTTCCGGCAACCGGGCGCATCCTGCAGAACCGGTAATTCGACCCGGGGCGGTGCAGCGACGCGGTCCGCGAGAAAGCTCCTGACGAGAGCGACGCCCTGTCCCTTGGCGGCGCTGACCAGGGCGACAGAAACGCCAAGTTGTTTTTCCAGAGCGGCGACGTCGACTTCACCGCCGCGCCCGTGCAGCTCATCGGCCATGTTCAGGACGAGCATTGCCGGGATACCGAGCGTGAGGATGGGCGCGACCAACGCGAGATTGCGGCCCAGGTTGGTGGAGTCCAGGATCAGGAGTACGGCGTCGGGACGCGCCAGGTCGGGCATGCGGCCCAGCAGCACATCATGGGTGACCTGCTCATCGTCCGAACGCGGCTCCAGGCTGTAGACTCCGGGTAAATCGAGCACATCAACGGCGCGGTGATGATCGAGCAGTGCGCGCCCGATATGCCGTTCCACGGTGACGCCCGGGTAGTTGGCGACCTTCTGGCGCAACCCGGTGAGGAGGTTGAACAGCGTGGTCTTGCCGGCGTTCGGCGGGCCGATCAGCGCAACAAGACGGCGGCCGGTGGCGGCGTAACGCGGAGCTTCGGCAAGCGCGGGACCGGTGTGGCAGTCGCTCATCGGATGAAGATCTGGAGGGCGGTTTCGCGGCGTAAGGCGATATCCGCTCCGTCGACACGGTAGACGCGCGGATCCCCGCCCGGGGCGGCGCGGCCGGCTTCGACCGGTTCGCCGGGAGCAAAGCCGAGCTGAATCAAGCGCTCGCCGAACGTGTCGGGCACGTCCAGCCGCAGGACCAAAGCTGATTCCCCGGTGGAGAGATCGGCCAGTGTGCGAGCGTTCTTGAAAGTCACTTGCAAATATCAGTGTAGCGCCGCAAGCTGTCCGCGCTGTGCGGCAGCAGCTTCGAATTTTGGGTGGAGGCACTGCGTTCAGGCAGGATGCTACACTCAGCAACGTGGCCGACATTGCCGCCGCGGCAACGCCGCGCAAGGTGATGGCGCAGGTTTTCTCGCCGGAAGAGGCCTGCCGCCACGCGCGAATCACCTCCCGTCAGCTGGCCAGTTGGCAGCGGCAAGGCATCTTTCCTCAACGCGGCGAATACATGTATCAGGACGTGGTTTCCCTTCGCGCGCTGGCGCAGATGAAGGAAGCCGGTCTGAGCCCGAAACAGATCCGGCTGGCGCATCAGTATGTGCAGCAGTTGGAGCAGGTGTTCGGCAAGGCGAGCATCGTACGGCGAGGACGGCGCACGGTGGCTCGTGTCCCGGGCCGGGACATCGAACTGTTTAGCGGGCAAATGCAGTTGACCTTCGATGCGGCGGTGCCTGCAGCGGTCCTGAAGCCCAGGCCAAAAGAGGACGAGCGGCGGCGCCGGCGGCAGGAAGCGGAGGCTTGGTTCCAACGCGGGCTGGAGTTGGAGCAGACGGGCGGCACTCCGGAGGAGATCCTGAAGGCGTACCTGACCGCTATCGAACTGGACGAACAGAGTGCGGGGGCTTACGTGAACGTTGGCACCCTGTATTTCAACCGGCGGATGTGGCGCGATGCCGAGAAGTACTATCTCAAGGCCGTGGACGCTGACCCGAATTATCCGCTGGCGCACTTCAACCTGGGCAATCTCTACGACGAACGGGGAGACCGCCGCCGCGCAACGCATCACTATGAAGAGGCCTTGCGGCTGAAGCCTGCCTACGGCGACGCGCACTACAATCTGGCGCTGCTGTATCAGGGAACGGGGCAAGTGATGAAGGCCTTGAAGCACTGGCGGACCTATCTGAAGATTGATCCCCAGAGCGCGTGGGCGTCCATTGCGCGGCGGGAAATGAAGAAGTTGCAGCAGTCCATGGTCGGCGGCAGCGGCGAAAGCGTGGGCTAAGCGCAATCGCTTCCTGCGGCACAACCACTCTCCTTTTCTCCATCTCCGATGCGCATCGGCCCTGTTGCCCTTTCGGCAGCTTCAGATCGAGGCCGACGGCGAGTTCATTCTGTCGGGCTGAATGCGAACGGCAGAACGAAGGATGCGGTGGTTCGTAGCCCCAGACGGATCGCCGTCCCACGAGGTATTTGTTTGCGGCGTTCGCCGCACCATTACTTGCTCTTCTTTGCACCGCCTCGCGCCCTGGCCTGATCGCGCGCGGCGCGTGCAACCTGAGCACTTGGCGAGATGGCGATCTGCCCGTTCTGGTAGGCCGTCAGCAAGTGCGCCAGGACTGTGATCAGGGCGTCCGCGTCGGTGAAGATCACGGCGCCATAGGTATCGTTTCCGACCTGAAAGGCCACGTTATAGGCGTTCGGCGGCGGGTTCTGGCGGTCAATCCGTGCGGAAGCAGTGACTCCATCGATCCGAACGCCGCTGCGGGCGCCTCGGCCGCCGACGAGCGTTCCGATGTGGCGGCTGTACATGTTTCCTGTTCCGGACCGGACCCGGTCCATGAGCGTCGCAAGATCATCGGCATAATCGCCCCCATCTCGTGTGACGTCCCCATCTTCGAGAAGCCAGCCGTCGCCTTCCGCTTCCGCAACAGGCTTGCCGAAGACGGGCTTACTGGTGGGCTTGCTGAAGCGCTTCCAGGGCTCGCGATCCCAGTCTTCGGGATCGTCTCCTCCCATGCCACCGCCTCCGCCGCCAGGACCCGTCACGAGGGCCCGCTGCACTAAGGTTCGGCGGGCAGGGGCAACGTTCCATGCCGGAGGGGGGCTGGGGGCGGGAGTCTTGTTGCCCAAAGGCGGCGCTTGGCGGAGGGGTTGCTTGCGTTGAACGCCTTGGGAAACCGGAAGGGAGGTGATGCCACCCGCTGGGGGCGGCGGGACGGGAGCAACCTTCTGCCGCTGCATGGGTGCAGGGGTGACCGCAGGGGTCTTCCGCCCGAGTTGTCCCGGTGATGGTGGTCGACTCACGCCGACATGTTAGCCGAACGGAGCGAAAAACAGGTACCTGAAAAAGCACAAAGCCCGGCGAGGTTGTCCCGCCGGGCTGGAGTGGAGAGCAAGGATGGTTCAGGCGAGGCGACGGCGACCGACCGCAAGAACGGCGAGGGCGAGTCCGCCGATCACGAAGGTGGACGGCTCTGGCACCTCTTCCGCGATCAGTCCTTTCAACTGGAACCCCAAGCGGGATCCCGTCGGGAGGGAACCGGTCCAGGTCAGGGTCGTGTTACCCGTGAGGGTGAAGTCACCCTTGATGTTCGAGAAGACGATGATGTCGACGCCGCCGGCGCCCACCGCGTTCACGTTCTGACCCAGTGCCTTGCCGTTGAAGACCAGGTTGCTGACCAGCGTCGACGAGCCGGCATTGTCGGCGCGGCCACGGATGCCGAACATGTTCACGTCGTCCACAAAGGCATTGGTCCAGCTTGCGTCGTAGGTGCCGGACTGGAGTCGCACGGTGGACCCGGTACGCGACAGCGTGAAGGCGACCGGGGTCCCACTGACCCAGGTGATCTGCCCGGGGGTGCCCACTGGCGCCGCGCTGGTGAAGTTTGGGGGGATGTGGAGGCCCACTTCGTAATCGGCATTCAGCGGACGTCCGCTGCGCACTTGGGCCACAAACTTTTCGTCGGCCGGCAGGGTCACCCCTTTGGTGGCCAGCAAGTTCGTGAACGCGGCATCGGTGCTAAAGCGGCCCTCAAAAATCGGCGCGGCTGTGCTGGTCAGCGCTGCTCCCAGCAGGCAGAAGGTCGTCAAAACTTTCTTCATTGTTTCCTCGGATCGGCGACTCGGGCGAACTTCAGGTGGTCCCGAAGTTTGCACTCGTTACAGGATGCGGATTGAGGCGGGAAACGCGGCCATGACGAAGGTCGCAGGAAGTATCAGTACCCGTGTACCGGTACAGAGAGAGGTGGCGGCGGAAGGGGCCGGACCGTCGCGAATGTCTGCCAAAAAGAGAATGCCCGGCCGAACGGATCCGGCCGGGCGGTGGTTTGGGTTGGACGCGGTCTCTAGAGCGTGCGGCGGCGGGCTGCCACCAGGCCAGCCAGGGCCAGTCCGCCAATGACGAAGGTGGACGGCTCCGGAACTGCGTCGCCTTCGAAGGCCTTGATCTGGAAGGCCAACGCTGAGTTCGCGGGAGCGGTGGTGGTCGTCCAGTCGAGATCCGCAGTGCCAGTCAGCGTGAAGTCGCCCACGATGTTGCGGTAGATGAAAACATCCAGCGCGCCGTTCGACGCGTTCACGTCCTGGCCCAGCGACTTGCCGTTCAGCACGAGGTTGGTCAGGGTGACGGACGAGTTGTTCACACTGCGGCCGCGGAACGCGAACGTATTCGCGTTGTCAACGGCAGCGTTGGTCCAGGAATCGTTGTAAGCGCCCATGATCAAGCTCACCGTCGTACCCGTTCGCTGAAAAGTGAAGTTGACTGCGGTGTTCGCGCCGTTGCCCCACTTCCACTGACGCTCCGAGAGGGTTCCAACCGGCGCTGCGTTCGTCAGGTTGGGAAGGATATGGAGCCCGATCTCATAGGTGTCGGCGGTGTCGTTGTTGTTGCCGACGCGGCCCTGTGCGCTGAAGATCTCGTCGCCAAAGCCGGGGCTGGTGGCGGCACCGAGGCCGTTCAGCGCCGTGTTCGCGGCTGCATCGGTGCTGTAGCGGCCGACAAAAATCGGCGCCGCGCTCGTGATCACAAGGCTGGACAATACTGCGAAAAGAATACGCTTCAAGAGCTTCTCCTGAGGGTGCCAAGACGGCTTTTGTGAATGGACAGAACTCGCCCGTACGCAAGAGACTGCGCGAACCCTTGCCGAAAGCGGCCAAGTATCTCTTCGGGTGTCGAGCGGGGGCCTGTCAGATTACAGCTCGGTGAGACTACAGTGAAGAAGCATGCAGACGAGAATTCTTGGCAATAGCGATCTGTCGATCACGCCGCTGGGTGTTGGGGCATGGGCGATGGGCGGCAGCGGTTGGAAGTTTGCCTGGGGGCCGCAAGACGACGATCAATCGATTGCGGCCATTCGCGCGGCCATCGAGGCCGGGATCAATTGGATCGATACGGCAGCGATCTACGGACTCGGTCACTCCGAGGAGGTGGTCGGACGCGCTGTCCGCGGGATGACGAAGAAGCCTTACATCTTCACCAAGTGCGAGCGGACGTGGGATCAGAATGGCGAGATCATTCCCTGCCTGAAGGCCGACTCCATCGCGAGGGAGTGCGAGGCGTCTCTGCGACGATTGGCCGTTGACGTCATCGACCTGTACCAGATCCATTGGCCACAGCCGGATGAGGACATCGAAGAAGGCTGGGCGGCCGTCGCCAAGCTGCAGCGAGAGGGCAAGGTGCGTTGGATCGGCGTCTCGAACTTCAACGCCGAGCAACTGCGCCGGGCTCAGGCGATCGCTCCAGTGACC
>CAYNDS010000091.1:14349-16788 GCA_964395885.1 uncultured Solibacteraceae bacterium | reverse complement strand
ATGTCACGGTAATCCAACTTTGGCGCCACCAACCCTTTCGGCAAGGGCCGGGAGGGACGGGCGGTGGCATTGTTCGTGGCCACGCCTTGCGAGAAAGCGACCAGGGTGCAAACGGCAAAGGTCGCGGCCAGGCCGAGTGCCGCGCGCGGAGACATGCTCCGATTCTACTGGCCGCGGCGGTGGCTAGAAGCGTGCCTGCAGCGTCAGGCGAAACGCACGGCCGTCGTTCAGCGTGTTAGTGATCTGCCCGAAAGCAGGGGAGGTCAGATCAAAGTTGGGGTCGGCAAACTGCGGAGAGTTCGTGGCGTTGATTGCTTCTGCCCGAAAGGTAAGCGCCCGGTCCCCAGGGAAGGCCCACGTGCGAGCGACGGCTCCATTCAGATTCAGGATCCCTGCGCGGCGGAAGACCCCGACACCCAGGTTTCCGCGAGCATCGGTGGGGCGCATGAAGGCGAAGGCGGATCGCGGCAGAAGTGTCTTGGAGGTATCGGGGTGCTTGATGTGGCGGCCGAGAATCGACGGGTCCACAATGTTCGGGCGGTCTCCGTTTGTACCGTCCACGTTGCCGAACCCGGGCCCGTCGCTGCCGGCAATGACGGTGAACGGCATGCCGGTCTTGGCCAACCAGACAGAGCTAAGGTCCCAGCGCCCGAAGGTGCGCTCCACCCAACGCGGCGCCTGGCGCAACGCGGGCAGCCCGTAGCGCCAGCGCATCAGAAACGCGTGGGATTGATCGAACACGCTGGGCCCTCGCAGGTCCTGGCGCACGAGGCCTTGCCCCTGGCTATAGCCTTGCCGGGCGTCATCACCGGCTGCGGTGTTGAGGTACGTGGCCCCGGTGTCGATGGCCTTGCTGAACCAGTAAGACGCGTCCAGAGTCATCCCGCGCCAGGAGGGCGCCAGAAGGGTCACCCGGCCAGCGTCGAAGTAGGCCCGCGCGCCATTCATCACGTAGCGCATCTCAAAAAAGTCGGGATTGGCGCGGCGCTGGTTGATGGTGGCAGTCGTTTGCGGAATGCCTGCCACCGGCTGCGCCCGGTTGGCGTACCAGATCATCAGCAGCTTGTGGGTACGCGTGCCGACGTAGCCGAACTGGAGCCGCCACTTCTGGGGCAACTCCGCCTCCCACGTCGCGTTGTACTGATGCGAATAGGGTGTCTTCAGGTCCGGCGGCACCAGGAACACGATGGCTCGAGCGTTGGGGCGCAGGTCCGCGCCCGCCAGCGGATCCAAAGGATTCGGCGCCTGAACCTCGAACTTCAAAAAGCCCGGCGGATTCCAACGCACCTGCTGAAATGTCTGCGGAAAGATCTCGCCGAACTGCATGCCGTATGCCGAGCGAAGCACGCCCCACTTGCCGGGGAGCTTCGCGGCGAAGCCGAAGCGGGGAGCCCAGTTGTTGCAGTCACAGCGGAACGGAATCACGGAGCGGCCGGCTACCTCAGTCGGGCCGGTCTGCGGCTGGAAGCGCAAGCCGTAGCTGAGCGTGAGCCATCGCGAGGCCTGCCAGTTGTCGCCAATGAAGTAGTGCTGTTCCCAGTTGCGGAAGCCGCGGCCTGTGTCGCCGAGGGCGCCAGAGATACGGTTGGGCACGCCCAGCCGGAAGTTGAGGATCGCATCCCGCCCGAAGTCATTTCGGAAGTAGTAATTGCCTCGGTCGGATGACGCTTCGCGCCCATTCACCTGAAGCCGGGTCAGTTCGGCCCCGAAGTTCCATTTGTGCCGTCCGCGCGACTGCTGAATCAACGTGGCGTAGCGAAAGCGGTTTGTGACGCGGTCGATCGGAATTCCCGAACCCGGGCCGAGGGAAGTCCATGCCGTGCCGATTGTCACCTGCGGACCGACGGCGTTCGGTTCCGGGACAAGCAGCGAATGAACCCGATCGAAGCCGGCCGAGAACTCTCCGGTGGTGGAAGGACTAAACGCCCGCTGCCAGGTGAGCCGCGACGCATGGCTCTTCGTGTTGGTGTCCGGGTTCTGCCCAGCCACTAACTGAAACGCATCGACGTTCTGGTTGGTGAAGATGTGCCGGGCAAAAATCCGGTTGCTGCTGTTGAGAGTCTGGTCCAAGCGGAGCGTCGCGTTGTCCGTGGTCACCGCCTGCGGAGCATTGGTGTTCAAGGCGCGGGGATCAATGTCCGGACGGTTCGGCAGCAAATTGGGATAAGCGCTGATCCAACGTGTCAAAAGGCTGCGGAGGCGCGGGTCCACAGCGAGGATTTCACGCTCGGACGGCAAAGGAACCAGGACATTCCCATTGACGAACCCGCGATTCAGTTGCCGCGCTGCTTCGACCGAGAGCCAGGCATTGCGCCACAACGGTGTCGATGCGTTCACGCCGAAGTGATTGTCGCGCGCCGGGCGAACGCCCCCGACCTGAAAGAAGCTTCGAGCGCTGGTGGCACTGTTGGAGTGGGTCCAGAAAAGGGTGCCATGCAC
>CAYNDS010000091.1:0-14339 GCA_964395885.1 uncultured Solibacteraceae bacterium | reverse complement strand
TGCACACCGGCCAGGTGCGTGGCCGCCGGGACGTGCAACAGCGCCGCCGGCGAGCCGCCAAACTCCGTACCGAAGTAGTTGCGCGAGGCCGCAAACTCCGGATGGATGGTGGCCGTGGTTCCCATGCGGACCGCGAGTTCCTTCAGCGCATTGTTGTCGATCAGGTTGAACGAGACATTCTCGTTGCGACGGCTCTCGCCGGCCTGGGTGTTCACGCGGCCGAGCAGATTGGTGGGCACGCCGTCGGCGGCGGATGCAGCCTGCGGCGGAGGCTTAGGCGGGTCGTCCGCGGCAAACAGGATCAGCAATGCGATTGTAACGTGCAACTCTTCAGTCTAATCGGCTGGAGATGTTCGGGTTAGCCGATATACTTGCCTCATGATACTTGCGGCGCTGGTAGCCTTGGCGATTGGGCCGCCTGCCGAGATTCCTCTATCGGAGTTTGCAGCCCGTCGTGTCGCGGTCCGGGCCAAGCTGGGCAACGCTGCGCTGCTCGTCTTCGCCAAGACCGAGAAGGAAGCCGAGGCGGATCGAAACGGGCTGTATCCCGACCCAAACTTCTATTACCTGACCGGCATTCGTGAACCGGGTCCGGCGCTGCTGTTGACCGCGGACTCGGAAATCCTCTTTGTGCCCGCACGCAACGCCCATCGCGAAAAATACACGGGCCCCCGACTATCGCCAGGAACCGATGCGGCAGCAGCTACCGGGGTGGCAAGCGTCCGCGAGGAAGGCGAACTCGCCGCGATCCTGGCGGACACGAAGAAACTCTATGCCGAGACCCGGTCCCAGGAGCGAATTCGCCAACTGCGCCCGCAAGTGGAGTTTGCGGATGCCGCGAAGCTGCTGGCCCCACTGCGGATGAAGAAGTCGCCGTCCGAATTGGCCCGTATCGAACGAGCGGCGGAGGCATCGATGGCTGCCCACCGCGCGGCTTGGCAGCGCATGTCGCCCGGCGTGTTTGAGTATCAGGTGGCAGCGGCCTTTACCAACAGCTTCCTGGAGCAGGGATGTCAACGGCACGCCTTCGCGCCGATCGTCGGTTCTGGAAGGAATGGCACGGTGTTGCACTATTCCGACAACTCGCGGCGCATGGACGCTGGAGAACTGGTGGTCATCGATGCCGCGGCCGAATGCGCTCTTTACGCCAGTGACATCACGCGCACTGTGCCGGTGAACGGAAAATTCACCGCCCGCCAGCGGGAGTTGTACAACGCCGTGCTCCGCGCAGAGCGAGCCGTGGTTGCGGCCGCCCGTCCGGGTGTGACAGTGAAGCAGCTCAAGCAGATCGCGATCGATTCCTTGAACCGGGAGTCCCCGCCGCTGGGTGCGTTTCTGCCCCACGGAGTGAGCCATCATTTGGGCTTGGAGGTTCACGACGAGGCCGACAATGACCTGCCGCTCGAACCGGGACACGTGATCACGATCGAGCCTGGAGTGTACCTTCCCGACGAACGGATCGGCATTCGCATTGAGGACATGGTGGTGATCACGGACAAGGGCTGCCGCGTTCTGACTGCCGGCCTTCCGGTGGAGGCTGCGGCCATCGAGAAGGAGATGGCGCGCGGGCGCTAGCGTGAAGTACTGGCTGGTAGTCGGCGGAGCGTTTCTGGTGGCGTTGCTGGTTTCCTGGACGCCGCTTGCCGCCCGCATCGACAACGACGCCTACGATTGGATGAGCCGGCTTTACCCGGTGCAACGTCCCGCCCCGGAGGCAGCGATCGTTGCCGTCGATGAGAGCCTGCTGAAGTCGCGCGGCGGGATGCGGGCCCTGCGCTCCATGCTGGCCCAGCTCATTACCCGAACGGCGGCGGCAGGACCGAAAGTGATCGCGATCGACTTCACGTTGGCCGATCTGGGCGACCCTTCCGAAGATGCCGCCCTCGCCGCCGCAATGGCGAATGCGGGACGATTGGTTCTGGCCACCGACATTGCTCAGGATGGATCCGGCTGGCAGGATCCGCCGCATCTGTTTGCGCAACACGCCGTCGCACTCGGGCACGTTCACGCGGAGCCGGACCCGGTCTGCCGCCGCGTTCTGCTGGACAAAGCAACTGGAACGCGCCGCCGGTGGGCGCTGGCGCTGGAAGCCTGGCGCGGCGATCGGAAGCTAGTCGACACCCCGGACACCGTGGAACTGGAAGGACAGACGCTGCCCCGTGAGGCCTGGGTTCGGTTCTCGGACAGCATCCCCGTGATCGCGCCGGAGGAGGCTGCCGGGCGAGCCGTTTTCATCGGCGCAACCGCTTTGACGGCAGCCCGCGACCGCCTGATGACCCCGTTGGGACGAACGCTGCCCGGCGTGGAGATTCATGCACAGCTTTACGAAACACTGCGCGAGGGCCGTTTGCGGCGCGCCGCTCCGGGTTCTGCTGAACTCGCCTTTACGCTGCTGCTGGCGGGGCTGGCCGGCATCACGTTTCGATGGCGTTCCGGCTGGACGGCGTACCTGCTGGCAGCCCTCATCCTGCTGGCCGCTCACGCGGTCCCGCACGCGGCTTTCCGCGCCGACGTGGTGTTCCCGAGTTTCGCGCCCCTTTCCACGGCATGGCTGACGGTGGTGACGGCCGCCACCTACCAGTACTTCGCCCAGCGGAACGACCTCCGCCGCGCCCAGGCGGACCGCACACGCTACCAGCAGGCCATACACTGGGTCACGCACGAAATGCGCACTCCGTTGACTGCCATTCAGGGTTCCAGCGAGTTGATGTCGCGGTACAACCTGCCGGACGCCAAGCGGCGGCAGATTGTCGACATGATCAACGCCGAATCAAAGCGTCTGGCCCGCATGGTAGAGACGTTTCTGAGCGTGGAACGGCTCAACGCAGGCCACTTGGAGATGAAGCATGATCCGGTCTCTGTCGCGGCGCTGGTCGACACCTGCCTGGAGCGAACCCGCGAACTCGCGGCTCGCAAAAGCATCAGCCTGACGTCCTCTGCCGTTTCCGATCACACGTGTACGGGAGACCGAGAGCTGCTGGACTATGCGCTGTATAACCTGGTCACCAATGCGATTAAGTACTCGCCGGAGGGCTCCTGCGTGACGCTGAGCGTCGACTCGCAGCAGGGCCAGATTCGCGTGGCCGTGCAAGACCAGGGGATCGGCATTGAGGAGCGTGACCTGGCAAAGCTGGGGACGCGCTTCTTCCGGACCAGACGATCGGAGGAGGCGGGCATCCAGGGCACGGGCATCGGATTGTCGATCGTGCAGGAGATCATTCGCCTGCATGGAGGACGGCTGCTGGTGGCAAGTCGCGTGGGGGCGGGTTCGTGCTTCACAATAGAGATTCCCGCGTCTGTTCCCGAGAAGAACAGAACCGAAGCATGAAGCCGCCCATCTTAGTTGTCGAGGACGATGCCAGCGTACGATCCACCCTGGTGACACTGTTGGAGGTGGAAGACTACCCGGTGGAAGCCGTAGCGTCCACTGCCGCTGCCATGGAGCGGCTGGCGGGCGGCGGCTATCCTCTCATCCTGAGCGACATCTACATCGACGGAAAGACCGGGCTGGATGTCTTGGCCGCAGCAAAGAACGCCAATCCCGGTTGCGCTGTCATTCTGATGACCGGACGCGGCACGATGGAGACCGTGATGGCGGCAACGCGCGGCGGAGCGTTCGACTACATCGCCAAGCCGTTCGACCTGGATACTCTGCTGGACGCAGTCCGGCGCGCGGAAGAGTCCATCCGCACGCCCGAAACTGAGCAGGAAGTCGACGAGGATCTTCCGCCGAGTGACCTGGTGGGCAGTTCCGCCCAAATGGTGGAGATCTACAAGACCATCTCGCGCGTAGCGCCCACCGAGGCGACCATTCTGATTGAAGGCGAAACGGGAACGGGCAAGGAGATGATCGCGCGGATGATCCACAACAACTCGGCACGGGCGCAGATGCCGTTTGTGCCGGTCGACTGTGGGTCCATCCCGCCCGGTTTGCTGGAAGGCGAGTTGTTTGGCGCGCTTCGCGGCAGCTACACCGGCGCCGACCGGGACCGTGTCGGTGTCTTCGAGTCCGCACACAGGGGCACGGTGTTTCTCGATGAAATCGGGGACATCGATGCCAGCTTCCAGTTGAAGCTATTGCGATTCCTTCAGGAGCGGGAAGTGCGCCCTTTGGGTTCTTCCCGTTCCAAGCCGGTGGACGTTCGCATCGTCGCCGCCACAAACCGTAACGTACGCAAGTTGGTGGACGAAGGTAAGTTCCGTGAGGATCTCTGGTTCCGGCTGAATGTCGTGCCGATTCAGCTGCCGCCCCTTCGCGAGCGCCGCGGCGACGTCGCTCTTCTAGCGCAGTATTTCTTGCGCCGCTACAACGAGCGGTATGGGCTGAACGCGCGCATCGTCGATTCGGGACTAAAGGCTCTCGAAGAGCATACCTGGCCCGGGAATGTCCGACAGTTGCAGCATCTCATCGAGCGTTTGGTGATCCTGGCGCCGCAGGCAAGAATTGACGCCGACGCAGTCGCCGACGCCATTGACGACGCGACACCAAGCGAGTCCGGCGAAACTTTGGCGGATGCTGAAGCCGAGCAGATTCGGCGCGTAATGGCTGCCACCGGCAACAACAAGAGCCGCGCGGCACGGATTCTCGGGATCGAACGCAAGACGCTCTACCGCAAGTTGGGCCGCCTCGGCCTGCAATAGCGCAGGTTTGTGTGAGACACCTGCGCCACACCTGTGGTGCACCCGCGGAACGTGTGCGTCTGTGTACACACTCCTCGTTTCGAGCAGGGGTGAGGAATCAGTCTAAGTTGGCGAGATCAGCCGGTCCGATTTCGCGCATCACTTGCTTGACGGCCACGGCGTAATCCGGTCTCGGGTTGTAGGTTCTCAGGATTTGGTCAGTCGTCTTGCGACGGTAGCGAGGCGAGTTTGCGAGGCGCGAAGCGACGGTATGGATGCCATGTCGGACCGTCGGAAACTTCTGAATACCATTGGCCCAGCCGAAGATATTGTTGTTTCGCTTAAACTTGCCACCGCTGGATTCCACAATCGAGATGCTGGGCAGGAGGCGCCAGTCCAACTCATTCACGTCTGCGGCTTGGATGAAGTCAGGTGCCAAATGTTGTACAGGACAGTCTTTTTCCGCAAGGAAGTACTTCAATCGAACGGTTCTCGGGTCGCTGGCTGCCTCTGCGCCGACCGGCCCGGCTACTTGAGGAACAGAAACACAAGCCGCGGCGACGACGAAACCATGACGTAGGAATTTACTCATGCACAATAACTCTCTTGACCTTGAACTAATGAGGGACAACCAGGGGAAACGAGCAGAGGAGAGAGAGCTATGAAGGAGACGGCGAGAATGCCGATTTGTCCTGCATGGAGTCATTATAGCCGGGCAGGGCTCGATTTTCCAGCCCGGAACTCAGGTGGTCCGGGAGGCAAGGTACTGGGGGATGACTTACTGGGAGATGGTCTCGCGCGCGGTTACTCGTCCGACAATCGTACCGAGCGTTCCCGAAGCAGCGACAGAGATGCCCCCGATCAGAACCGTTTGGGCACTGATTCCACCCACAGAAGCGGCGGTCCCCGTAGAGGTTGCGGTGCCCTGCACGGCTGGTCCTGTCGTCTGGGCTGTGGCGTTGGGTTGTGTGGACGCGACTGCCGGCGGCTGAAGCAGAACCGCCTGGCTCACCTCGATGGAAGCTCCGTCCTTGGTGAGAGAGCCCTTGATCGAGTACTTTCCGCCGGGTTGCTTGCTGATTTTCGAGAGGTCCCCACTCAGCTTGAAGTCCAGCCGGCTCAGCTCATCGTGGATCACGCCATCCCGAACGATGCCGGTCAGTTCGACAGTCGTGGGTGTGGAGTTGGGCCTTACCGACAGATCACGTTCGTCACCGGGCCGGAGAGCAGCAATGTGCACCCCCGCCTGATTCCGGACGGAGATGGGTCCGCGGACCCGAGCGGAACCCGCGACAAGGTAGAACGCACCTTGGTGCAACTCGGCCCGCGATTCGGGAGCAAGCTGTACGAGTGCGCCACCGGCAATTCGCAGTTCCGAGGCGTGCCTGCCAGTCTCAATCGTTGCTTCGGACGGAACGGAGCTGGTGCCACGCTCCAGCACACCATTTACCTTGAAGTCGCCCACAGAAGTAGCCAAGGCTCCAATGCCCGCCGACCAGGTTCGGGGTAACGTCATTCCGAGGAGCAGCACCGACGAGAAAAGCTTGACTCGTTTCACAACAACCCGGATATCGGATGGATCTGAGCGGAACTTGAGGCTCTTCCCGAAAGTATTTTTCCGGCAACACCCCTAGTGATCGAAGCCTCGTTTGACGATTACAGGCGCGATGGTGATGTTGTCGCTTCGCGGACCCTCGGCTGACCGGAAGGCCGGGCAGTCTCTGGGTGCTTGGCACGTGGCTACCGCGCAAGGCTCATGGCTGGGCCTGTGCCTGGCCTCCCTTACGGGCTTAATGGTCGTGATTCAGGTCTCCGAGGTGCCCGCTCCGCCCCGCGACCCCCGCCTGGAGACCGCTGCTGCGCTCTCACGGGCCGCTGAGCGAGAGTTGGCCGGCCATTCCGCGGAAGCCGAACAATTGCTTGTCACGGCAGCGCGGCGCGACCGTCGCTTTGTAACGGCTTACGCAACAGCAAGCTTCTACCACCGGCAGCACAATCTCACGCAGTTCCAGGCCTGGGCGCCGGAAGCCGCGCGACTCAGCTATGGGGACCGGAGCGGTCTGTTTCAACTGCTATCCGTGGCATCGCTACCGCCACGCGCCGTAGATGAGATTGTTCCGCCTCCGCTCCGCGCCGAGTACGCGGCCTTCCTTCTGTCGCGAGGACTCCTGCCTGAAGCTGACCGTATTTTGCCACCGGCCAACCCCACATGGGGACCGGTGCTGACGGAGCGCTGGCTGGAGCGGGGCAACGGGCAAGCAGCTGTCGAGTCCTGGAACCGATGCTGCGTCCCGCGTCTTCGTCCGGAGTATCCACAACTCGTCAATGCAGCCCTGCTCGATGCTCCGCGTGGACTGGGGTTCGACTGGAGGCTAAGCAATGTTCGCCAGGCGCAGACCCACGCTGTTCTCGCCGGGGCCGCACGGGGCTACTTTGAGTCCGTGCTCCAGGCCGGTGCCGCGCCCGTGGAGATCCTGAGCCAATACATACTTCTGGCCCCAGAGCATACCTACGATCTCACTTTTGAGCTTCAGTCGCAGCATCGACGTGGACCGGCGCTTCGCGCCTCTGTGGAGATTCTGCCGGATCGCAGAGATTGCCTTGCCGACACCCAGGCAGTGGTGGCCGAGACGAGCTGGAGCAGACACCGTCTCACATTTCAGACGCCTCGAGGTTTACCCGGCGACTCGACTCCCGTCTTTGCGCGGCTGTCGTTCCAGGCCGCGACGCCAGGGAATACAAGCCTCCGCCTTCGTGACATCTGGCTGGAGTTTGCGCGATGATCGCGGTCGCACTCCTCCCGCTGCTGGCGGCCATTCTCATTCCCGCGCGATCCGAGTGGGCTTGGGTGGTGACGAGCATCATGTTCGGTACAGCCGCGTTAGCTGCAGCGTTCTCATTTCGGAATCAAGTCGCAGCCGTCAGCCCTCTTTGGTCAATGGGCTGGCTCGCTCTCCCTTTGTCAGGAGTGTTGCAACTGATGGCGAAACTGACGACCGACCCGGCCGCAACGTCTCGCCAGACTGTCGTCTGGCTTTCTGTCGCTCTCCTGACGCTGGCCCTTCAGGGGGTTCTCGAGGAGGAGCGCCGCCGGGAGCGGTTGTTTACCGTGCTCGTCTGGCTTGGCCTTGGATTGGGTGCGCTGAGTCTTGTTGGATCGCTTCTGTTCCGCTTGGGAGTGCTCGTACAGCCGTCTCTCCTTCCCGCATTTCAGAATCGAAATCAGTGGGCTGCCTTCGCGCTTCTGCTGTTGCCCATCGCGATGCACCGTGCCAGGGCGAAAGACCGGACGCTGTCCGCCCTTGCCGCCACCATCCTGCTGCTCAGCATTCTCGCCGGAGGATCTCGCATGGGATTGCTACTGACTGCTGCCATGGGAGTCTTCCTGGTGCAGGGCATGCGATGGCAATGGACAGCGGCTGCGGCAACCGCCATAGCGTCGGCAATTCCCTTCAGCTTTGACGGACGCGGGGATGGCAACCGGCTGGACCTTTGGGCTTCCTGCCTGGACCTGATCCAGGCTCGGCCTTGGCTGGGACACGGTTTGGGGAGCTTTGAACTGGTCTACCCGCCGTTTGCTCGATTTGACAATGGCCTGATTGTCGACCATGCGCACAATCAATGGTTGGAGTGGATGGTCGAGACTGGTGTCGTGGTAGTCCTGCCTCTCGGCATCCTGGCGTGGGTGGCAACCCGTAAGGCAATGGACTACCGGTGGGCGCTTGGCGCGCCCGCGTTGTTTCTCTTTGGATTTTCAGACTACCCGCTCGCCAACCCGGCCATTCAGAGCACGCTGGCGCTGGTGCTCGGCGGCCTCGCCGCCAGCGGATTGCGCGATCCGGACCGGTCGCAGGTTCGCTCCCTCCTGCCAGGGCGGCGGGTGCTCCAGTTGGAACCGTTAGCCAGTCTTCGGAGCCACCGGAGAGGCGACTCGCCTCCGCTGGAAACTATTCCGCAATCAACCTGATCTCACCGACGCCGCCCCGCAACTCCAGGCGCACGTTGACACCGGCTTTCCCGTAGAGTGCGTTGGTGTAGTCGGATCCATCCCGGCGCAGGTCACCCGCCACACTCACCTGGCCCAATCCGCCGCGGGCACTTGCTCGAACGCCAACCCCCTGCGGAAGATAGACCGTTGCCTCTCCGACACCCCCATGCAACTCCAGGTCGTAGTCCTTTTTCGGGGTGCCTCGGAGATCCACAGTTGCCCGGCCCACGCCCATGTGAATGCTGACGCGCCGCAGATCGAGTTTGCCCAAATTCAGGCGGCTCTCACCAACGCCCAAATGCACTTCCACGTCCATCGGGGTGTCGGGATGCAATCGGACACTCCACTCGTTCTCCTGCTTGCCCAGGCGAATGGATCGCTCGGTGCCCTGCTCAATGGTCAAGTGCCCGCGAAAGCTCGAATCGTCATAGCGAATCTTCGGCTCGGAAAAGGGTGGCGAAACACGAAACTCGCCCTCCAGCAGTTTCTCGGCGCCCGGTGCGATGTCCAGCTCGCCTACGCCCATTCGCACGATGGTTCGAACAGACTCGGCTTTGCCCCGCTCGATTGTTCTCGACATTGTCCGCGTCTCGCCTTCCCCGGTCTCCCGGTGAATCGAAACGCACCCACTGAGAATCAGCATCGAACCCGTACAGAAGCCAGCCAACTTCGCAATCCGCATGTGAGCCTCCAGCAAGGATACGACGAATGCCTCTACGCAGTTCAGATATGCCCCGCCTCGGCTGACGGAAATCTGATCGAGATGGCGGGAAAGAAGCGCCGGTCTGGTAACCTCAACGAAAACGAGGTCATCCTTACACTCAGATGCTCCCCCCGCGTCGGCTCTTATCCTCTTTACTTTTCTTTACGTTTGCTCTGTTTTCGTGCAAGCAGGCGGAAACGCAGGCAGGAGGTCCGCCCGCGCCCGGAGGACCTGGCGGAAAGGGCGCTCCCGGCAAGAAGGGGGGCGGCGATGTTCCGGTCGTCGTTGCGAAGGCGGCTCAGCGGGAAGTGCCGTTGGAGGTGGAAGTGATCGGCAACGTCGAGGCATCCTCCACCGTCACGATCAAGCCTCAGGTGAGCGGTGAGCTCGTCAAGGTTTTCTTTAGGGAAGGCGATTTCGTCACCGCGGGCCAGCCCTTGTTTGAGATCGACCGGCGCTCGCTTGAAGCGCAACTGGCGCAGGCGCAGGCAAACCTGACCCGCGCCGAGGCGCTGAACCGGCAGGCTCAGGCGAACGTCGGCAAGAGCCAAGCGCAACTCCGCTACCTGCAGGATCAGGCGACACGCTACGCGCAGCTGGCGAAGGAAGGCGTCGTTTCGCGCGAGCAGAATGAGCAAGTTATGGCAAACTCACGCGCGCAGCTCGAGACCGTCGCAGCCGACCAGGCATCGATCGAGAGCTCGCGCGCCGACATCGCCGCGCAAAGAGCACTGATCCGCAATCTCGAAATCCAGCTCGGCTTCACGACGATTAAGTCACCCATAAACGGCCGGACCGGGACCCTGTTGGTGAAGGCGGGCAATATCGTGGCCGCGAATACCACCGAGCTAGTACAGATCAATCAGCTGCAACCTGTGTTTGTGTCCTACGCGATTCCGGAGGCACAACTGCGGATGGTGGAAGGACGATTCGGGAAAGAGCGCATTCCGGTGTTTGCGGCTCCCCAGGACGGCGGGAACACGGCGGAGGGCCAACTGACGTTCTTTGAGAACACGGTGGATGCATCGACCGGCACCATTCGGCTGCGCGGCACTTTCCCCAATCCGAACCGTAAGCTGTGGCCGGGTGAGTTTGTGCGAGTCCGGATGCGGCTCGGCTCGGACGCGAACGCGATTGTCGTGCCGAACCAAGCCGTGCAGACCGGGCAGGAAGGCCAGTTTGTCTTTGTCGTCAAGGAGGACCGCTCGACGGAGATGCGTCCCGTGAAGGTGGGGCCGCGGTCCGGAGAAGAAATGGTGATTACCAGCGGACTGCGACCGGGTGAGACGGTGGTGACGGAAGGCCAACTACGGCTTGCGCCCGGGATGCGAGTAGTGGTGCGAGACGGGCGTGGCGCCCCCGGCGGAAAGGGTGGCCGGAAGGGGCGCGAGGGTGCGCCGCCTTCTGACGGCGGCAGCGGTCCCGGCGAGCAACCGAAGGGCATGAAGGGTGGAGCGGCGGGTGCCCCGCCGATGTCGAAGTCATGAACTTCTCCGAGATCTTTATCCGGCGCCCTGTCGCCACGATCCTGATGATGGCCGGCATCGGGATGTTCGGGATCCTTGCCTACTGGGCGCTGCCGGTGAGTGACCTGCCAACTGTCGACTTCCCCACGGTCAGCGTTTCCGCCCAACTGCCGGGCGCTGACCCCACCACGATGTCTTCGTCAGTCGCGACGCCGCTGGAGCGGCAGTTCACGACCATTGCCGGCGTGGACTCGATGACGTCAAACTCTTCGCTCGGCTCAACCAACATCACGCTGCAGTTTGACCTGGACCGGGACATCGACGGCGCTGCGGTCGATATCCAGACAGCAATCAGCGCCGCGATGCCGCTGCTGCCGCCGGGCATGCCGGCGCCTCCGTCGTTCCGGAAGGTGAACCCGGCGGACTTCCCCATCATGATGTTGGCCCTGACCTCGCCCACCGTTCCGATGTGGGAAACCAATGAGTACGGTGACCGCGTGTTGGGTCAGAGACTGTCGATGATCAATGGCGTTGCGCAGGTGCAGGTGATGGGCGCGCAGAAGTACGCGGTCCGAATCCAGGTGGACCCGGAAAAGCTCGCTTCGCGCAAGATCGGCTTCAACGAGGTCGCTCAGGCGATTCGGGACTGGAACGCCAACATCCCCACGGGAACACTTTGGGGCCAGCATCAGGCCTATCAGATCCAGGCAAACGGAATCCTACCCCGCGCGAAAGACTACCAGGATCTGATCGTGACCTGGCGCAACGGAGCGCCGGTTCGCCTGGAGGACATCGCCAATGTCCGCGATGGCAGTGAGGATGAGCGGACGGTTGCCTGGACTTACGGTTCCATGGGCTTTGGCCGCGCCATCAACCTGATGGTCATGCGCCAGCCGGGAAGCAACGTCGTTGAGGTGAATGACGCCGTGCGGAAGGTTCTGCCCAGCCTCAAGGCGCAGATGCCGGCGAACATGAACCTGGAGATCCGCGTCGACAGGTCAAAGTCCATTCGCGAATCCTTCGAAGACGTGAAGCTGACGTTGGTGCTGACGCTGGCGCTGGTCATTATGGTGATCGCCATCTTCCTGCGGCGCGCCTCCGCAACCCTGATTCCCGCGCTCGCGCTGCCCTTCTCCCTGGTCGGAACGTTCGCGGTGATGTGGCTGTTCGACTACTCGCTCGACAACCTGTCCATGATGGCGCTGATCCTTTGCGTCGGCTTTGTGGTCGACGATGCCATCGTGATGCTGGAGAACGTCGTCCGCCACATTGAGCGCGGACTCTCGCCGATGGAGGCAGCGCTGAAGGGGTCGCGCGAGATCTGGTTCACCATCATTTCGATGACGGTCTCGTTGGCCGCCGTGTTTATCCCGATCCTATTCATGGGCGGCATTCTGGGGCGCCTGTTTCGCGAGTTTGCCGTCACGATTTGCGTCGCGGTGCTGATCTCGGGATTTGTATCGGTCAGCCTGACGCCCATGCTCTGCAGCCGCTTGCTGAAGCCGCATGAGGCCGAACGCCGTCCCAATCCGCTTTCACGGGCCATTGAGTGGTGCTTGAACCTGATCACGCGCTGGTACGAGTTCTCTTTGGACTGGGTCCTGCACCATCGTCCGGTGATGCTGGTGGTCTTCTTCGGCGTGATGGGGGCGACCGTCTACCTTTGGGGTGTCGTCGCCAAGGGCTTTATTCCGGAAACGGACGTCGACCAGATCCAAGGATCGACGGAGATGGCCCAAGGCACGTCCTACGAGAAGATGCGTCAGTACCAGAGCCGTATTCTGGAAATCCTCAAGGCGGATCCCGATGTCGAGGGCTTCATGGGAAGCGTGGGCGGCAACTGGGGTGGCGGAGGCGGGAACAACGGGAGAATGTTCATCCAACTCAAGCCGCGCAAGGAGAGAAAGGCCTCAGCTCAGGAGATCATCGCGCGCCTTCGGCCACGGGTGAACTCGATTCCCGGCGTTCGCACGGTTCTGTCCCTTCCCCCCGCAATCCGCATCGGTGGGCGCGGTTCACGCAGTTCCTACGAGATCACACTGCAGAGTCCGGACACGGCGCTGCTCTACCGAGAAGCGGGAAAGTTCGAACGCGAGGTGGCAAAATTGCCCTCCGTGCTGGATGTCAATAGCGACGCGCAGATGCGGACCCCGCGCGTGCAAATCGAAGTGGATCGTGACAAGGCCGCCATCTACGGCCTGAACGCGCAGGACATTCAGCAGAGCCTGTACAACGGCTTCGGGCAAAGTCTTGTGTCGACTATCTACGCGCCGACGAACCAGTACCGGGTGGTGATGGAGGTCCTTCCTAATTTCCAGAACTTCTCCGACCGGCTTTCGAAGATCTTCTTGAAAGGCGCAAACGGGCAGATGGTCCCGCTCGATGCCGTCACGAAGCGCGTGGAGGATGTTGGTCCGCAGTCGATCGCCCACACGGGACAACTGCCCTCGGTGACGGTCTCATTCAACCTGAAGCCCGGTGCGGCTCTCAGCGAGGCCGTGGAGGAGGTTTCCGAACTCGCGCGAGAGATGCTGCCCGCCTCCATCCAGACCAGCTTCACCGGCACCGCCAAGGTCTTTCAGGAATCCTTGCGGAACCTGGGTCTTCTGCTGGTCGTAGCCATCTTGGTGGTGTACATCGTGCTCGGGGTGCTCTATGAGAGCTTCATTCACCCCATTACGATTCTGTCGGGGCTGCCGTCGGCAGCGTTCGGCGCGCTGCTCACGCTGGTGATCTTCAATCTGGAGTTGAACATCTACGCGTTCGTTGGCTTGATCCTCCTGATCGGATTGGTCAAGAAGAACGCCATCATGCAGATCGACTTCGCACTGGAACGGCAACGCAATGGGCTTAGCCCGCGCGATGCGATTCACGAAGGTTGCCTGGCGCGCTTCCGCCCGATCCTGATGACGACAATGGCAGCGCTTCTGGGAACGTTGCCGATCGCTACCGGCTACGGCGCGGGCGGAGAGGCGCGGAAGCCGCTCGGCATGGCCGTTGTCGGCGGTCTGCTCTTTTCTCAGGCCATCACACTGTACCTGACCCCCGTCGTCTACACGTACCTGGACGCGTTGGTGTCGCGCTTCCGGCGGAAGAAGCAAGCCTCTATCACGACGCCGGCCGAGTTGGTTCCGGCAGAGAGCCGCGGATGAATTTTTCGAAAACCTTTATTGAACGTCCGATCGCGACGACACTGCTGATGCTGGCCATCGCCTTGTTCGGCGTGATCGCCTATCAGCAGCTGCCGGTCAGTGACCTGCCAAACGTCGATCTTCCGACGCTTCTCGTGACGGCAAACCTGCCGGGAGCCAGTCCGGACACGATGGCATCGTCGGTCGCCACGCCACTCGAAAACAACTTCGCGATGATCGCGGGCCTGTCCTCAATGACATCGGTGAACACGCTCGGCTCCACGCAGATCACGCTGGAGTTCGACCTGAGTCGAAATCTGGATGGTGCGGCTGTCGATGTCCAGGCGGCGGTGACCCAGGCCTCACGCCTCCTTCCGCCGGGAATGCCGACGCCACCGACGTTCACCAAGGTCAATCCGGCAGACCAGCCG
>CAYNDS010000090.1:7182-16972 GCA_964395885.1 uncultured Solibacteraceae bacterium | reverse complement strand
TCCGGCGGCCGCGAGTTCCACGGCACCGGCTACATGTATGCGCGCCACTTCTCGATGAACTCGAACGACTGGCTGAACAATCGCTCCGGCGCCCCTCGTCCGGAGAACCAGTACTTCTTCCCGGGCGGCAACATCGGCGGCCCGGTGCTGATCCCCGGCACGAAGTTCAACCGCAATCGCGACCGGCTGTTCTTCTTCACCGGCTACGAGCACTATTTCCAGCGCCTGGACACCGGTCTGCTCCGCGCGACCGTTCCGACGGAAGGGATGCGCAACGGCAACTTCTCGCCGGCGGAACTGGCACGGTTGGGTAACATTACGGCTTCCGGCGGTGCGCCGCAGCAGTTGAATGCAGCCGCGCTGGCGCAGTTCCCGGGCGGCATCATCCCGGCCAGTCAGATTGACCGCTCCGGACGTGGCTTGATCAACATGTTCCCGACTCCGAACGCCGACTCCAATCAGACAGGCGGATTCAACTACATCCGGCAGATCGTTTTCGATCAGAACTCACTGCAGTGGCTCTCGCGCGTCGACTACTCGATCAGCGACAACACGAAGCTCTTCGTCCGCTACAACCTGCAGCGTGAAAAGCAGTTGTTCCCGGTGGGCCTGTGGTGGCGCAACGGCAACCAGGTGCCCTACCCGACGCCGATTGAAGGCCGCAATCAGTCGCAGTCGATTACCGCTTCTCTGACCCACGTCTTCAGCCCGACGCTGACCAATGAGTTCGTGTTCGGCTTCACCTACATTGCCTTCCCGAACGTCTTTGCCGATCCGAACGCCGTCGATCGCACGCGGCAGAACATCCCCCTGCGCGGTCTGTTTAAGAACGGCGTCAGCCAGATTCCGGCGATGACGGCGTGGGGCGGCGAGTTCGCCACGCTGTTCAACCCGGGAGGTTTCGAAGTTGGCGGCGCTCGCGGTCTGTTCGCCGACAAGTGGCTGCCGACCTTCTCGAACAACATGACGAAAGTGCTCTCCACGCACACCATCAAGTTCGGGGTGTTCTACGAGTACATCCGCAACAGCCAGCCCGGCAACGGCTACACCAACGGCTTCGGAATCTTCGGAAACGGAGGGCCGATCTCCTCCGGCAGCACATACGCTGACCTCCTGCTCGGCCGTCCGAACAACTACCAGGAACAAAGCTTCAACCGGCTGAACAACATCGGCATGCCGATTTTCGAAGGGTTCGTTCAGGACTCCTGGAAGGTGACCCGGCGGTTGACGCTCGAGGCTGGCGTTCGCATTTCGCACTTGGGCCGCTGGCGGGATCTCGAGGGATTCGGCTTCACCGTGTTCGACCGGTCGAAGTACAATCCCAACGCCAGCCCATCGGAATACTCCGGGTTCCTGTGGAACAAACGCGACTCTAGCGTCTCGCTCGGCGGCTTCGCGCAGAAGGCTGTCTGGTTCGGCCCGCGGCTGGGCGCGGCGTTTGATGTGTTCGGCGACGGAAAAACGGTTCTTCGCGGCGGTTGGGGTCGGTTCTACTATCCCATCCCCCAGTTCACGACCGGTCTGGATGTCTCGGCGGGTGTCCGCGCGGTCAATCTTCCCGTTCAGACCACGTTTAGCGCGATTGACGCAACAACGGTCGGCGCAGGTGACCGCCTGTCCGCGGGCGCGGTCGACCAGAACGACAACCGGAATCCCTACTCCGATAGCTTCAGCTTCACGATTTCGCGGCGCCTTCCCTTCGCCAGTCTTCTGGAGGTGTCGTACCTTGGAAATCGCAGCCGCGACCAGTTGAACACGGCAGGGCCGTTCAACAACATCAATGCCGTTCCGCCGGGCGCGCTTCTTCGTCCGGGCGTGGGCAATCCGGAAGCTGCCAACATCGACGATTTCCGTCCGATTCAGGGCTTCCAGGACCTGCGCATTGTGAACTTCCAGCACAACTACTTCAACTACACCTCCATGCAGGTGACCTGGTTGCGGTCCAAAGGGCGGTTCAATATCACCGCCAACTACACGCTGGGCAAGCAATTGGGCATCGTTGGCAACCTGGACGAGTTCAACGTCCGGAACAATTACGGCGTGATGCCCGGAGATCGACGCCATCTCTTCAACATCGCGTATTCGGTCGAGTTAGGGAATCCTGTGCGGGGAAACAAGTTCGCTAAGGGGTTGCTGAACGGGTGGCAAGTGTCGGGAATCAGCCAGTTGCAGAGCGGCGTCAACCTCACGGGCAACACCGATCAACAGAACTTTTTCCTCAACTCCAATGGCTTCCTCAACACGGCAGGCTTCCCGGTTTCAGCGCGGACGATCACCGGCACTCCGTCGATCCTGCTCCGTCCACTGGTGACTTGCGATCCGCGATCGGGCCTCGGTGAGAATCAGTACATCAACGGCAACTGCTTTGCGCTGCCGACGCGTCCGGGACAGAACGGGCCAACGGTTCTGCCGGCCGTGTACGGACCTTGGTTCCAGAACCACGATCTCGGAATGTTCAAGAACTTCCAGATCTCCGAGTCGAAGAGGCTTCAGTTCCGGTTCAATGCTTACAACTTCTTGAACATGCCCCTGTGGTCGTTCCTCAACGGCGGCACCAACCTCCGCCTCAACATGGGTGCGACGACTGGACGGCTGGACAACGCAAGCTTCGGTACAACGACCGAGAAGCAGGGACGCCGCATCGTGCAGTTGGCGGTGAAGTTCTACTTCTAGGCCGTCGAAGGCAATCCAAACTAGGGCGGCCGTCGCAAAGCGGCCGCCCTTTTTCTATCCCGGATCTTGTGTAATGGTCACGATGTGGTGGTGGATGGTGCTTGCGGCGGCGGCTTCGGCCGATCTTGCAGACGCGGTGGCCGCGCAGAAGGCCGGCCGCTGGCAGCAAGCGGCTGACGCCTATCAGGCACATCTCAAGGCACAGCCGCAGGACTTCCAGACCCGCACCAACCTCGGCGCGGTGCTGGTGCAACTCGGACGCTATGGCGACGCCATCGCGCAGTATCGCCAGGCCCTCAGTCAAGCGCCGCTGCATCCGGGCATCGCCCTGAATCTGGCCCTGGCGCATTACAAGAGCGGCGACATCGCGCAGGCGGCGCGAGAGTTGTCGACACTCGATGCCCTCTCGCCCGGAAATCCGCAGGCAACGATCCTGCTGGCGGACTGCTGGCTGCAGATGGAGCGTTATCCCCAGGTAGTGCGCCTGCTGCAACCGCTCGAAGCCAAGCAACCGAACGATCTCGGAGTGGCCTATCTGCTGGGCACCGCGCTGGTCCGCGACGGCAAGGTGGAAGAAGGCCAGCGGCTGCTGAATAAGATCTTCGCCCGGGGCGATTCAGCCGAGGTCCGCCTGCTGCTGGGCACGGCCAAGCTCAACGCCGCCGATTACGCCGGCGCGCTCGAAGAGTTCGGACGGGCAGTCCAGTTGAATGCCAAACTGCCATCCGCCAACGCCTATCACGGCCAGGCTTTGATGGCGACCGGTGACACGGCAGCGGCGGCGCGCGCGTTTCGCGCGGAGTTGGAACTCAACCCGAACGACTTCCGCTCCAACCTGAACGTCGCCGTGATTCTGAAGCAGGAGCAGGACTACGCCGCCGCGCGGCGCCATCTGGATCGCGCCTTGAAGGTGCGCCCCGGAGACCCCGGCGTGCGGTACCAGATCGCGACCATCGAGTTGGCCGAGGGCGCAGTGGACCAGTCGCGTCAGACGCTGGAAGCCCTGCTCGGCGAGAACCCGAATTTCGTCGAAGCCCACGTCACGCTCGCCACCGTCTACTACCGGTTGAAGCGCAAGGAAGATGGGGACCGCGAGCGAAAAATTGTCGAACGGCTGAACGCCGAAGCGCAGCAGAAGCAGCCGAAGGGGACGGATCGATGAGCGTGCTGGTGGCGGCATTGCTGTGCGTGGCGCAATCCCCTGCTCCGCCCGCCGCAATTGCGAAGCTGGCCACGCAGGCCAACGCGGCGCGTGACGCCAGCCGCTTGCCGGAAGCCGCCGCGCTCTATCGTCAGGCGGTTGCCATCGCGCCACGCTGGACGGAGGGCTGGTGGTCCCTCGGCACAATCGAGTATGAACGGGAGCGCTTTGCCGAAGCGCGCGATGCCCTGCGAAGGTACGTGGCCCTGGATGCCGCGTCGGGCGCAGGCTTCGCCCTGTTGGGCTTGAGCGAGTACCGGACCAATCAGTGGCCCGCCGCGCTGGAGCATCTGGAGCGCGCCATGACGCTCGGCCTGCCGCCGGCGGAACAGTTGTCCAGCGTCGCCCGCTATCACACGATGCTGCTGCAGAATCGCGCCGGCAACTTTGAGCGCACGCTGCAGTTGGCGACTTTGGAGGCGCAGCAGCCGGCCGTGGCGCCGGAGGTGGTGGCCGTCGTCGGGCTCGCCGGGCTTCGGCGCACGCAGGCGCCATCGGAAATCGCGGTCGACGATCGGGAAGTCATCTTCAAGACGGGGCGCGCGATTCTGTTCGCGGCGGAGCGGCGGTCCGCGGAAGCGCGCGAACTGCTGGAGGAAGTCCTCACGCTCTACCCGCGCGTGCCGAACGTCAACTTTGTGTTCGCCAGCTTTCTTCTCGCCAACGAGGCGGATCGGGGCGTCGAACTGTTGCGGGCGGAACTGGCGCTTAACGGCCGGCATCTCCCCGCGCTGGTGTCGCTCGCGGGCGAGTATCTGAAGCGTGGTGAGCCGAAAGCCGCGCTGCCCCTGGCGAAAACCGCCGTCGAGGTGGCCCCGGCAAACTTTCCGGCGCGCACCATGCTCGGCCGCACGCTGACGGAGTTGGGCGATGCGGAAGGCGCGGTCCGCGAACTCCTGCTGGCCGCGAAGCTGGAGCCCAACAGCCCGCAGGTCCGATTCTCGCTGGCCGCCGCCTATGCCAAGGCCGGACGCGCCGCCGATGCCAAGCGGGAGCGCGACGAGTTCGTGCGGCTGAAAAAGACTCTCGAGTCAGGCCCGGGGGCCCAGACGCCGTGATGGCTCTCGCCCTAGCGAGCCTGCTGTCCGCCGATTGCGCCGCGTGCCATCCCCAGCAGGCGCGCGGACACAATGCCAGCCTGATGGCGCACACGTTGCGGCGTCCGGCGGAATCACCCGTCTTTGCGAATCGAGCAAAGCTGAACTGGACTCTCGGACCCTACCGCTACGAGGTGACACGGGATCGCTATCGCGTTAGGGACGGCACGACACTCGTCGACTTGCCGATTCTCTGGGCCATCGGCGCGGGGGAAGCCGGGCAAACTTGGGTTGTCGAGCAGGAAGGCCGGCTGATGGAAACCCGCGCCAGCTTCTACGCCGCCATCGACGGCTTGGAGGCCACCATCGGCGCACCGAAAGGCATCCCGGCGAATTTGCAGGAGGCCATCGGGCGAGAGTTGGACTCCACCGGCGCCTTTGAGTGTTTCTCGTGCCATTCCGCCGCCACGCCGGCCTCCAAGCAACTGCCGAAAGGATCGCTCCGCTGGACGGAGACGCTGCGCCCGGGTGTGCAGTGCGAGAGTTGCCACACGGGCACGGCGGCGCATCTGGCCAATGCCGCGGCAAAGCCTCCGACCCTGCGCAGCATCGGTGCCGAGGAGATGTCGGAGGTGTGCGGCGCCTGCCACCGGACCTGGGCCGACGTCGCCGTGAACGGCCCGCGCGGCATCGGCAACGTTCGCTTTCAGCCGTACCGCATCGCCAAGTCGAAATGCTATGACGCGGCAGAAACCCGCATCGCCTGCAACGCCTGTCATGACTCGCACCAACGTCCGGCACGCGCCGCCGCGGTGGCCGCAACCGACAAAGCGTGCGCCTCCTGCCATCCGAAACTCTGCCCGGCCGGCAATCGCAAGGATTGCTCGTCGTGCCACATGCCGAAATATGATCTGCCAGGATCGCGGTTCCGCTTCACCGATCACTGGATCCGAACTGTGAGGAACACCGATGCTTATCCGGACTAGCCTTTCGCTGCTGCTGCTCGGCGCCACCGTCGCGCAGGAGCAGACCACCATCAAGGCCAATGTTGACGAAGTGTTGCTCGACGTCGTCATCCGCGACAAGAAGGGCAAGCCGATCAAAGACCTGACGGCGGAAGAGCTGTCGGTCTTCGACAACGGCCAGAAGCAGGCGATCAAGAGCTTCCGGCTGGTGGAAGGCGCCGAGGCGATCAGCAAGGGCGAACACATCCCGCTCGATCCGCTGCGGGCGCTGCGGCTGGTGACGCTCGTCTTTGAACCGCTCAGCAACGATGCGCGACGCATCGCCCGTCAGGCGGCCAAGGAGCTCGTCAAGGGGCAGACCGGCACCAACGTCTTCTTCGCCGTGGTCACGATCAACAACGGCCTGTTCGTGCTGCAGGAGTTCTCGCGCGATAAGGACGCGCTGCAAAGCGCCATTGACCGCGCCACCAGCGGGCAGCACACCGGCTATGCCGCCGAGAGCGCCCGCGTGCAGGCCCGTATTCGCGAGAGCCTGCAGAACACGTTGACGCCGCAGGGCGACGCCTCCGCCAATCCGACGACGGCCCAGCGGATGGAGTTGCGCAACCAGCCGCCCGGCACCGGCAACCCCACCGACCGGGTTCTCGGCCAGGTCATGATGGACATGGTGCGCATGGATCAGGCCGTCAGCGCCAATGAGACCACGCGCACATCGATCTTCGCCCTGCTCACGCTGGTGCGCGGACAGCGCACGCTGCCGGGACGCAAGAACATCCTCTACTTCTCCGAGGGCATGTGGATTCCGACGAACCTCGATGAGCCGTTTCGCAACATCATGTCGACCGCCAACCGCGAAAACGTGACGTTCTACGCGATCGACACTCGCGGCGTGATGACCTGGGGGCAGAATCAGGGCACCGCGGACTCCCTGCGCGCCGCCGCCCGCGCTTCGGCCACCGATGCCTTCCGCAGCGCCACCGACGACGGCTCCGTCAGCAAGGAGCAGATGATGGCTTCCGACAACGTCGAGAACGCGATGCGGAACAACGTCCAACTGCCGCTGCGCGATCTGGCTGAGTCCACTGGCGGCTTCCTCATCGGCGACTCCAACGATCTGCGCAAGCCCTTGGCGCAGGTGAACGAGGAAGTGAACAGCTACTACGAAATCGCCTATTCGCCGGGCATCGACAAGTACGACGGCACGTTCCGCAAAACGGCCGTGGAGGTGGGGCGCAAGGATCTGGTGGTGCACTCGCGGCGCGGCTACTTCGCCCTTCCGCCGGAGGTTCGCGGCACGTCGATCCTGCCCTATGAGTTGCCGCTGCTGCGGGCGCTCGACTCCAAACCGCTGCCGCGCGAGTTGGAGTTCCGCTCTGCCGTGATTCGCTTTCAACCGCGTCCGGACGGCACGAAAGGACAGTTGATCGTGGAGGTCCCGATGGCACAGGTGCAGTTCACGGATGATCCGTCCGCGCCCGCACCTGCTCCGGCAAAGTCCGCCAAAGGCGCTGCGCCGGCCGGACCGCGCATGAAGGGACGCGTGTCGGTTCTCGCCCTGGTGAAGAACTCGCAAGGCGAAGTGATCCAGAAGTTCTCCCGGGACCTGCCGCTGGCGCCCGCCAAAGAACAGGTGCCGAACGTCAAGGCGGGCAACTTCGTCTACAAGGAGATGGTGGACCTGGCGCCCGGCCGCTACACGCTGGAAACGGCCGTCATCGATCATGAGGCCAACAAGCTGGCCGCGAAGAAGGCCGCCGTTGTGGTCACGCCCAAGACGCAGGGCGTCGCACTGTCCTCGCTGGCGGTCGTGAAGGGCTATGACGCCAACGCGCAAGGCCTCACCCCGGAAGAGCCATTTCAATTCCAGGGAGGCCGCATCACGCCGACGCTGTCCTCCACCGTCTACGCCGTGCCCGGCGCGCAACTGTCCACGTTCTTCATCGTCTACCCGGACCCGAAGATCGCCGAAAAGCCGCAAGTCGTCATGGAGTACATCAAGGACGGCCAATCGCTCGGAAAGGGCGAGGTCCCGCTGCCGGAGGCCGACGCGACCGGAAAGATTCCGTACGTCATGTCGTCACCGGCCGAGAACATGCCTCCCGGCAACTACGAAGTGAAGTTGCTGGTGCGCCAGGGGCAGACCATTGCCGAGGACCGCGCCTTCATCACGGTCGAGAAGCGGCCGTGATCGCCGCGGCGGCGGTTCTTCTACTGTCGCAGCAGCCCGTGCCGCCGCCCAGCTTTCGGGGCGGAGTCAACGAAGTCCTGGTCGATGTGGTGGTGCGCGACCGGCGCGGCCGCCCGGTCCGCGGTCTTTCCCAAAAGGACTTCCTGATTGCCGAGGACGGCCAACCGCAGCCGCTGACGCTATTCCGGGAGTTGCGTAGCAAGGCGGGCGGAGCAACGGGCGAGGCACCCGCCGACAGGCCCGTACAAAGCGCCGGCACCGCCGGAACGCTGCGCCTGGACCGTCAGGTCCGCCTGGTGTCACTCGTCTTTGAGCGACTGGGACCGGAGGGCCGCAGGCTCTCGCGCATCGCCGCGCGGGACTTCCTGGAGACCGACCTCGGCGAGAACGTCTACTACGGCGTCTTCGCGCTCGATCGCGGTTTCCGCGTCCTGCAACCCTACACCAGCGATCGCAACCGCCTTCTGGAAGCCATTGAGCGCGCCACCGCCGGCGAGCGTGCCGACTACGCCAACAACACGGCCGACCTCGACCGCACCGTCTCTCGCACGGCCTCCGCAGTCGGCGCCGCGGCGTCCGCAAGCGGCGGCCCGCTTGGCACCAATGTGGACGGCGCGCGCATGAGCGAAGAGCAGGCCAACCGGATGGCCGGCCAGATGGCCGAGTTCGCGCAGGTGGTCGCGCGGGAGGACTTCGGCCGCGTGTCCATCTTCTCCCTCTGGGCCATCATCAAGGAGCTCGGACGGCTGCCCGGCCGCAAGAGCGTCCTCTACTTCTCTGAGCAGTTCGAACTGCCCAACGGACTCTGGCAGCAGTTTCAGACCATGATTTCGGCGGCCAATCGCGCCCAAGTCAGCTTCTACTCCGTTGACGCGCGCGGTCTGCAGGCGGCGGGCGACGCCGGGCGAAGCCAGGAAATGCTGGCCCGGGCCGCGGCCACCAGCGGACGCTACACGCGACGCTCCACCGAGACGGCGACAGACGACGGGCGCGGCGAGTTCCGCACATTCGACACCGCCATCGACTCCATCAAGGCTTCGACACAGAACGTGCTGGCGGAGATTGCCGAATCAACCGGCGGCTTTTTCATCGCCAACACCAACGACTTTCGCAAGCCGCTGGCCAAGCTGAGTGACGACTTCCATAGCTACTACGAACTGTCCTATCGTCCGTTGAACACCAGCTACGACGGACGCTTCCGTCCCATCGTGGTGAAGGTTGCCGGGCATGGCGACTACCAGGTGCAGGCGCGCAGCGGTTACTTTGCCCTGCCCCCGATGGAGGGCCAGACAGTTTATCCGTATGAAGTGCCGCTGCTCGGGGCGCTGGGACAGAAGCCCCTGCCGCGTGACGTGGAGTTTCGCGCGCACGTCGTGCAGTACCGCCAGCGCGACGGCCAGCAGCAGGCGCTGCTCATCTTCGACCTTCCCCTTGCCGCTGTTGCCTTCACCCGGGATGACAAGACCCGGCTCGCGCGGTCGCATCTCTCGGTGCTCTCGCTGGTGAAGGATGAAGGGGGCCAGGTGCTGGCGAAGCTGTCGCGGGACGTGCCGCTGAATCAGCTGCTCGACAAGGTGGACGGCTTCCGGCAAGGCCGCTTCATCGTCACCAAGCCCCTGAACATGCTGCCCGGACGCTACACCATCGAGAGCGCAATCCTCGACCGCGAGTCCGGCAAGGCGGCCGCCAGGAAAACGGCGCTGGTGGTGCCGCGCCGGGCCGACGG
>CAYNDS010000090.1:0-7172 GCA_964395885.1 uncultured Solibacteraceae bacterium | reverse complement strand
GTCCGAACTTGAGTGAACTCGTCCTGCTGCGCCGCCTCGACAAGCTCCCTGACAGCGCCGACCCGATGGACCCGACGATCATGAGTCAGGCACGCGCCATTCCCACGCTCGCCGACCGGCTTCCGGCCACCACCAGCGCAATCGCCGCGTTTCTGGTCCTGTACGGCGCCGGCGACGAAAAGCCCCGTCTGGTGCTCGATCTCATTCGGGATGGAAGACTGATCTCGCGTTCCCTGCCCACCCTTCCGGACGCCGACGCCAATGGAGCCATCCCGTTTGTGGCCACTCTGCCGGTAGCCGGATTGGGCGCGGGTCCGGTGGAGATTCGCGCCACCGTCCTGGACGGCGACAAGGGAATCCAGCGCAGCCTGTTCGTCACGCTGGACTAAGGGCCTCGCATACACTGAAATCTGGCTGCGGTTCGCGCCGCGCGCCGTTTCGATGATCGAACATCTGTACCGCACCTCGCGGCCGGAACGGCCCCACCTGCGGATCGGTCTCCTGCTGGATGCTCCGGAGATGATCCGCTTCTTCGCCGACATTGTGGCCGATGTGGCCCGCAGCGATTTCGCCTCGCTGACCCTGGCGGTGATGAATCAGGCGACGCAGACCCAGTCCCCACGCAGCCGCTCCGAAATACTGCGCGATCCGGCGTTCTGGAAGATGTTCGGGTGGACCGCCTATGAGCGGCTCGACCAGAAACTCTTCCCCGGTCTGCCGGACCCGATGGCCAGCGTCGACTGTTCCTCGCTGCTGGCAGGCGTCGAGACACTGCCGGTCACTCCGCTGCAGAAGGGCTTCACCGACCGCTTTCCCGATGACGCCGTGGAAGCGATTCGGGCCCGCGATCTCGATGTCGTGCTGCGCTTCGGGTTTCGCATCATCCGCGGCGGCATTCTCTCAACGGCGCGCTACGGCGTCTGGTCCTATCATCACGACGACAGCGAGTTCTACCGGGGCGGTCCCGCCCAATTCTGGGAGCTGTACGAGGACAATCCGCTCAGCGGCGTCACGCTGCAGGTACTGAATGAAGAGCTCGACGCGGGCATGGTGCTGCAGAAAGGCATCTATGCCACCGAGCGGGGCTTCTCGCTCCGCCGCAACCGCGTCACACCGTACTTCGCTTCCCGCTACTTCGTCATCCAGAAACTGAAGGAGCTGCAGGAACAGGGCTGGGAGCATCTTCGCAGCCGCGCCCTGGCAGAGCCGCCCTACCGGGGCCAACGCAAGATCTACCGCCGCCCCACCAATACGGAGTTAGCGACATGGGCCGTCCCCAGACTGGCCGCCGCCGTTCTCCGCAGACCGTTCCTGCAGGCGAAGGAAGCGCAGTGGCGCGTCGGGCTGCGCCGCGACGGCGATCTGTTGCGGGACCCGGGCAAACGCGATTTCACGTGGGTGCAGGCGTCACGGGGCCACTTCTATGCGGATCCGTTCCTGGCCACCGCCCAGGGCCGCACCTACCTGCTGTTTGAAGACTATCTCTACGCGGAAAAGAAGGGCGTGCTGTCGGCAGCCGAGTTGCACGCCGACGGGACGCTCAGCGGTGTGCGCGAGATCCTGCGCCAGCCCTACCACCTGTCCTATCCGTTTGTCTTTGAGGAGGCCGGGCAGTGGTACCTGCTGCCGGAAGCCGGCCGAAGCGGCGGTGTCGAGCTGTTCATCGCCGAGGAGTTCCCCTGGAAGTGGCGCCCCTACCGCAAGCTGTTCCCCTTTCCGGCGGTCGATACGACCCTCCACCGCCAGGATGGCGTCTACTACTGGTTCACCTCCGTCAGCGACCCGGTGGGCGGCGGCAAGCAGATGCTCCTGTTTACCTCGGACCGCTTGGACGGCGAGTGGCAGTACCATCCCGCCAATCCGGTCTCCTGCGACGTGCGGCAGCAGCGCGGCGCTGGGGCGTTGTTTTCCCATGAGGGACGCCTGTTCCGCCCCGTCCAGGACTGTTCGCTCGCCTACGGCTACGCCACCGAGTTGCGCGAGGTGCTCACCCTCTCGCCGGCACGCCTGGAAGAGCGCCCCGTCCAGCGCATCGAGCCCTGGCTGCCCGGCATGCGCGGCACGCACACCTACAACCGGGACGCCTCCGGATGGGAAACCGTGGACGGCTGCTGGTTTCTTTCGCCGTCAGCACTGTAATGTCCCGATCTCGTTCGCTAGACTAGAGTTATGTGCGGAATTGCTGGATATTTCCAGCCTGGAGTTCCCGCCTCGTTCGATCGCCTGCGCGCGATGAACGACAAAATCGTCCATCGCGGACCGGACGATTCCGGCTATTTCACCAACGCCGACGGGTGCGCCATTGGAATGCGGCGCCTGTCGATCATCGATCTGGCGACCGGGAAGCAGCCGATTCCAAATGAAGATGAGTCGGCGTGGGTCGTCTTTAACGGCGAGATCTACAACTACAAGGAAATCCGCGACTTCCTGGAGCATCGCGGCCACCGTTTTCGCACCCAGAGCGACACCGAGGCGCTGGTCCACCTCTACGAGGAAGAGGGCGTCGAAGGCATCGCGCGTCTTCGCGGCATGTTCGCCTACGCCATCTGGGACCAGAAGCAGCAGTCGCTTCTCGTCGCCCGGGACCGCTTCGGCAAGAAGCCGCTCTACTACACGGTTCAAAATGGCGCGCTGTACTTCGCCAGTGAACTGAAGTGCTTCCGCGGCCTGGACCTCGACTTCACCATTGACGAAGAAGCGATCGCGCTTTACTTCGAGTTTCGCTACATTCCCGACCCTTGGTCGCCGTTCACGAAGGTGAAGAAGCTTCCTCCGGCACACTGGCTCCGCTTCGATTCGCAGCGGCGGCTCACGCAAGGGCGCTACTGGCGTCTTCCGCCGCAGGTCGAGGGCATGCCGCCGGGACGCACGGAAGAGCAGGCGCGGGAGCAGCTTCTGCGCGAGTTCGACGAAGCCGTCCGCGTCCGCATGATGGCGGACGTTCCGCTGGGCGCTTTCCTGAGCGGCGGTTTCGATTCCGGCGCTGTGGTGGCCTCGATGGCGATGCAGTCGAAGGACCCGGTCAAGACGTTCTCCGTCGGGTTCGCCGAAGCCAGCCACAATGAGCTGGACGACGCCCGCCGGGTCGCGGAGCGCTACCGTACCGATCATCACGAGGTCATCATCAAGCCCGATGCGGTTTCGCTGCTTCCCCGCATTGCCCGAATGTATGACGAGCCGTTTGGCGACCCCTCCGCGCTTCCCACCCTGCTGGTCAGCGAGTTCGCCGTCCAACACGTCAAGGTCGCCCTCAGCGGCGACGGTGGCGATGAGATGTTTGCCGGCTACGACGACTTCATCAAGGTGGAGCAAAATCGCCGTCTCGATGCGGTACCGCAGTTCGCGCGTACGCTGTTGCGTTGGGTGGGAGACGCACTTCCGTATTCGGCATACGGCAAAAATTTCGTTACCGTGGCGGGACAGCCGACACCGCTGATGCGCTACTTCCTGCTGCACGTCGTTCCCTACCAAATGCGCCGTCACTTGCTGCAATCGCGGTGGGTGGAAGCGCCGGGCGAGGAGCGGTATCGTCAGTTGCTGCCGGATGCGCTGCTCCCCGGCGAGCAGGATGTCTTGCGGCAGGCGCTCTATTTTGAGGCGACCGCGAAGCTCACGGGCGATATGCTGGTGAAAGTGGACCGCGCCTCGATGGCCGCCTCGCTTGAGGTCCGCAGTCCGCTGATGGATCACAAACTGGCGGAATTTGCCGCCGGAATCCCGATCGGCTGGAAGATCCGGGACGGGGTCGGGAAATACATCTTCCGGGAAGCAATGCGGCCACGATTGCCGGCAGAGCACTATTCGCGTCCCAAGCGGGGCTTCGGGCTTCCGCTCGGAAGCTGGTTCCGGAATCAGTTGCGCCCCATGGTGGAGGATCTCCTTCTCGGGCAAAGCTTCGCGGATCGGAACATCGTCAACCGCAATTTCCTGCGTTACGTCCTCGACGAGCATTTCCGCGGGCGGCGCGACAACTACTATGAGATTTGGCTGCTGCTCATGTTCGAAATGTGGTTTCGCGATTGGGAGTCTGAGCCGGGCTTTTCCGCCCGGTGGTTGCCCTCCCGCGAAGTCGCCTTGGCGAGTTGAGGCGCGGCAGTGAGAGATGAGATGAGCACAACGACCACTCCGGTGCCCTCCGCGCCGTCACAGGAACAGGACGAATCGCTTCGCTTTGGCTTTGGCGACAACTGGTCCCGCTTTCTGCGCCTGCTGACCGAGCAGAAGATTCAGAAGGCGGAGGAGTCCCTCCGCGAATTCCTGAAGATGGACCGGCTGGACGGGCTGACCTTTCTCGATATCGGCTCCGGCAGTGGGTTGTTCAGTCTGGCGGCGCGGCGCCTGGGTGCGAAGGTCTTCTCTTTTGACTACGACATCAACTCGGTCAACTGCACCAAGGAACTGCGCCGGCGCTACTTCCCCGACGACCCGGACTGGCGCGTCGAGCAGGGCTCCGCGCTCGACGAGAACTACCTGGAGACGCTCGGGCAGTTCGACATCGTCTACTCCTGGGGCGTCCTGCACCACACGGGGCAGATGTGGCGTGGCCTCGAGAACGCCGGCAAGCGGGTCGCGCCCGGCGGACTGCTGTTCATTGCCATCTACAACGATCAGGGCGTCTGGAGCCGCCGCTGGACCTGGATCAAGCGCAAGTACAACTCCTCGGCCGTCTGGCGCCCGATTCTCCTCACCTGGACGCTGCTCTGGTTCAACTGGAAGCAACTGCTGATGGACCTGCTGACGCTCCGCCCGGGGCGCATGTTCCGCGAGTACGAGAAGAACCGCGGGATGGACTTCTGGCGGGACCTGGAAGACTGGGTCGGCGGCTATCCGTTCGAAGTGGCGAAGGCCGAAGAGCTCTTTGACTTCTACCGTGCGCGCGGCTTCGATCTGGAGAAGCTCTGGACGACGAACGATCTCGGCTGTAATCAGCTGGTGTTCCGCCGCGCCCGTTAGCAGCTGGTGCCGCCCGGTTCGGTCAGCGACGGATTCGCCGTCAGCCGGAATGCCGCGGGACGCGCTTTTCCGCAAGCGCCTCGTCCCGATATCCTGAAGGTCTGTTGAACCGCCGTCAATTCATCGGTGCCGCAGCGGGAGCCTGGGCCTCCCACGCCGCGCCGCAGGGCAACCGCTCATCCCCCTTTCGGCTCGTGTCTCCAGCGGAGTCCGGCATTCGCTGGGTCCACGACAACGCCATGTCGCCGGAGCGCTTCCTGCCCGAGACTCTGCCGCCGGGCTGCGCCTTTCTCGACTTCGATAACGACGGCTGGATGGATCTGTTCCTGGTGAACAGCGGACCCTCGGATTTCTTCACGCCCAAGACCCCGCTGCGTCACGCGCTCTACAAGAACAACCGCGACGGCACGTTTACCGACGTGACCGCGAAGGCTGGCTTCGGCGATTCCCGGACGTTCGGGATGGGTGTCGCGGTCGGCGACTATAACAACGACGGCTTTGCCGACATCTTCCTGACGGCGTATGGCAAACCGGCGCTCTATCGCAACAACGGCGACGGCACCTTCACGGACGTGACGGACAAGGCAGGTCTCGGCGCCCCGGGCTGGACCACCAGCGCCTGCTGGGTGGACTTTGACAACGACGGGAAGCTCGATCTGTTCCTGTGCAGCTTCGTCCGCTATAGCCCCGAAGAGCGCTTCGCCTGCGGCGACAACAAGCTCGGCCGCAAATACTACTGCATCCCGCGAGTCTTCCAGCCCACGGCCAGCCAGCTCTACCGCAACAATGGCGATGGCACGTTCACGCTCGTGTCCAAGGGAACCGACATCCAGAAGGCGTTGGGCAAGGCGCTGGGCGTGGTCGCGACCGACGTGAACAACGATGGCCGCATGGACCTGTTCGTCGCCAACGACACCGTCCAGAACTTCCTCTTCATGAATCGCGGCAAGGGGCAGTGGGAAGAGATCGCTCTGGCGGCGGAGGTGGGCTTCAGCCAGAACGGGCAGGCGCGCAGCGGCATGGGAGTGGACGCCGCCGACGTGAACGGCGACGGCTGGCAGGACCTGTTCGTCGCCAACGTCGATCAGGAGATGTTCTCGCTCTATGAGAACAACCGCAACGAGTCTTTCACGGATTCCGCTCACAAGCACGCCGTCGCGCAGTCGACACGTTTGTTGTCCGGTTGGGGGCTGAAGTTCTTCGACTACGACAACGACGGCTGGAACGACCTGATTCTGGCCAACGGGCATCCCGACGACATGATCGAGCAGTATTCGCAGCAGGTGAAGTACAAAGAGCCTCTTCTGTTGTTCCACAACGAGGGTGGAAAGCTGCGCAACGTTTCGGCGGAGGCCGGCGACGCCTTCCAGCGTCCAATGCCCGCGCGCGGACTGGCAGTGGGCGACTACCTGAACAACGGGCGGCTCTCCGTGCTCATCGCCAACTGCGGCGAGGCGCCCGCGCTGCTGCGAAATGACGCCGCCCCGGACAACCGCTGGGTCGGGTTTGTCCTGGAAGGCGTCACCGCAAACCGCGACGCGATTGGCGCACGCCTGGAATGGCAGGCCGGTGGCGTCAGGCGAAGCCGCCTCAAGACAAGCGGCGGCAGCTATCTCTCCTCGCACGATCCGCGCGAGGTCATCGGCATCGGCTCAGCCACGCAGCTGGACTGGCTGGAGGTGCACTGGCCAAAGCCTTCGACACGCGTCGATCGCATCGAGAAACCCGCCCTCGGCCGATACCATCGCCTCGTCGAAGGCAAAGGGATTGTGCCATAATCCTCCGACGGGCGGACCAGACAGCCCGAAGGAGGAACAACACAGATGGGGATGCTCGCCGAGTTCAAGGAGTTCATCAAGCGCGGCAACGTCATGGACCTCGCCGTCGGCGTGATCATCGGAGCGGCGTTCGGCCGAATTGTCACTTCCGCCACCGATGACCTGATCATGCCGGTGATCAGCCTTGTCACCGGCAAGATCGATTTCGCGAACCTGTTCGTTCCGCTGGACGGCAACACCTACGCGACGCTGGCGGATGCCAAGAAGGCGGGAACGGCGGTGATCGCCTACGGCAACTTCATCACGGCCCTCATCAACTTCCTGATCGTGGCCTTCGTCATCTTCCTGCTGGTGAAACAGGTCAACCGCCTGATGCCGCCGCCACCGGCGCCCGCCCCGGCCGGTCCTTCCCCGACGGAAGTGCTGCTGACCGAGATCCGG
>CAYNDS010000089.1:0-17045 GCA_964395885.1 uncultured Solibacteraceae bacterium | reverse complement strand
GGTGGATGTCGAGGAGTTCTCCTACAAGGAGGCGGCCGACATCCTGGGGATTCCGATGGGAACCGTCATGTCGAGGCTGAGCCGCGGGCGGGCGCGATTGCGAGAAAGGCTGAACGAGGTAGCGAAGTCGTATGGGATTGGCAGGTGAGCAGTGAATTTCGGCGAGCGGCTGAGGCAAGCCACGCGATCTGAGCCCATTCCCCTGGGGCTGGAGACGCGTATCCGCGCACGGCTGGAGCAGCGGCAGCAGCCGTGGCCAACACGCTGGCGGCTGGGACTGGCAGCAGCGGCCGCCTGCCTGTCGGGCGCGCTGTTCCTTGGCTACGAGTACGGTCACTTCCGGTGGACGGAAGCCTCGCAGGAAGCCTATGTTGTCCGGGTGGCGGACCAACTGAGCGGACTGCTGCGGGTTGGCCTGGCGGACCATCTCCACTGCGCGCTGTTCGGACGGTACCCCAAGAAGGGTCCGGCGCTCGACAAGGTCGCCAAGGCTCTCGGACCCAGCTATGCCGTCGCTGGTGAGGCGATGGTCCGCGCCCTGGGTCCCGGCTACCGCCTGGCGGAGGCGCACATCTGCGTCTATCTGGACCGCGAGTTCGTCCACCTGGTGGCCAAGAGCGACGACCGCCTGGTCTCCCTGCTGGTGACCGAGAAGCACACCGGAGAGTCCCTGCCGTCCGGAGCACGCGGCCCGGCATCGATCCATGAAGCCGCCGCGGAGCGATTCGGGATTGCCGCGGCGGAGACGGACCGCCACGCGATCTATCTGGTGGGCGACATCGACCCTCGCGAGTCCGGAAGGGTACTGGCCGCGATTCTCGGACACGTCCGGCAGGCGGTGAGCTAGGCTCCTCACTGGTGGAGTTGCGGCCAATTCTTCTCCCCCTGGGCGATGCGTTCCGCCAGGTTCTCCGCCCATTTCTTCTGCACGTCGAGGTTGTAGTTGAGGAAGAGTTTGCCGTCAACGATTCTCCACGCCGCCGGGTCGACATCCGCCGTGTAGTTGTTGCTGACAGCCCAGGCGCAATAGCCGCCGAACTGCGGCGCGTACTTTTCCGGCTGTTTCGCGAACGCTTCGCGATGCGCGGCGGTGGCAAAGTGCCATTCGGCGCCGTTCCAGGAGAATGAGATCGCGTCGGCGCCCTTCACCGGTTTGCCGTCGGCGAAGTAGGCCACCACGTCGTAGCCCTTGACGGCCTTTCCGGAGGGCGCATTGACGGGCTTCACCTTGTCAGCGGCAAGCGCGGCAAGCGTCGACACCGCGCACAGAAGGATGACTCGAGTGGATCGATTCATGGACCTGTATGGCCGCGCACTCCCGTCCTATTCCACCGCCCGTTGGACAATGTACGGAATGGTTGCCATCGTCACTGGGGGAAACAGCGGCATCGGAGCCGCGATTGTCGAAGTGCTTCGCGAGCAGGGCGCGACGGTGGAGGTATTCGACCTGCCGGACTGCGACGTTTCCGACCGGGCAAGCCTGGAGGCAGCGTTTGCGCGGGTGCCGGAGTTTGATGTCGTCATCGCCAACGCGGGCGTGGGCAAGCCGGAGCCGGACGATATCGAGGCGGCGACGATTGCGAATTGGGATCGCACCATCGCGGTGAACCTGACGGGCGTGTTCCACACGGTGCAGATCGCGGCGGCACGCATGAAGCGCCAACGGCGCGGGTCCATTGTGGTGACGGCGTCGACGAACTCCTGGGACGGGGAGGCGACGCTCACGGCCTATAACGCCTCCAAGCACGGCGTGCTCGGCATTGTGCACACGGCAGCGAATGAACTCGGCCGGTATGGGATTCGGGTGAATGCGGTGTGTCCGGGGCTGATCCGGACGCCGCTCACGGACAAATACTTCTCGCAGTCAGGGTATCTGAAGGAATACTTCCGGCACATTGCGATGGGGCGCGGCGGAGAGCCTCGCGAGGTGGCCGAGGCGGTGGCGTTCCTGGCAAGTGATCGGGCCAGCTACATCACCGGCGCCACGCTGGTGGTGGATGGCGGACAACTCACGTCGAAGTACTCGACATGGGATGAATCCAACGCGCGGTTCGAGGACGATCATTGGGTGCCGCTGACGCGCTAGGGGGGTGCCGCTGACGCGCTAGGCCCGGTCGCGCAGCATTTCCCGAGCGCAGTTGTAGCCGGGCGCACCCATCACTCCCCCGCCCGGATGCGCGCCGGAGCCACACAAATACAGGTTGCGGACCGGCGTGCGGTAGCGAGCCCACCCGGCCAGCGGGCGCATCACGAACATCTGATCGAGCGACATCTCGCCGTGGAAAATGTTGCCGCCCGTGAGACCGAAGCGGCGCTCGAGATCGAGCGGCGTCAGGAGCAAGCGATGCTCCACCTTGCTCTTGAAGCCGGGCGCGTACTCCTCGATCTGGTCAAAGACGCGGTCGGCGAAGGGTTCGCGCAGTTGATCCCACGTCAAGCCGTCGGCAAGCGTGTACGGTGCGTACTGCAGGAAGATGCCCATGATGTGCTTGCCCGGCGGCGCCAGCGACGGGTCGTACTGCGTGGGGATCGTGAGTTCGAGCAGCGGACGCTCCGACGGGCGCCCGTACTTGGCATCGTCCCACGCACGCTCCACGTAGGCGATGGAAGGGCAGATGTGCATTGTGGCCTTGTGCTGCGCGCCGGGGGCACCGGGCAGGCACCGGAACTCCGGCAGCCCATTGAGGGCGACATTGATCTTTGCCGACGTGCCTTCGCTGCGGTAGCGCTGAATGGCGCCCAGGAAGTCGATGTCGAGATGGCGGGGGTCGATCAACCGCAGGAAGGTCGCCTTCGGATCGAGGTTGCTGGCCACACACGAGGCCGCAATCTCGTCACCGTTGGCGAGTACGACACCTCGGGCACGGCCGTTGTCGATGCGGATGGACGCAACGGGCGACTGCAGTCGAATCTCGGCGCCGGCATTGCGCGCGGCTCCGGCGATCGCTTCTGAAACGGCTCCCATGCCGCCGCGGACGAAGCCCCACAGTCCGCGCTTGCCGCCGACGCCGCCCATGCAGTGATGCAGCAGGATGTAGGCCGTTCCGGGCGACTTCGGGCCGCCGTTGGCCCCGATGACGCCGTCGGTGGCGAGCGTGACCTTCACTTGCTCGGACTCAAACCAGTCGTCGAGGAAATCCGCGGCGCTCTGGGTGAAGATCTTGACGAGACCGACAATCTCCTCGCGCGAGAGACCGCGTAACTTGCCGGCGAGCTTCAGGTATTCGACAAAATCGCCGAGACCGGCCGGGGGAAACTCGGGCGGTGTGGTGAGCAGCAGAGACTCGACGACAGCGGCCAACCGCTCCAGGTGCGCCTCAAAGTGCGGGTATGCTTCGGCATCCTTTTGCGAGAACTTGGCGAACTCCGCCAGTGTCTTGTCGCGGTCCTGCCACATGAACAGGTACCGGTTGTCGGGGAAGGCGGAGAAGAACGCCGGGTCCTTGGCGTCCACCCGATAGCCGTAGCGCGGCAGATCGAGATCGTCGACGATGCGCTCCTGTAGCAGCGACGTGAGGTAGGCGGCGGTGGAGACACGGTAGCCGGGCCACAACTCTTCGGTGACCGCGCAGCCGCCCACCAACTCCCGAGACTCCAGAACGCAGACGCTGCGTCCGGCACGGGCGAGATAGGCGGCGCAGACAAGACCGTTGTGTCCGGCGCCGATGATGACGACGTCAAAGCGAGAGGGCACGTACCAGCAATGGTAGCGAGAGTTCTCTAGCGCCCCGCCCCGGAGTCCGACAGTGTCTCCTTGCGTTCCAGGTTCGCCTCGATCTCCTTGCGCGAACGCCATACGGGATGGAGCTTCTTGTCGGCCATGAGTTGCAGTTGATCGTCGATGTGCTTGCTGCCGGGCTGCGAGGCGTTGCCGTAGCCGAGCGCGCACTGCGCCTTCTGCGGCGTTCCGAACTCGATGGCGCACACGAAGGTTTCGCCATGCGACGGATAGAAGCGATTGCCGCGCTTCTTACCGAAGGTCATCGTGCGAAACAAACCATACTGCCCGCCGCCGCCGTTTCCGGGCAGATCCTTTTCGCCCCGCTCAAACCGATACACGTCGCCGTAAGCCACGTCGAGTGCGCCGTAGTCGCGCTCGACTGCTTCGGCAGCCTGCTCCAGGGCCTGCCAAGCGGCCTTCCCATCACCGATACCGAGCTGGGACTGCAGCGGATCATCGGGATTGAACTTCACGCGGTACTTGGAGGCCTCCGTAAAGCCCGCTCTGCCGAAGTAACGATCGGCGAAGGCAACGAACAGGACGCCGCCTTTGCTCGCCGCATCGAAGTGGCGGTCCCACTTGCGAAGTACTTCCCAGGCCTGGCGGGCGCGCGCAGAAAGAGAGGCCGGGGCTTCGCGCAGCAGGTCGGGAAGGATCGCGTCGGCCAACTCGACACGGGTATTGTGCTTGTAGCCGAGCAGCTCGTCGTAGGTGATGGACTTGTCCTCCGTCAGCATCCGCAAGCCGCGCATCGTGCGATGCGTGAAGGGATTGCCGCGCGGCGACGAGAACGTGGGCGAATACTTCGAGGGATCCAGTTGCGGAACGGTGAAGAACCAGGGCTGCTCATTCTCGTTCTGGTTGAAGCCGGAGGCGGGGTCGAGCGACTGCGGCATCTCCTCGAGCGTGTAGTAGTCCTTCCAGAGCGTGGCCGAGGTGTCACCCGCAACGACGCCGGACCAGTCCGCATACTTGCCGCTGCGGCGGGGCACGGTGCCGGTGGACACCAGATAGATGTGCCCGTCACTGTCGGCATAGTTGGCGTGCCACATCGGCACGGCGCCGATGCGCAGCGCGGCCTTGAATTGCTCCAGGTTGGTGGCCAGGCCCATGCGCCACCACTGCTCCAGCATGCGCGGACGGTCGATGCCGGCAACGCGCATCGCGACGGTGTTTCCGTCCTGATCCAGTACCACGGGGCCATGTACGGAATGCCGCGTGGTGATGGTTTCGGTCTTGAAGCTGCCATCGGACTGCTTCACCTTCATCGAGGAAGACGTGGTGGTGAAAGCCCGCCAGGCGCCGTCAAACTGATACTGGTCGCCCTTCACGGTGAGCTTGTAGAAGTCGACGGTGTCGATGATGTTCACCGTGCGCCCCCAGCCCGCTTTGGGATTGAAGCCGATCACCGGAGTCGCCATGCCGATCTGCGGGGCACCGTACAGGTCCACGCCGGGAGCGACCAGATGCACCTCCATGTAGGTGTAGAAGCCGTCCCAGGCCAGGTGTGGATTGATGATCAGCATGGACTTGCCGGAAGCCGAGCGCGGCGGACCGACGGTCCAGGTGTTGGAGCCCGCAACGGCATAGGGATCGTCATCGGATGCGGCCATGGCGCGGCGCACCGGCCCGGTCAGCTTCGCCGTATCGGTGCGAAGGCGCTGCATCGAGCCCATGTAGCCGTAATGGACGGCCCGGAGCGGGTGCCCGACGACATCGATTCCGGTGACGGGCAGCACTTGCCGGTACTGCGGACTGACATGCTCCGGGTGCCTTTTCGCATGGTCATTGATGCCGCGCGCGAAGGCATCGAAGTAGCGCTTGAACTCCGGCGATTGGGCCTCGTACCACTGCCGGGCACGGGCGGGAACGCCATTGCGGTGGACCCACCGGTCGAGTTCGGCGAACGATTCGCCCCAGTATTCGGCGGCGCGCCCCCGGGATTCGCCGTAGAGCTTCAGCAGCAGGTCGGCGTGATTCTGAGCCTGCGCCCAGCCGTGGCCGTAGAACAGCTCCTCGGTGTTGGAGGCGAAGATATGGGGAACACCATAGCTGTCCCAAAGGATCTCGGTCTTGGCGAGCAGGGGGGTGGATGCCAGGGCGGCGAAGACGAACCAGCGGAGCATTGTCGGACGAATTTATCACGCCGGCCGTGGTTTTGCCGCGATACACTAACAAGCGAGATCACTTCCCGGAGCAGACCATGCCGTCCAATCGCCGTTCTTTCTTGATCACCGCTGGCGCCGCCGCTAGCGCTGCGCGTTCCTTTGCCGCATCGAAGGCCGCCGCTTCGTCGGGCCGCGTGATTGGCGCCAATGACCGGATCAACGTCGCCGTAATCGGCACGGGCGGTCGCGGCTTCTACGTTGCCCGCGAGTTCGCCAAAGTTGGCGAGGGCCCGCACAATGCGCGCATCGCCATGGTGTGCGACGTCTACCAGAAGCGCGTCACGCGGGGCAAGGAAGCTTACAAGTGCGACGGCACGCTGGATTACCGGGAGGTATTGAACAAGTCCGACATCGATGCCGTGATCGTCGCCACGCCGGACCACTGGCACGCCAAAATCGCACTGGAGGCGATGGACAAGGGCAAGGACGTTTACCTCGAAAAGCCGATGTGCCACACCATCGACGAGGCGCGTCGCCTGTCGGAGACGGTGCGGGAAACCAAGCGCGTCCTGCAGGTGGGGTCGCAGACGACGTCCGGCGATCAGTGGCACAAGGCCAAGAAGGCGATCGCCGACGGCATGATCGGGCAGATGGTGATGTCGCAGGGCAGCTACCACCGGAACTCGGTGGAGGGCGAATGGAACTGGCCCATCGACGCCGAAGCGGGGCCGGACGGCAAGGGCGAGAACTTCATCGACTGGAAGATGTGGCTGGGACCGGCAACGCGGCGCGATTGGGCGCGGGACAACGGCGCCGACCGCTTCTTCCGCTTCCGCAAGTATTGGGATTACTCCGGCGGCATCGCGACGGACCTGTTCTTCCACGTCGCCGCGCCGATGAACGTTTGCTGGGGTGAGGCGCAGTTCCCGACCAAGGTGATGGCCACGGGCAACGTCGCGATCTTCAAGCAGCTGCCGGAAGACAAGAACAAGGCGGACCGTGAAGTGCCGGACACGTTCCACCTGATGGCGGACTATGCCAAGGGCCACTCCGTCGTGCTGAGTTCGTCGATGGCGAACTCGCAGCACATCCCCGGTCTGATCCGTGGCCACGGCGCTTCGCTGATCATGGTGGAGCACGGGCGCTTTGAAGGCTACGCGCCGCACATCACGCTGAAGGCGGAAAAGACGCGCGTCCGGAAGGCCGACGGCAGCTGGGCGTCGAAGTTTATCGTTCCGGAACTGGAAGACAAGTTCCAGGGCCAGGACGAGATCAAGATCCCGGTGGAGGACAAGCCGACCATGCCGACCCACGTGGGCAACTTCCTGGATTGCATGCGCAGCCGCCAGAAGCCGACGCTCGATGTCGATACGGCCGCCCGCGCACAGGTGTTGATCTCGATGGCCGTGCAGTCTTACCGCGAAGGCAAGGTGTTGTACTTCGACGACAAGACCTGGAAGGTCCTCGACAAGCCGGCTCGCGCGTAAACAACGATCGCCGAAGAAAACCGGTCCTGGGCGGCCTCACTCGGTCAGCTCAGGACCGGCGGTCCCTCCTTCCCCCTTCCCTCCCCGTTCGCCCTTCCCTCCACGCTTCTGATTTTTTTCTCAGAGCTCTCAATCCGGGTTCGCGCGGCTTTCGTAGTACAGGCCAGAGCAACCGATGCACGGATTCGTCCTACTTCTGGCGGCCTTTGCTGCGCACGCGGCGGATGCGCCTGCCGACCTGACCCGCGCCCGGCGCCTGCTTGCAGAAGGCAAGCCTCGCGAAGCCGTGCAGGTTGCGGCAGAGTACCGGAAGCGCGTTCCGGATGACCTGGCCGGATACGAGGTATTGGCGCGTGCACAGCTTGGCGTAAACGACGTGGCCGGCGCGGAGGACAGCGTCGATTGGATGTTCCGTCTCCGTCCCCCGACGCCCGAGTCCCTGGAACTCGGCGCTCTCGTGCGGCAGCGTCTTGGCGACCGGGAAGGCGCCCTCCAGTTTGTGGCGCAAGCGGCGCAGGCGCTCGCGCCGGAGCGCAAGTGGGACAGGGCGAGGCTGCTGCTTCTCGCCGCCTCCCTGGAGTCCGAAGCCGGCCGCTGGCTCAACGCCGAACGATACCTGCACGAAGCCGCCCAGCTTGCTCCCGATGACCCTGCCGTGCCAATCGCGCGCAAGCGGCTGGAAACTGCCCGCCAGCCGCAAACTGACAAGCCCTAGGAGGACCTACTTTCGTCATGAGATCGCTTTCTGTCATTCCGTTGCTGGCTCTTGCGGGGGCCGCGCACGCACTCGCCGGACCTCTGCCCTGCGTCTCCGGAACAGCCGCGGACTATGCCGCACTTGCCAGCGGCTGCACGGTGGGCGGCCTCACCTTTTCGGACTTCACCATCGTCGATGGAGACCCCGCGGCAGACCGCGTCGACGCCGCCGCCGTTGCGATCACCCCGATCCTGGACGGCCAGACCAGCACCTTGCGGTTCGGAATGCTGATTCGTTCGATGGCAGATCAGTTTCGGGAGTTCTCGCTGACGTTCGCGGTGACGGGCGGCGGGATCCGGTCCGCAGGGCTTCGCCTGGTGGGCGCAAGCGCCGCGGACGACGGCGTCGCGCTGGCTCTGCAGCAGCTCTGCCTCGGCACGGGCTTTGTCGCGGGGGCGTGCGGGGCCGGATCCGCCGATCAAGCCGTCTTTGCGGTGGATGGCGACCAGGAACTCACCGCCCTCACTCGCTTCACCCCCCCGCTCGGGCTGGCCGGCGTGCGGCTGGATCTTTCCACCGACGGGGGACCGTTCGGATCGGCAGCGCTTGACGCAGTGGATGCGTCGTTCTCCGTTCCGGAGCCCGGAGGCTTCGCAATGTTGAGTCTGGCAGTGGTGGCGTTTGCACTCAGCCGCCGGCCACATGTCCGTTTCGCCCAACCCAAGAACAACAAGGAGACCGTATGAACGCGCAAAAAGGAGCCGCGCTGCTGGCCACGCTGCTCATCCTGACGCCGGTGACCGCACCGGCCGCCAATCACCGGGAAGCACCGATCACCGCGCTGGACAGGCTGGCCGACATCACAGACTGGTACACCTTCGTCAGCTACGACGATCCCAGTAAGGTGACCATGATCCTGAATGTGGATCCGCTGCTGGAGCCCTCGAATGGGCCCAACTACTTCCCGTTCGATCCGGAAGTGCTCTACGTGATGAACGTCGACAACGACAAGGATGGCCGTCCGGACCTGCAGTTTGAATTTCGATTCACCACGGAACTGCGGCTGCCCGGCGTCTTCACGGGATTTGTTGGCGTGGGCAGCGGGGTCAGCACACCGGCGAACTCCCCTGCCCCCGTGCCGCCGGGAACGCCGCTGCTTCCGCCCGCCATCACGGCGCTGGACGGACCGGGTTCGGCCGGTCTGGGCTTGCGGCAAAGCTACACCGTGACGATGGTGAATCTGAAGACGAGCCAGCGCACGGACCTGACCGGCGGGCGCCGCCTGTTTGCGGTTCCCACCAACGTCGGGCCGCGCACGATGCCCGACTATCCGGCGCTGGCGCGTCAGGGCGTCTACTCCTTGCCGGGCGGAGTGAAGGTCTTTGCCGGCACCGTCGACGACCCGTTCTACATCGACCTCGGCGGCGCGTTCGATACGCTCAATCTGCGATTGCTCCCTGCCGGGACAGGCGTACCCGGTGTTCTCACCGCCGCGCAGGATGAGAATGACACCACGAACTTCGCCGCCGACATGGTCTCCGGCTTCAACGTGAACTCTATCGCGATCGAAGTTCCGATCTCGCTGTTGACTCGGACGGGACGCCGCGAGCCGGCCAACAGCGCCGACGCCGTCATCGGCACCTATGGCCAGACGCTTCGTCAGCGGGTGACGGTGCGGCGTTCCCCGGACCCCTTGCAGACCTCCGGCGGATGGCGCGCCGTGCAGCGGATGGGCAACCCGCTGATCAACGAGTTGCTGATCGGAACAGGCTCCAAAGACCGCTTCAGCATGGACGAGCCCGCAAACGACGCTCAATTCGCCAGCTTCCTGCTGGACCCGCTGCTGGCACGCGCGCTGAACGCGGCAACGGGCGGAGCCGTCCGGATCCCGGCCGCGCCGCGCCTCGATCTCCTGCCGCTGGTCACCTACGCCCCACCCATCGCCCCCCCAGGCACCGCCGGCGGACCAGTGGCCGATCTCCTGCGCCTGAATACGGGAATCGGACCGACGGCGCAGGGCTCCCGCAAGCGCCTGGGCTTTTTGGCGGGCGACAATGCCGGCTTCCCGAACGGGCGCCGCGTCAGCGACGACGTCACCGATATCGCTCTGCGAGCCGTCTCCGGCCTGCTGGCGGGCGGAGTGTTCGCGGCATTCCCGAACAACCGCCTGGGCGACGGTGTCAACGCCAACGACGTCCCGTACCAGGAGGTGTTTCCCTACGTGGGCTGGGCGCAAAGCGGCAAGGATCGCGTTCACCGGGATCCAGGCGAGAACGGCTTGCCGGTGAACTAAGGCAACAAGGAGAATCCCACGCGACGCACTCTGCACTTGTGTCTCACCTTGGCGGCGATCGCGGGTCTGGCCCTTCCGGCAATGGGACATGACCTCTATTTCCTGCCCCGTCAGTTCCGCATTGCCCCGGGCCGGACGCTGACCGTCGCCCTGCACAACGGGGACAGTTTTCCGGATTCCGAAGTGGCCGCGCGTCCGGAGTATCTGGCGGGTGCCGCGGCATTGACCAAAGCCGGCTCGGCCCCGCTTGAGCGTCTGCGGGTAGAGGACAAGGCGCTTGTCGCCGAGGTCACGCCCACCGGCGCGGGAACGGTCATGCTGGTGGCAAACTCCCGGCCTCGCACGCTGGTGATGAAGCCCGCCGCTTTCGAAAGCTATTTGAAGGAGGAGGGGTTGGACCACGTAGTCCGCTGGCGGGCCGCGCACGGCGAGAGCGCACAGCCCGGTAAGGAGCGCTACAGCAAGTACGTCAAGTCCATCCTGATTGCGGGCGAGCCGGACGATACCTTCTCGCGTGTGCTCGGAACTCCGGTCGAGATCGTGCCGGAGAGCAACCCCGGGCTGGCCAAGCCCGGCAGCCTGCTGCCCATCCGCCTGTTGTTCCGGGGCCAGCCCGCGGCCGGAGTGCAGATCGAAGCGGCTTGGGCGTCACCTGATGGCAGGACCAAGCGCGGCGCAATCGGGCGCACGGACGCAGAGGGCCGCCTCCGCGTTCCGATCGAAGCAGCCGGCCGGTGGCGACTCCATGCGTTGGTGATGGAGCGGTGCGCGGAACCGACCGTGGCCGATTGGGAGAGCTTCTGGAGCAGTCTCACGTTCGAGACTGCCGGAGACGACGCGCCGTCCCCGCTTCCTCCGAGTCGCTGACGCCTTCCGGAATCAGGTCCGGCGCGACCCACTCGCGCCGGGCCACCCGGTCCCGCACGATGTCGTGGGTCCAGTACCGCTTGTGCAGGTCGCGCGATGGACCGAAGGCGGCGACGGCAGCCCGGACCGCCTCCCACTCGTCTGCAAAGTTCCCCTGGCGCACAAACGTGCCCACGACGTCGGACCAGAGCCGCGTCAGGGACTCGTGATACCCACTATCTTCCGTGTTGGCCGTGCCCACACAGGCGTTGTAGTGCAGAATTCCGGCCTTCATGCGCGGCATCACCTCTTCGGCAGGCAACCGGAACGCGTAGCAGGCCACGGCAGCCACATGAGCGGCGTGGGTCCATTCCGGCTTCGGCAGCGTGCCCTTCTCCCAGGCCGCAAGGAAAGCACTGAGGGCTTCCGGCGAGGAAACGATGGCCGGCAAGACGGGATTCGCAAGCATTCCATCGATTATGCAGCGTCGCCCGCCATCTCCGGTTTGTGATGTGTTTCACACCCCGTTTTGCGCTGTTGAGGCGAACCGAATCACGATCCGCGATACTAGTACCCACAGTAAAGATTACAAATGTTTCCTCGCCTCCCCTGGAGCTGACCTCTCTCGTGCTCTGGCTCGACACCTTCGTCGTCGCTTTGCTCGCCCTACTTGTCTTCGTAGCAGCGGTGACGCTGCTCAGCGGGTTGGACGAGTTCCTTCTTGACCTGATTTATCTGTTTCGAGTGCTGCCGGTCAAGAGGGGCTCGGATGCGCATCCCGTGCTGCGTGAGGATGACCTGAATGCGATGCCGGAGCAGCCCATTGCGGTCATGATTCCCGCCTGGAACGAGGGTGGGGTGATCCGCCGCATGATCGAGAACACGATCGAGACGCTGCGGTACTCCAACTATCAGATCTTCGTCGGGAGCTACCCGAATGATGAGGCGACCAGCCGCGAAGTGGAACTCGTGCGCGAGCGCTACGACAATGTGCATCGCGCGGTGGTGCCCCAGGATGGTCCCACCAACAAGGCAGACTGCCTGAATGCGGTCTGGCGGCGAATTCGCGAGCACGAGGAACTGACCGGTCAACGCTTTGAAGTTGTGGTGCAGCACGACGCCGAGGATCTCGTGCACCCCCTACTCGCTGAAGGTATTCAACCTGTATCAGCCGAAGGTGGACATGCTGCAGATCCCGGTCTTTTCGCTGGAGACCGATTGGCGGGAGTTCACCGGGTCGCACTATGTCGACGAATTCTGTGAGCACCATATCAAGAGCATTCCGGTGCGCGACATCTTGACCGGCTCCGTGCCGTCGGCGGGAGTGGGTTGCGGCTTTAGCCGGCGAGCGCTGGAATCCGAGTTGCACACCGGTTCGGGACCCTTCAATGAGCGCTCGCTGACCGAGGATTATGACTTCGCCACGCGGCTGTCGCTGGCGGGCTACTCGACCCGCTTTCTGCGCCCGATCCTGGCGCGGCGGGAGATGCGGGAGCGCGGCCTGTTCCGCAAGCGCATGGAGGAAGTGGAGCGGGAAGAGATTATCGCCACAAGGGAGTACTTCCCCGACGAGCTTCAGCCCGCGATTCGGCAGAAGTCGCGATGGATCCTCGGCATCTCCATTCAGGGTTGGCGTCAGATTGGCTGGAAGGGTAACTTCTGGATGCGTTATATGCTGATGCGGGACCGCAAGACGCTCATGACCAGCCAGGTGAACGTGCTGGGCTACGTGGTTCTGGCCGGCTTGGCGTTTCTGTATCTGGCGGGCCTGCTCGATCCGAATGAATACGTCTACCCCGGGCTGGTGGAGTCTCGCACCTGGCTTTGGTATCTGATCCTGGCCGACACCTTCTTCCTGATCTGGCGCCTGATTCTGCGCGCGCATTGCGTGTACGTCGTGTATGGGTGGACGCAAGCGGTGTGGTCCGCACCGCGGCTGGTCTGGGGAAACTTCATCAGCTTTTTCGCCACCAACCGCGCCATCTGGCTGTGGCTCCGCTCCCGGCTGAGCGGCAAGCCGTTCCAGTGGGAGAAGACCGCGCACGTCTTCCCTACCGACGAGACGATTTCGAGCTTCCGCCAGCGGCTGGGAGACCTGCTGCTCGAACGGCGCTGGGTCCGGGTGGCGGATCTCGAATCGGCGCTCGCCCGCCAGAAGACCGACCCGAGACTGCTGGGCGAGATTCTGCGCGAGATGGGCGTGGTGGAGGAGGAACAGATCTTCCAGGCGCTGGCGTTGCAATGGCGGCTGACGTCGGTCGCGGTGGATGCGTCAGCGACGCCGCTGGACGCGCTCCGTCTGCTGCCGCAGAAAATGGCGATCCAGCATCGCATCTACCCGCTCCGGTTGATTAACGGAAGCCGGTTGCAGGTGGCGGTGGACCGTCTGCCGCCCCGCGCGGAGATGGAACAGGTAGAAGCGGCGCTGGGGCGGAGGCTGGAATTCCTGCTCTCCACCAGTTCCGGCTTGGATCGGGCGATCGCTCAGGGCTACGCGCGGCTGAACGGCGGGAACGGGGCGCACGCATGACGTTGGCGCTGCCGTTGCTTCTGCTGCTGTCGCAGGCTCCAATAACGGAGAGCTTCGGACAGATGAGCGCGCGGGTCCGCGCCTACCCGGCCCTGCACCGGGCGTATCGCTTGATCGACCAGGGACGCCTGCCCGAGGCCCGGGCGGAGTTGCAGCGGGCGTTGCAATTGCAGCCCGGCAACGCGGAGGCGCGTCGTGCCCTGGTGATTCTGCTGTTCCGTCTGAAGGATTTCGCGGCCACCGTGCAAGAGGCCGAGCGCCTGCCGCGCGACGCGCAGAGCCAGCTCTACCGCGCGATGGCGGAAGAGGCGATGGGGGAGCGACAGGCTGCCGAGGCGATCTACGAAGGAGCGCTCGGGCTTGGCTTGGAGGGGACGGAGCGCGTGCTGGCCGTAAACTCCCTGGCCGAATTGCGGCTGCGAATGGACCGCCCGGCGGAGGCTGCCGCTGCAATCGAACGTTTGAGCGAACGGGAACGAGACCTTGCGACACGGCGGCGTCTGGCCATCGCCATCGACCGGTCGGAAGGCGATTCCCGCGCAGCTTGGCAGTCCGCCCTGCAGTTGGCCCCCCGCGACGCCACGATCCTGCGCACGCTGGCCGATGTCGAGTACCGCCGGGGCGACCTGCGCGCAAGCCTGGCTTGGACTCGGAGCGCGAATGAAGCTTCCGCGACAGCGGCGGGCCTGGCATTTGAGACCCAGCTTCTGATTCGCCTGCGGGACTACGACGCCGCCGACGCCCTGATCGCGCGCCGTTTGGAACAAGCCCGCGCGGAGCCAGTCCGAAGGCAATTGCTATTGGAGCGAGCCGAGATCGCGCAGCGGCGCGGCAGCGCCTCCGAGGAACGCAAGACCCTGGAGAGAGTCCGCGCCCTGGGAGAGACGCAGGAGGTGGCGCGGCGTCTGGCCACGCTGGCGGTGGCCGAAGGCCGTCTGGACGATGCCGCGGCGGAGTATCGCCGCAGCCTGGCGCAACGGCGCAACGTCGACGATCTGGCCGCGCTGGCGGCTGTGGAGTTTGAACGCCGCAACTGGCAGGCCTCCGTCGAGGCGAATCGGAGTGTGCTGGCCGGATTGAAAGAGCCGCTGAATCGGGCGCGCGTCTGGATGGCCATCGGCTGGGCGGAACAACAGCGGCAGCGGTTCCGCGAGGCGGCGCAGGCATTTGGAGAGGCAGTGAAACTGACCCCCCCGCCGACGGCACGCTCGGAGTACGCGACGGCCTTGACGCTGGCCGGCGACCCTGCCGCGGCTGCCGACGTGCTGCGCGACCTGTTGCGCACTGGACGAGAACCGTCACGCCTGCTGCGCCTCGCCCTGCTGGAAGGCGATCTGGGCCGTGTTCGTGAGTCCCGGGATCTGGCGCGAGAGGCCTTGAGCGGATTGCCGAACGCAACGGACCGCGCCCTGGCGCTGCGGCGAATCGGCGACGCCTCGCGCATCCTCGGCGACGATGCGGCGGCTCGCGCGGCCTTTGGACAGGCACTCGAAATCGAGGGGCCGAAGCCGGATCTCCTGCGGGCCCTGTTGGACTTGAGTCTCCGCCTGAACGACGTCCGCGCAGCGCTGGCCTATGCGCGGCAGATTCCCTCGCTGGACACCACGACGCAGCTGGCCGTCGCGCAAGCCCAGGCGCAGAGCGGCGACGTCGTCTCCGCGCTCACCGGTCTTCAGCGCCTGCTCGGTCCGGCGCCCCCTTCCGATTCGTGGCGGATCTTGTCGACCATGGCGGAGTTGGAACTGCGGCGAGAGCGTCCCGGATCTGCCGCCGATCTCCTGCTCCGCGCGGCGCAACTGCCGGGCTCGCCACAGGCGCAACTGCTGGAACGCGCCGCGGGACATCTCGTCTACGGCCGAGACTACGCGGCGGCCCGCGCCGCATTCTGGAAGCTGGCCGAGGTCGAGACCGATCCGAGGCGCCGCGCGAGCGCGTTTGAGCAGTTGGGCGACGTCGACGTTGCGCTCAGCAGGCTGGCGGACGCGGCGGCATCGTACCGGCGGGCCATCGAACTCGGTGCGGCGGCAGAGCTGCGCTTGGCCAACGTTTTGGCCGTCCAGAGGCAGTGGAGCGAGGCTGCGCCGCTCTACGAGAAGGCCTATACGGCCGCCCCATCTGCCGAAGCGGCAAGGGCCGCCGGACAGAGCCACGCAGAGTTGGGCCGATGGGCACAAGCGGTGGACTGGTTGACGCGCGCGCAGCAACTGCAGCCGACCCCTTCTACCGCGCTGCGCCTGCTGGTGGCCAGGAACCGGCTGAACCAACCGCTGACGATCGCCGACCTGGATGGCATCGACCCGACTGTCCTCACCGCGCCGGAACGTGTCGAGTACCTGGACCTGCGCGCCGCCGCGCTCGACCGCGGCGGAAGACTTGCGGATGCCGTGGCGGTGTTGGAGCAGGCACAGGCATCGCAGCCCTCCGCTTCGCGAACGTACTATCTGGCGGGGCTTTACCGGCGCCAGGGTCAACTGGCCAAAGCCATCGCGGCGTACCGGCAGGTGCTGCAGGCCAACGTTCCGGGTCTCGACGCGTCCGGTCCGCTGGCGTATGCGCTGATTGAGGCGGGAGATCGGGACGAGGCGATCCGCATGCTGGAGCGCGCGGCGCGCAATGCGGTGATGGAGGCACAGCTCGGCTATCTGTATCGCGGCGAGGGGCGGAATCGCGATGCCCTGAGTGCGTTTGACCGGGCGATTCCCGAATCTCGATCCCGATCGTGCCCGGAACGTGCGGCAGGAGTCGGCCGAGCTTCGCACGCGCTTCCAGTGGAATCTGTTCTCTTCCTGGGCTTCCCCCGGCCTGCAGGAGCAATCGTTTCTCGGCGCGGGCTTTGGCGCGGCGGTCCCGTCGCAAGGCGGGGCCGAGATCTCCTGGCGTCCCCCGGGAATCGGCTTCCGCAACGATCGGGTCTTTACGTTGTTTGCCCGCGCGCTTTGGACCAACGAGTTCCGCTCGCTGGCGATCGATTCCCGAAGCTGGCAGGGTGGCGCGGGAGCGCGCTATAAGCCGCTCCGCTCGCAGAACCTCTTTCTCAGTGCGGAGCGGCTGTTCCGCATCGGCGACTCCGCCTTGAACTCCTGGCTGTTCCGCGGCATGTACTCGGTGAACTTCGGCGAGGCGCCATGGCGGACGCCGCGCCGCGGCAGCTACTCGGTGGCGTTCTCGGATCTGGCGTTCTTCACCAATCGCGAGACTTGGCTCTACTTCGGACACCTGCGTCAGGGCATCAGCCTGCCGGTGAGACCCGGCATTCTGCTCAGCCCTCACGGGATGGTGGAGACCCGATACCAGGATCGGTTTCGGCAGCGCCTTGCCTATGTGCAGACGGGCGGGGGTGTGGCGCTGAACTTCGCCCTTGGC
>CAYNDS010000088.1:1772-17192 GCA_964395885.1 uncultured Solibacteraceae bacterium | reverse complement strand
GGCGACATGCTGGAGGGCATGGACCTGCGCGGCGTTTCCTCCATTGCCGAAGTACAGCGCCGGGTTCGCGAGAAGGCAGCCAGCCTGCCGCGTGGAACCTGGATCCGCGGCCGAAACTGGGACCAGACAAACTGGGGCGGCAACTACCCGACCGCAGCCGATTTGGACAAGGCGGCGCCGGACCACCCTGTCTATCTGACGCGCGTTGACGGGCATGCCGGATGGGCGAACACAATGGCGCTGGTCGCGGGCGGAATCGATAAGTCGACCAAAGACCCGTCGGGCGGGCAGATCATGCGCGATGGGTCAGGCGAGGCGACTGGCATTCTGGTGGACCGTGCGCAAGGTCTGGTCACGCGTCGGATCCCCGCACTGACCCCGGATCAGGTCGAACTGCGGCTGAAGCTGGCGGCGCAGACCTGCGCCCGTTTGGGAATGACCAGCATCCATGACGCCGGCAGCCCTCGCATTGTGCTCGAAGCCTTCAAGCGGCTGGAGCAGAAGGGGCAGCTTCCGGTCCGGATCTACATGATGATTGGCGGCGCGGGCGAACTCTGGGACGAATACCTGAAGCGCGGGCCGGAGATCGGCGACAAGATCACCGTCCGTGCGATCAAACTCGTGGCGGACGGCGCAATGGGATCGCGGGGCGCAGCGTTCTTCCAGCCCTATTCCGACGACAAACAGAACTCCGGCCTCCTGATCCTGCAGAAGGACTACATTCGGGACGTGGCGAAGGATGCCGTCGCGAAGGGCTTCCAGGTCGCCACGCATGCCATCGGCGACAAGGCGAATCGCACGGTGCTGGACGCCTACGCCGAGGCATTTACCGCCGCGGGTCTGCCGGGCAAGAACGACAAACGCTTCCGTGTCGAGCACGCGCAGGTGGTCTCCCTTCCCGACTTCGCCCTGTATGCAAAGCACGACGTGATCGCGTCTTTGCAGTCCACGCATGCCACCAGCGACATGCGTTGGGCGGTGAACCGGCTTGGTCCGGATCGGCTCCTGGGCGCTTGGGCGCCGCGGCGCTTTCTGAACGCCGGTGTGCGGATCGCAAATGGCTCTGACTTCCCGGTCGAAGATCCGAATCCGTTCTGGGGGCTCTATTCCGGCATCACGCGCCAGGACCATATGGGCAATCCTCCCGGTGGCTTCATGCCCGATCAAAAGCTGTCGCGCGCCGAAACCCTGAAGAGCTTCACCTTGGATGGCGCGTTTGCTGCGTTTGAAGAGAGCAGGAAAGGATCCATCACTCCGGGCAAACTGGCCGACTTCCTGATTCTGAATAAGGACGTGATGACCGTACCGGAGAAGGAGATCTTAACCACCCTGCCGAAGATGACCTTCCTCGGCGGGCAGCTGGTCTACGAGTCGAAGTAGCGCCCAGCGCGCGTGCTCGGCGACAACAGCGTCAGCGTGGGCCGCCATCTTCTCCAGAGCCGCGCGGTACTCCGGCCGCCCTGCGTTTCCCATTGCCGTGGCAACGTTGCGCAGGAATCCGCGATACTTCGCCCGCCAGACCGGCGAGTATCGGAAACAGTCGCGAAAGCCCTCCTCGCTGAGCTCCGCCAGTTCGGCAAGCGGCGGGGCAAACCGCTTGGGCTCGAACGCAGCGTCGCCGGTCTCCGGAGCGCGGCTGTTCCATGGACAGACGTCCTGACAGATGTCGCAGCCGAAGACGTGCGACCCAAATGCAGGACGAAGTGCCTCGGGCACGCTGTCCCGCGACTCAATCGTCTGATAGCTGATGCAGAGCGTCGAGTCCAGTTCCCAGGCGGGGGCGGCATGCCCCGTCGGCACGATGGCTGCCGTGGGACAGGCGTCGATGCAGCGGGAGCAACTGCCGCAGCGGTCCGGCGGCGGCTCATCCACGGCCAGTTCGAGCGAAAGCAGCATCTCGCCCAGAAAGAACCATGAGCCTTGCTGCTGGTTGATCAGGCACGTATTCTTGCCGATCCAACCCAGGCCCGCCTGCCGCGCATAGGACCGCTCCAGAAGTGGCGCCGTGTCCACACAGATCCGCGCATCGAAGGGTTCGGCGATTTCTGAACGAAGCAGCCGCTCCAGTTCGGTGAAACGGCGGCGCAGGACGTCGTGATAGTCGTCGCCCCAGGCATAACGCGAGATCCAGGCGCGCGTCCGGTCCAGCATCTCGGTGGAGTGCGCGTGGCGGGAGTTGTACAGAACGCCGCAGCACAAGATCGACCGCGCGGACGGCAGCAACTGGCGCGGGTCAGCGCGCACATCTCCGCGGTGATCCGCAAGGTACGTCATTGCCCCTGCACGGCCTTTGCGCACCCAGTCCTGATAGAACGGAAACGCGGAGAGCGGACGCGCCGGGGCGATACCGGCCAGATCGAAACCACATTCGCGCGCCAATTCCAGGACGCGTTGCTTCACGGTCGCGCCTCCGGCTGGAACGGGTCCTCGGGCCATTTGTGGCGCGGGTACTTGCGCATCAGTTCACGCCGGATCGACGGATAGTGGCGTACCCAAAAGCCGGCCAAGTCCTGGGTGATCTGCACGGGACGCTGGCTGGGCGCCAGCAGATGCACCACCAGCGGCTTCCCATTCACGCGGGGGGTGTCGCGCAAACCAAAGAAGTCCTGCAATCGGGACGACACCCACGGTGCCTGACCGATGGCGTAGGTGATGCGGGCGTTCCTCCCGCTGGGCAACCGCAGAGTGCGCGGGGCTTGCTGTTCCAGCATCGGCCGAAGCGCCTGCAGTGACGCGCCCAATCCGCGCAGATCGGCGAATGCGCGCGCGCCGAAGGCGGCCTGACGAACCGCATCCCGCATCTCTTCCTCCGTTAGCGGAGCACCCGCGAACTCCGCCCTTGCGTGCAACTGCGCCAGATCCTCGCCATCGACAAACCGCTCGATCCCCACCTCGATTGCTTTCGCCGCCAGCATGTCGGATGCGTCGTCCGGCGCGGTGCGCTCCTCCAGCAGCGTTAGGCGCTCGAACTCCAACTTCCGCACAGCGTCCACACGCTCCGCCTGGCGATTCCATTCGAGCGTCTCGCGTTCGGCCACGCGGTCCGGAAACTCATCCAACAGCCAATCCGGCTGAATGGCGGACGCTTCGCGGATCAGCGGAAGGCCGCGCTCGCGCCGGTCCTCCACATCCAGCGCGACGATCCAATCGGCATGCGCAGTGCGGCAAATCGCCGAGCCGCCGGAAGCGAGCAGGAACTCATCGTCGCGAAGCCGCTTCGCGACGCGATCCGGGAACGCCCGCAGCAGCGCGCGCGGAAGATCGATGTCACCCGGCCGGGTGGCCAGTCGCCGCACACGCTCGTCGCCCGTGAGTCGGCCTGCACATTCGGCGCCCTCGCGTCCCGCGTCTTCGATGAGCCTTGCCAGCCGGGGATGAACCGGGTAACGCACCAGCCGCTCATCGGCTCGCAGCAATCGCAGCAGCGCTTCCGCGCGATCCAGAGCGGCGATGGGCGGAGCATCGATCCACTCCAGATCGACGGGAGCCAGACGCAGCGCCCGCAAGGTCAGCAACAGTGGCGACAACTCGCGACGGACGATCTCGGGACTCTCCTGCTCAGACCGACGTGCAAAGTCCTCCGCGGCATAAAGCCGGATGGCGGTACCCGGCTGCATGCGGGCGGCGCGTCCCGCTCGCTGGGTTGCGGAGGCTTTGCTGATGCGTGTGACATTGAGCGAAGGGATGCCCGTCCATGGCGAGTCCACCGGAACACGAGCTGTCCCGCTGTCAATCACGACCGTGACACCATCGATGGTGATCGAACTCTCGGCGACGTTGGTAGCGAAGATGACCTTCGGACCGGACGACGGGGCGATGGCGCGGTCCTGCTCCTCCGGCGGCAACTCTCCGTGCAGCGGAAGCGCTACTGCGCCACGGCGGCGAACCACGGCATCGCAAGACGCCATCGCATCGCGAATTTCACGCCCGCCGGGCAGAAACACCAGTACATCGCCCGCGGGCGCACCGGCCAGCGCCGCATCGAGACTGCCCGTCCAGTAGCGGACCTCCAGCGGGTGGAGCTTGCCTTCCGATCGCACCCTCGCCGCCTGTAATGCTTCAGCAATCGGAGCCGCGTCCAGAGTCGCTGACATCACCACCAGCCGAAGATCCGGCCGGGATGTCCGCTGCAAATGCCGCAGCAGAGCCAGGGCAAGATCGCCGTCCAGGTGCCGTTCGTGAAACTCGTCCAGAACAACGGTGCCCACCCCCGCCAGTTGGCGGTCGCGGAGCAGGCGCCTTACCAGCACGCCTTCCGTGACAAAGCGCAAGCGGGTCTCCGCGCTCGCCACCTCTTCCATGCGCACTTGATAGCCGACGGTTCGTCCGAGCGGTTCGCCCATCTCGGCCGCCACTCGGCGCGCGGCCATCCGGGCTGCGATGCGCCTCGGCTCCAACACAATCACGTCACCGCCCAACGCAAGCAACGCCGACGGAACCCGCGTCGTCTTCCCCGCCCCGGGCGGCGCTTCCAGCACGAGATTGCGCCGTTGTCGAAGAGACTCGACGACCTCGTCCAACACCGCATCCACCGGCAGCTTCGCGTACACTCTAAGAACGATGAAAGCACTGAATCCGCCTCGCCGTCTGCTGTTCGGTCCGGGACCGTCGCAGGTGGCGCCTCGCGTCTATGAGGCGATGTCGAAGCAGATCGTGGGTCACCTGGATCCCTACTTCTTCGAGATCTCGACCGAGATCCGCGACATGCTGCGCCAGGTTTACGGGACGGCGAATCCGTTCACTCTGGCGATCTCCGCCACCGGATCCGGCGGCATGGAGACGGCGGTGGCCAATCTCGTGGAGCCCGGCTCCAAGTTCGTCGTGTTCGCCAATGGATTTTTCTGCGACCGTCTCACCGAGATGGGAAAGCGTCATGGCGCCAATGTCGTGCGCTTTGAGAAGCCCTGGGGTGAGACCTTCGGCGACGACGAAGCGCGTGAGTTCATCCTGCGCGAGAAGCCCAACACCGTCGCCTTCGTCAATGCGGAGACCTCCGCCGGCGCCTATCAGGACGGCACCGCGATCTGCCAGGCTGCGCACGAGGTGGGCGCGCTGGTCATCGCCGACTGTGTCACGTCGCTCGGCGCGATGCCCATCGGCATCGATGCGATGGGCGTGGACATCGCCTATAGCTGCTCGCAGAAGGGCATGTCCTGCCCTCCCGGCCTGAGCCCGCTAACCGTATCGCCGCGCGCTTTGGACTGGATGAAGTCCGAGCGCAAGGCGCCGAAGGACACCTGGTACTTCGACCTGATGCTGCTCGCCGACTACTTTGAAGGCGCGCGCCGCTACCATCACACCGCACCCATCACCTCCTTCTACGCGCTGCACGAAGCGTTACGCGCCATCGAGGAAGAGGGTTTGGAAAATCGCTTTGAACGGCACCGCCGGAACCATCTTGCCTTCGTAGCGGGCATCGAAACGATGGGACTGGAGATGCACGTCGCCGAGGGGCACCGTCTCTGGAGCCTCAACACACCGCGCGTGCCGGCCGGTATCGACGATCTCAAGGTGCGCCAACGCTTGATCGCCAAGCACGGAATCGAGATCGCAGGCGGATTTGGACCGCTTGCGGGCAAGGTGTTCCGCATCGGCCTGATGGGCCAACTCTCGACCGAGCCCGATACGCTTCTGTTCCTGGAAGCCTTCGAAGAAGCTCTCCGCGAGGAAGGCTTCACGCCGAAGGGCAACGGAGCCGCCGCCGCGCGCGAGGTATTTGCATCCTCGTCCGCCGTCGCGGCCGCGTAACGGCCCGGGAAACAGGTCACCGGCTGGCTGCACGCCGGCCGTCGCGTAACTTCTGAAACGCCTGCTGCTCGCGATCTGCATCGGCCTTGCGCCCTTGCCGACGGTACAACTGCGCCAGCTGGAAATGGGCTGATTCGGCAAGCGAACTGTCTTTCTCCGCTTCGATCACGCGCCGCAGCAACGCCTCGACGCCGTCCGTGCGCTCCGCTTGCAGGGACGCGCGCGCCAAGGCCAGCATCGTCTCCGGCATGTCCGGCCGAAGCCGATTCGCCCTCTCCAACTGCGCAAGCGCCGCCGGGTCGCCGCTTTCCAGCAAAGCCGCGCCAAGCAGATAAGCCGCGTGCGCGCTGCCTGGGCTTTGCTCGCATTCGGCACGCAACTCCGGAATCGCCCGCTCATAATCCGCCGCACGAAACAGCAGTTCACCCAGCGCCAGCCGCGCTCCCCGGAGGTTCGGCCGAGCCTGCAGTGCCGCGCGCAATTCGCGTTCCGCAGCAGCCCGGTCTCCGGAAGCTGCGCGCGCCTCCGCCAGCAGTTGCCGGGCGCGAGGGTGATTGGGATCAGCGGCAACAATCGACTCGCCCAAGTCGCGAGCCACTTTTGCCAGTGCCTGCGCGAGATAGTAGGTCAGGTCCACGTCACCCGGCCGCGCGGACACTGCGGCCTGCAACTTCTCCGCCGCTTCGCCCGCCCGCCCGGCTTCGTAGAGCGCGATGCCAAGCAACTCCCTGTCACCCGCCCGCTCCAGTTCACGAACGGCGTCCGCCGCCCAGCCTTGGGCCAGCAGCGCCGATCCGAGCATCGCCCGCGCGCCCGGCAGGTTTTCATTCAGCTCCAGAGCGCGTCGCAAGGACGACGCAGCCGCCGCGTAGCGCTCCCGCGCCAGTTCCACGGCCCCCAGATTCACGTGTGCCGCCGCGAGTGTCGGCATCTTCTCGGCAACAAACGTGAACTCCTTGGCCGCAGTCGCCAGATCACCGGCGTTCTTCGCTGCAAGGCCGCGCTGCACGGCCGAAGCCACTTCCGGCGACACCTGCTGTGCCAGTATCAACCCAAGCACGAAAAGCGTCACGGCCGCACCTCAATCTCGCGATCAGCACCGACGTTGTCGATGACCCGCTTTTTGCCACCGGGCCATGTCACCTCAACATCGGCCTTCACCGCCGCGCCCAGACCGAAGTGCGCTCGCACGTCCGATGCCGACAGATACCCTCCGGTACTCGTCGCGCGGATCACCTGCGCGCCCACGCGAATCCACGCGCCCTCACTGGTCTTCACCCGCAGCCAATGGCCACCACCGGTTCCGCGCACCGCTGTCGGACGCTCTCCCAGCGCCGTGATCATGGCGTCCAGCACCCCGTCGTTGTTCCAGTCGCCCACAGCTAATCCTCGTCCCGCGATCGGTTTCGCTGCAGCGTTCGCGCGCAGCAACGTGAATCGGCCGCCCTCATTCCGATACACCTGCGGCGGCTCCTTGTAGCGCAAGGTCCCGTCGACACGCTCGACATTGTCCAGCACATGGCTCTGCGCCACCACCAGATCCTTCCAACCGTCATTGTCGAGATCGGCCCACGCGCATCCCCATCCGGAATGCCGCACCGTCAGCGCGGCCAGTCCGGTCCGATAGCTCGCATAACGGAACATGCCTCTCCCCTCATTCCGGTACAGCGCAAACTTCTCTTGCGCCAGATTCGTCACCAGGATGTCGGGACGCCCATCATTGTCGTAGTCCTCAAACAGCGCACCCATCCCGGCGTAGCTTCGGCCATCATCGGCAAGGGCCACGCCCGCCTCCATCGCGCGCTCCTCAAACGTCCCATCGCCGCGATTGCGAAACAGGAACTGCTCCATCCCGTCGTTGGACACAAACACGTCCGTGGAGCCGTCTCCGTCGTAGTCATTGAATGCGACCCCCATGCCTTTGCCGATGTGCCGCGCGATCCCACTCTGCTCCGAAACATTCTCGAAAGTCCCATCGCCCCGGTTGCGGTAGAGCAGATTGGAAGTGCCCCGATAGCGATCCGGGCGGCAGTACGTGTGGAACGGAACTCCGCACAAGAGATTGGTCTGGGGCGTCCAGTCCAGGTACCGCGCGACAAACAGATCCAACCAGCCATCGTTGTCATAGTCGAAGAAACCGGCCGAGACGGACCAGCCACCGCCGGCAACGCCCGCTTGCGTTGCGCGATTCGTGAACCGCCCGCCGCCTTCGTTGCGCCAGAGTTCGTTGGCGCCGAAGTTGCTCACAAACAGATCGACGTCACCGTCTTTGTCGTAGTCCGCCGTGGCCGCGCCCATGCCGAACGTTCCGTTCGCCGCCACGATGCCGGAGGCGGTTGTCCGATCCTCAAATCCACCGTCCGCGCGTCCGAAGTACAACCGATTGGCATGACGCGCCTCCCGCGCAAGCGACGGCAGCATCGCGCCGTTGACGAAGAAAACGTCCAAGCGCCCATCTCCGTTCGCATCGAACAAAGCCACTCCGCCGCCCATCGTTTCGGGCATGTACTTGTGCTCCGTCGGAGAGTGCTCCAGCACGAAGTCGATCCCGCGGGGGGCTTCCATCACCAGCCCGATCGAAGCCGCCAAAAAGATGCCCAGTTGCAACTTCATCGATTCTTCATATAATCAACTGCACCAAATCTCACAACGGGGGTTACCCATGTTGGTTCGCTCTCTTGCTGTGCTTGCTCTCTGTGCGGCTTCCATGATCGCGCAGACATTCTATGAGACGGTGATCGGAACGATCAGTGACGCAAGTGGCGCCGCAGTGCCGGAGGTCAATGCAATCCTGACCAACCTCGGCACCGGTGAACGGCGCACACAGCCCACCGACTCCCAAGGCAACTACCAATTCGTCAACCTGCTGCCGGGCCGCTATCGCGTCGACATCGAAAAGACCGGCTTCAAACGCGTCAGCCGGGAACTGACGGTCGAGGTCCAGCAGTCCGTCCGCGTCGATGCGGCGCTCGAGGTCGGTGACGTGTCGCAGAGCGTGGAAGTCAGCGCTCTTGCCGTGACGTTGCAGACCGAAAACTCCACCGTCGGCGCCGTCGTCGAGTCCCGCAAGGTGCTCGAAATGCCGCTGAACGGACGCAATGTCATGAACCTGGTGGCGCTCGTGCCCGGCGTCGTGCCGCAAGGACAGGCCATCGGCACACCGACCGGAACCAATCCGTTCGCCTGGGGCAACTACCAGATCGGCGGCGGCATGGCCAACCAGAGCGCGACCTTCATCGATGGCGCACCCATCAACATCACGTACATCAACCTCACCTCCCTGGTTCCCACGCAGGACGCCATTCAGGAGTTCAAGGTGGAGACCAACGCCCTCGGACCAGAGTTCGGCCGCTTCGCCGGCGGCGTGATCAACATGGTCACCCGCTCCGGATCCAATCAGTTCCACGGCACCGCGTACGAGTTCCTGCGCAATCGCGTGCTGAACGCGAACACTTACTTCAACAACCGCGGCAACGTCCAGCGCCCCGCCTTCACCCAGAATCAGTACGGCGGCAACATCGGCGGACCGATCAAGAAAGACAAGCTGTTCTTCTTCTACGGCTTTGAAGGCTTCCGGCTGCGGCAGGGGCAGAGCTTTCTCACCAGCGTTCCTTCAAACGCGATGCGGCAGGGTGACTTCAGCGGCCTTCCGGCAATCTTCGACCCGCTCACCACCTGCGGACGCTTGGGCAACCCCGCTTGCGCGACCAATGCCGCCGGCGCGGAAGTGATCTCCCGCACGCCGTTCCCGAACAATCGCATTCCTGCCGACCGCTTTGACCGCGCCGCCCGGGCGATGACGAATCTTTGGGCGCCTCCCACCGGACCGGGCATCGTGAACAACTTCACCGCCAACGCCAGCGTCGGTGGAAACAACGACCAGCACAACGCCCGCGGCGACTACAACATCAGCGAGAAGCACCGCATTTTCGGCCGCTACACGTGGTGGAAGAACCTGAATCTCCCAATTGATCCGTACCGGACGCAGACCTGCGTCGACCGCTGCACGGAAGTGTTCGTGACGCAGCAGGCCGTCCTGGCGGACACCTATTCGTTCTCCCCCACCACCATCCTCGACGTCCGCGCCGCCTTCCTGCGGTTCGCCTACGACCGGACGCCGCTGACCGTCGGCTATGACCTGACGCAGTTGGGATGGCCGTCGTCGCTGAACAACTCGGTTTTCCTCCGCGCATTGCCGATTCCGGTGGTGCAGGGCTTCACCGACGTGTTCGGTTCGCAGGGCACGGGCAGCGTGATCCTGTCACGGAATGACAGCTATTCGGTCGTGCCCACTCTGACCAAGATCGCCGGCAAGCACACGTTCCGCTTCGGCGGTGAGTGGCGGCGCCTGACGCACAACTACGCGCAGACGAACGTTCCCACCGGCATCTTCAACTTTGACGCCCTGATGACGTCGCAGAACCCGTTCGCCACCGGCGGCACCGGCAGCGGCTTCGCGTCGTTCCTGCTCGGCATGGGCTCCAGCGGCAACCTGGGCAACCCAGCGCTTGTGGCCGGACAGCAGATCTACCGTGCCCTGTTCTTCAACGATCAGTGGCAGGTGACACGCAACCTCACCCTGAACCTCGGCATCCGCTTCGATCAGATGGGTCCGTGGTCAGAGCGCTTCGACCGCATGACGGTGCTTTCCACGCGCGGCGTCAACCCGCTGGTGAACCGCCCCGGCCGGCTGGATCTGGTCAATAGCGACGCGTGGGATAGCCGCAACAACTGGCGCCTGGGCAACCTCTGGCAGCCCCGCGTCGGCATCGCCTATCGCCTGAACAACAAGACGGTGCTGCGCGCCGGCGGCGGCCTCTTCTTCCTGCCGCCCGACGTCGTCTTCAACATGGCGCCGAATCTGGACGCCGTCAACTCCATCTCCACGCTTTGGAACTCCACGACCGATGGCTCCGTCACGCCTGCCGACCGTCTGTCCAACCCGTTCCCCAACGGAATCCTGGCGCCTCCCGGCCGGAATCCCAACTACCAGCGAATCCTGCTGGGCCAGAACGTGAACGCGCCGATCCCGACCGACCCCTACGCCCGCGCTCTGCAATGGAACGTCTCCTTGCAGCGTGACCTCGGTGCGGGCGTCATCGTCGATGCAGCCTATGCCGGATCCAAAGGCACGCACCTGCCTGTTACCGCGCAGCAGCTGAATCAGTTGGACCCGCAGTTCCTCAGCCTCGGCGCGCAACTGCAGCAGCAGGTGGAGAACCCGTTCTTCGGCATCGTCGGAACCGGCCCGCTCTCGGCTCGCACGGTGGCCCGCGGTCAACTGCTGCGTCCGTTCCCGCAATATCTCAACTTCCAGCAGATTGCCGGAAACAACCGCAACTCCTCCTACCATTCGCTGCAGATGCAGGTGCGCAAGCGCTTCTCTGGCGGCGGCAGCATCACGGCGGCCTACACGTTCGCCAAGCTGTTGTCCAACACCGACACCCTCACGGGCTGGCTGGAATCGGGCGGTGGCTTCGGCCAGCAGAACTGGTACAACGCGGCGGCCGAAAAGGCTCCCTCCCTCTACGACGCGACCCACCGCTTGGTCGTCAGCTACATCTACGATTTGCCCTTCGGCAAGGGCCAGAAGTTTGGCTCGGGCGTCGGTGGCTTTGCCGGCAAGGTGATTTCCGGCTGGGGTCTGAACGGCGTTTCCACCTTCCAGTCCGGCTTCCCGCTCGGCCTTTCGATGGCCGTGAACCAAACCAACAGCTTCGGCGGCGGCGCGCGCCCGAATTGGACCGGCGTCGATCCCTCGCTGGACGGTGCGGCGCAGTCCCGCTTGACCCGCTGGTTCGACACCAGCCAGTTCTCTGCCCCGCCGGCATTCACCTTCGGCAACATGGCGCGCTCGATTCTCTCTCTGCGCAGCCATGGTCAGGCCAACTATGACTTCACGCTGTTCAAGAACACGAACATCACGGAGCGCGTCGGCCTGCAGTTCCGCACCGAGGTGTTCAACCTGTTCAACCGCGTGCAGTTCGCCTATCCCGGCCGTGCCCTGGGCAACCCGCAGTTTGGGGTGATCAGCGGACAGGCCAACAATCCGCGTCTGGTGCAGTTCGCGCTCCGGTTGGTGTTCTAGAAGAGGCTGTCGTCCCACAAGTGGCGGGCGTCCGAACAGGGCGCCCGCCTTTTCTGTGTCTTTCCTAGCGTCGAAGGCGGCGCGAAGCTGCCCGTGCAGCGGCGGCCAAGCCCACCAGCGCCAGCGAAGAGGGCTCCGGAATCTCTCCGCCGGTGACTCCCGCCGCTCTCTGTTCTGGATCGGCGATGTGTCCGGCCACGACCCGCCGCAGGAAGTCACGGAGGCGATCGCGACGAAGGCTCTCCAGGACAACAACGTCGCGGTCTATGCGATCTCGGTGGGCGCTTGTCACCGGTCCGCACAGGAGGACCTGGTGAGTGCGCCCGGGAGTACTCGAACCGGAAAACGGCGAGCGACCTTCCGCCGTGCGCGTCAACTTGCGAAGCAGGCGTCGAAGGAAGCGGTGCGGTGTCGAGCGTGTTCGGCCGCCAATCTTGAGCGGCGCTGGCCGCTTCCGGTGTGCGATTGCGCACTCCCTAGCATGGTCCCTGGCGCGGCTGGTCGCTGGTCGATCCGAAGATCCGCGAGTGGACAGTCGACCGCAGGGGCAAGGTCCACGTCCGTTCCGACAAGGGATAGAAAGGTCAAGACCCTCTCACGAATGAACATCGCAAACACCAATTCTCCTGATTGCCGCCCTGGCAGTCACCCCAATGGCCGTGCAAGCAGGCACTCTCTTCGACGGCACCTTTAAACCCTCAGACTGGACGATTACAGATACCTCTTCCTCCTCGCCCGGGCTCGACTACACCGCCGCGATCACCCAGAGCCTGACAGACGGCAATCCCGCCGAGGCGCAGGTGTTCAACTGGTCGATTGCTTTCTCGGCTCAGAACCAGCAGGTGAGCTACTTGGTCCACTCCATCAACAACACTTTCACGTACGACCCGTCCGTCAGTGGCGCGATTGCCGGCCTGACCATCTCTTTCGATCTGAAGAGTCGCGGCCTGGGATTTTCTATCGCGCAGCCCTTCTTCAGGGCGGAACTCTGTACGTCAGCACACAATCGACTCCACAAGGGACGTCGGCTTGGGTGAAGACTGTCTTCAACGCGGGATCGGCGGCAAACGGGGATGTCTCCGGACCCGCCACTGGTGCGCCCGATTTCAGCGCCAACGGGGCACCCATCCAGTTTGGCTACCGCACTGCCACACTTACCAATTGTTCGTTCCGTGATGGTTGCTTCGCGGATTCCGGAACCGTCTACCTGGACAACTACAGCGTGAACGTCGTCAGCGCGGTTCCGGAACCTTCCACGATGTGGCTGGCTGTGGCGGGTTTGGCGATCGCCGCGGCCCGCGTCCGCCGCCGCTAGTCGGCAATCGGCAGAAGTCTTTCGTCGCTGCGCAGGCATGGCCAGGCAAACTACGACTTCACGATCTTCAAGAACACCAATGTCACGGAGAGAGTGGGGCTGCGGTTCCGCACGGAGATCTTCAACCTGTTCAACCGGGTGCAATTTGCCTATCCTGGACGGGCGCTGGGCAATCGACAGTTGGCGTGATTAGCGGCCAGACGAATACTCCCCGCCTGGTGCAGTTCGCGCTTCGGTTGGTGTTCTAGCGAGAGTTGGGAAGAACGGTCGAGACGGCAGGAAGGCGGGCGTCTGAAATCAGGGCGCCCGCCTTTCTTGTGTCGTTTCCTAGCGGCGAAAGCGGCGTGAAGCCGCCAGCACCGCGCCGGCAAGGCCCACTAGCGCCAGCGAAGACGGTTCCGGGATCTCTGCGCCGGTCACCGTGATCCGGTCCGATTCGCGGGCCACAATCGAGCCATCCACCCGCGCCACCACCTGGAAGTCATGCGTCCCGGGCGTCAGTCCCTTGAAGGTGACATCGAAGTCGAAGGTGCGCTCCGTGCTGCGATCGTACGTGCCTTTGTAGGCTGCCGGTGACCAAGTCACATCCACGCCGCCGCCCAACCCCACCAGGCCCAGATCGACCGTCGAGTAGTTGATCAACGAACCGGTCAACGAGCCCTTGATGATGTCCGCGGCTTCCGAGTAGCCGCCGGAGATCTTCTTGCCGCCCGTGGCATTGGTGATACGGGTTGCCTGGCCTTTGGAATCGAGGCCACCGCTGCCTACCGAGATCGCATAGACCGCGACGTTGTTGTCTTGGAGAGCCTTGGTCGCGATCGCCTCCGTAATGCCCTGCCGCGGGTCGTGGCCGGTCACATCGCCGATCCAGAACAGAAAACGGCGGGAGTCCGTGCGCCAGGACGTGGTGGTGGCCGCACCCCAGAGTCCATACAGATTGGACTCCGGCCCGTCGCCGCCGCCGGAAGCGCTCCACGTGTTCACCGCCGTCTGAATCGCGGCCTTGCTGCTCGTCAGGTCTGTCTGCTGCGAGAAGGCGCGATTCAGGGTTCCCGCCGGGCAGTTGCCCGGCCCGTTCACGCAGTCGTTGTAGCTGCCTACGGCGAACTGCGTGTTGGGAGCGATCCCGAGGATCGTATCCACGATGTTGAGCACTCCCAGGCGGACAGAGTTAATGGAACCACCCATGCTGCCCGTGGTGTCACTCAGGAAAAAGACATCGACCGGCGACGTCAGCTGCTGGGAGATGGTGACTGTCTTGCGGATCGTCGCGGTGCCGCCGACCGGCAGCGTCGCCGAGTAACTGGAAGGGGTAATCGCGTCAGCCCAACCTGCGGCTGCCGAAAGAAGACTCAGACACAAAACGTGTAGGGTTTTCAAGTTTCCTCCTGAGTCCGCCACCCTCTCCGACGAAGGACGGTCAGACTACCAGCAGAGTACGGGCGGACAATAAGGCGGTCAAGGGAGAAACCGTCGCTTGGATCAGTTTTTCGTGATGTTACTTGAAAGTCGTTAACTTGTTGGATTTAGTCAAGTTACGCTCGTTACGCCCCGAATGGCACGAGCGTCGATCGGATCACGCTCGAACAGGCGCTGGCAGGCAAGCCGGTGGCTGACCCCCTGACTGTCTTTGGCTGCTCGCTGATCTCCGACGGTGCAGCGGCTGTTCTGGTGATGCCGCTGGATCGCGCCTCCGCAGTGCAGGATCGCCCGGTGCGGGTGCGGGCTGTGTCACAAGCGTCAGATCACGTCGCACTCGAAGACAGGGACGACATCACCACCTTTGGCGCGACGCGCGCCGCCTGGTCGAGGCGCGGCGACGACAAGAGTCCACAACTGGCTTGAGATCGTGAAGACCGAGCGTCACACTTTTGTCCAGTATGAGCACCCGGCGTTCTCCCGGCGAGTGACACTTGTCACCAGTCCGCACGGGAGGGCCCGGTGAGAGCGCCTGGAGGTACTAGAGCCGGAACGCGGTCAAGTGCTTTCTCGGCGCAGAACCAGAGAGTGACCTACTGGGTCCACTCAGGCCACGACTCTTCAGCAGCTGACTCCACAATCGACGTCGGTTTGGGTGAAAACTGTCTTCAACGCGGGATCGGCGGCGAACTGGGATGTCTCCGGATTCGCCACTGGTGCGCCCGATTTCAGCGCCAAAGGGGCACCCATCCAGTTTGGCTACCGCACTGCCACACTTACCAAGTGTTCGTTCCCTGATGGTTGCTTCGCGGATTCCGGAACCGTCTACCTGGACAACTACAGCGTGAAC
>CAYNDS010000088.1:0-1672 GCA_964395885.1 uncultured Solibacteraceae bacterium | reverse complement strand
GTCGTCAGCGCGGTTCCGGAACCTTCCACGATGTGGCTGGCTGTGGCGGGTGTGGCGACCGCCGCCGCCGGCGTCTGCCGCCGCTAGTCGGCAATCGGCAGAAGCCTTTCATCTGCCTACCGCAGGCGAGCCTAAGTCACTAGGCAGTGGCTTGGGCTCGCTCGCGAAAGTAGTGGATGAGACGGCGGCCGCGAATTCCATCTCGCCTTTCGTAACGATCTTCTCGACCCCGGATCGCCGGGACCTGGTCTTGACAAGACACGCTCCCCGGCGAAACCGTCCACCGGTTTCCACCGTTTAATGAAAGGAGGAGGCCGACACCGTGAAGCCTACGCTCGCATTTGTTGGTGGGGCCGCGCTCGCCGCGGTCATCATCTTTTCAATCTGGAGACCGGAGCAGCCGAAGACCGAAGCCGCGCCGAAGCCCGCTCCCTACGTCGAGCCCGTCCCGGCCACCGTCGCCGAGCCGCCAAAGCTTGTCGAAGCCGAGGTTGCGGAACCGCTTCCCGCCAAGCCGACGCCCTCGCCCTCGCCCTCGCCACGGACCCCAGCCCCCGCCATCCGCGCCACCAAGGCGCCGGTCAGCCCATCGGGTGGCCCGTCCACCAGCAAAGACAAGCTGAAGGTTTCACCCGCCGAGCCCGCCGCAAACGTCACCGTGGTTTCCAGCGGACCTCCGCCTTCCGTCGGACTGCCGCCCGTTCCCGAGAAGCCCGCCGAACCGGCTCGCACGGAGACGGTTCCAGCGGCACCCGTCGAAACCGCTCGCCACGAGAGTGCCCCGGAGCAGGCGATCCTTCGCCCGGACGCCCTCGAGGTAAAGAGGGCGAAAGAGGAGCGAAAGCCAGAAACCGTCACGATCCCCGCCGGAACCATCCTGCACGTCCGGATCTCGCAGTACCTATCGAGCGAGCGCAACAACGCGGGTGATAGCTTCTCGGGCGTTCTGGATCAGCCGATTATTGTGAACAATATGGTGATCGGCGAACGAGGCGCGCGCGTCGACGGCCAGATTGTCGATCTCGAACGCTCCGGGCGGGTCAAGGGCCGGGGCCGGCTCTCGATTCGGCTCACGCGGCTCGAAACGTCGGATCGTCAGCGGGTCGATCTCCTGACGGAACCGTTTATCCGGGAAGCGGAATCCTCCGCCGGACGTGACGCCACCAAAGTGGCGATCGGGGCGGGTGTCGGTGCCGCGCTCGGCGCGATCTTCGGCGGTGGACGTGGCGCCGCAATTGGAGCGGCAACAGGTGGCGGCGCGGGTGCCGGACAAATCCTCCTCACTCGGGGGAAACCCGCCGAGATCCAGAGTGAGACGAAGATTCCCTTCCGGCTGCGGGAAGCGCTCACAGTGACCGAAAAGATCGACTGAATGGCGCCTGCGCGCGCTGATCGGGGTGCATCGCATCCTGTGGGCCTCCCAAGTCCGAGAACGAACCGCGAACTGCGATAGAATTCAGGCCGGAAGGATGGCCCACGCGAGCGCACTTCCGGGCCTGAATCTGCGTGTGCAGGAGCGCACCGCGATCGGTGTGCCCTGGTATGTGTGGAACTCTGCCGCCGCCGTCACCAGCGTCACGGTTGGGGCTTCCTGGGACATCTCCTGGCATGTCTCGATCGGCCGCGATACGTTCTTCACCCCCCCGCATTTGTTGATCTACCTGTGCGGCGT
>CAYNDS010000087.1:0-17280 GCA_964395885.1 uncultured Solibacteraceae bacterium | reverse complement strand
TAGGCCGTCGATCGAGTCCACCTCCGGCCGCTCCATCTGGTCGAGGAACTGCCGGGCGTAGGGAGAGAGTGTTTCCACATAGCGGCGCTGTCCCTCGGCATAGATTGTGTCGAAGGCGAGCGAGGATTTGCCGCTTCCGCTCAGACCGGTGATGACGGTGAGCGTATTGCGAGGGATCTCGACGTCGATGTTCTTGAGATTGTGCTGGCGCGCGCCATGCACGCTGATGCGTTCCAGCATGATTTCAGGGAGACGCTTCCAGTGTACGAAATTCGGGTTATTCGACGCGCACGCGGGCCAGGTAGATGGAGGACTTGCCCTCGTGCGAAGAGTAGTAGCTGACCCAGAGCTGGTCCCGATGCCATTCGAGGCCCGCGTAGCTGGAGTCGCCACTGGAAGGCAGCGCCACCAGTTCCTTCAGCGTCCCCGCGGCCGGGTCGATGCCGACAACCGACGTCCGCTGCTTGCCATCGTAGAGGCGGACGACGCCGACGACGCGACCTCGCGGAAGCAGCAGGAAATTGGGGCCGCCGATGCGGGCGCCCATGTCCTTCCAGGTCCAGGCGGTGTAGGGGCTCTTTGCCGTTCCCCAGAGGGCGTTGGCGGGATCACGGCGAAGCAGACACCAAGCGGTGCCGTCGTCGCCAAAGCGAATGGCTGATTCATTTGGGTAGCCTTCGATCTTCAGATCATCGACATGCGTGCCGAACTTCTGGCCGTCCCAGCGATACAAACGGGCGCCACGCTGGTTGGCGAGAGTGCGATAGCCGATGCCGTAGGCCATGCGCTCCTTCCAGGTGATGCGCCAAAGCCAATAGTTCAGGTCGGCGACAGTCGTGGCCTTACCAAAAGCCTTTCCGTCGCTCGACGTCCACGCCATCGTCTGATGCCCGGAGGGGCGGGCGGCGGCGGCAATGACCCACAGCTTGCCGTCCGGACCTTCGCTGAGCTTCGGATCGCGAAGGTCGTCGCCGGGCAACGAGAGCAGCGCAGTGCTCTCCCATGCCGTTCCGTCCTTGCTGCGAAGAATGCGGATCTGCCCGTCCGGCGAGACATGGGCGGAGCCCTCTCGGAACGCAAGATACCAGCGGCCCTCAAAGCGCACCAGGTCGGTGAAGGCGTTGTGCGCCGCCGAGTCCCAGACCTTGCGTGAATCGACCAATTGAGCGCCAGTCTGGGCAGACAGACTCATGCAGAGAACGACAGGAATCAAAATTCGCATGGGAGGGACTATTGTGGATTCTAGCGTTATGGCCAGCCTCTATTGCGGAACATCCGGATTTGCGTATCCCAGTTGGAAGCCCGCTTTCTATCCAGAGAGCGTTCCGCAGAAGAGGTTTTTAGCTCACTATGCCACGCGGCTGAGTGCTTGCGAGATCAACTACAGCTTTCATCGCTTACCTTCTCAGGCGACGATCGGGACTTGGCTGTCCGACACGCAGCCCGGCTTCGTATTCGCGCTAAAGGCCCATCAGCGGCTGACGCACTTCCTGCGGCTGCAGCGAAGCGAGTTCACGGGCGTCTTCTTTCAAGCCATCGATGTGCTTCGGCTGCAGAGGCGGTTGGGGCCCGTTCTGTTCCAGTTGCCGCCCAACCTGAAGTGTGATGCCGAACTGTTGGAGCAGTTCCTGCTCGATGTTCCGGATGACCTGCGCATCGCCTTCGAGTTCCGTCATGATTCTTGGTTCGACGACCGGATTTACGGAATCCTGGAGCGGCGCAACATTGCGCTCTGCCTTGCGGAAAGCGACAAGCTGATCGTGCCGAAGCGCATCACCGCAGACTTCGTCTACTTTCGCCTGAGGAAGAGTGAGTACTCCGAGGCCGAGCGGCAGGACATCTTCGAGCAGACCGAGAATCTGTTGGCAGGAGGACGAGACGTGTATGCGTTCTTCAAGCATGAAGAGTCTCCGGCAGGAGCACTTTATGCCGAGGAGTTGCTACAACGTCATCAGAACCGCGCGAACCGGTAATCCGGTTGCAAGCCGAAGCCCGTGCGCGTACCACTGCAGTTGTCGCTCGTAGTGGCTGCGCTGCGCAGCGAGATCCGCATCTGTCTTGAAGTCGACGATGGTCCATTCCCCGGCTTCCAGAAACGCCAGGTCGAGCACACCTTCCAGAACCTCGCCATCGACGAGCGGCACCGAGAGGGGGGCTTCCCGAAGCAGCCGCTCCGCCCGGTGCGCGCGGTTCAGCAAGGGATGGCGCAGTGCCGCGGAAACACGCTCCACAGCAGCGGTGAGTTCCTCAGCCGTTCCTCCGGCAATCCGGGCTTGCAGACTGACGGCGTCCTCCACCGTTTCGAGCGTGGCGTCGCGCAACGCAGCGTGGACGATCGCTCCGAAGCGTCGTCCCGATGGTTGACTTCCTTGTCGCGGTACGGCAACGACGTCGACAGCTACCGGTGAGGGCGGCGCGCTGCCTGCAAGGCTGGGAAGCAGCAGCCGCACACTCTCGGTGGATCCGACATCCAGCGCGGCGGATCGCTGGTTCTGCCACTGCCGGTAGGCTTCGATGCTCTGCGCTGCCAGTCCATCGTCTTTCAAGATCTCCTGCAGCCGAAGCCCATGCTGGGACTCCGCCTGTAGTTCCAAAGCGGCGGGGTCCCACCATACGACCTCGCCGTGAAGACCCGGCTTGACAGAGGTTTCCGGCCCTTGCTCCAGTTCGAAGGGTCGCTCCAGGACGCTCCGTTCGCCGAATTGCGGGCAACCGAGTGCCAGCTTTGGCCCGCGACGTTCCGCGTATTCGGGGTACAGCGCTGCCTCCAACGGTTCCAGCCAATTGCCGTCACCGAGCGGACGGTCGCCAACCGCGGGGATAACCAGCAGATCTCGCGCGCGGGTGGAGGCGACATAGGCCAGCCGGATTCCTTCGTACCGCTCTCGCTGCTGTTCCTCGGCGGCGTGTTCCCGCAATTCGGCCGGGGCGCACCACAAGAGCCGCGACGCGCACAGATCACCCTTGAGGTAGCGATCAGGCTCCCGGCTGGCGAGATTGGCGGTAAGGTCACAGAGAATCACGACCGGGAACTCCAGACCCTTGGCCTGATGCACCGTCATGATGCGAACCCCATCGGCGCCCGGTTCCATCACCGGCGCCTCGGAAGAATCGGACCGCGCAGCCTGGGCTTCCAGTTCTTCAACGAAGCCGCGGAAGGACACGCCTCCGGACTGCTCGTGAGCGCGCGCAAGCTCCGCGACGCGGTGCACATTCGCCAGTACCTGATGGCCGTTCTTGCGCATCGCAAAACCCGCATGGGCGCGAGTTGCGGACAGCAGGCGTTGCAGCGTATCGGCAGCCGGGCGGCGGTTGCGAGCACGGTGCAGTTCCGCCAACAGATCCAATGCTGCGACGACGTCGGGGAACTCATCCGGCGGCGGACGCTTGCCGAAAGGGTGCGGGCGGCCCACCTGACTGCGATAGCGCCACAACGTCGCATCATCGATCGCAAACAGCGCGCCCCGCAAGGTGGCGTAGACAGCTAGCTCGTCAGCGGGCCATTCGACTGCCGTCATCGCGGCGCGCAGGGTCTCGACCTCTTCGCGATTGTGGAAAGATCGGGAGCCAACCAGAACGTGCGGGATTCCCCGAGCCTCCAGGCCACGTGCGTAGTCGCGCGTGATGTCCTCGCCATAGTTCAAAAAGCGGCGGAACAGCAGGCAGACATCGTGGCGCTGAATCGGGCGCCACTGCCCACTTTCGCGAACTTGCCATCCGCTTTCCTCAACGAGCCAGGCCACAAAGGCCGCAGTCGCCGAGGGGAGAGAGGCATCGATCGCCTTTCGCGAAAGCCGTTGTGAGCCGTACGGTTTCGGCACAGGAAGCGCAATCACCGCGGGCTGCTCGGGCAGACCTTCCGTCTGGCCGCGCAGTGGGACATAGCCAACGTCGGGCATCACGTCCGCAAACGCACGGTTGATGAAGCGTTGAATGGGTGCGACAGCGCGGAAACTGTGCGAGAGTTCCAGATGCTCCGCGCCGCCACCGCCAAGCCGCTCTCGCAGACCAGTGTAGAGAGAGACGTCAGCGCGACGAAACTTGTAGATCGATTGCTTTGGATCGCCAACGACGAATAGCTTGCCCGGCACCGGCGTTGCCTTTCGCCAGTCCGTTTCGTTCGGATCATCGGCTGCCAGCAACAGCAGTAACTCTGCCTGGAGCGGATCCGTGTCCTGAAACTCGTCGATAAAGATGTGCCTGTACCGGCGTTGCAGTTCCTGTCGGACAGCGGCATGATGCCGCACCAGATCGCGAGCGCAGAGCAACAGATCCAGAAAGTCCAGACGACTGGTCTTCCGCTTGAGCACCTGATAGCGCTGTACCGCCAGACGCAGTTCCTCGCGCAAGAGAGGCGCGAGGTCGGCGTCGGCACGGTCTCGAAACTCTTCCAGGGCGCCGATAAGATCCTCGGCACCTTTGCGCTTCAATCGCTTCAGGTCACTCAGCAGGGATACCAGCAGGGCTTCCAGAGAATCGTAGTCCCGCGTCCGAACTTCTTCGGCGCGCGTGATCCTCTCCGCTGTGCGGCGCACACATTGGAACTTGTCGTTCAGGTGGGGTGCAATGCCAATCACCCGGTCGACGATGGCATCGATGGCGCGCTCCCGGTCCCAAACCAGGCGCTGCCAGGGAGCAGTGTAGTCGCGCCATTCCAGCAGCGTTAGGAATGCGAATTTCAGCTGTGTGGTGGCTGGTGAGCTGTTGCCGGCCATTCGTTCCAAGGCGCGGCGCAGTGCTGGAGCCTCGACATCGAGCTGCCGCTGGAACCACCAGCGCAACGCCCGGTCGCGAAGCCGCCCCGCTTCCGGTTCCGCCAGTTCCCGGAATGCAGGGTCGATGCGCGCTTCAGCTGGACGTTCCCGCAGAATCTGGGCACAGAAGCCGTGGATGGTGCCAACCGACGCCTCTTCCAGATGTGCCAGCGCGTGTTCGAGATGAGAAGACGCGGTGTGACGCAACCGCCGGTCCAGTTCTTCACGCAGACGCAGCTTGAGTTCACCGGCTGCCTTGTGAGTGAAGGTGACCGCGACCATCTCGCCTACCCGGGCCCCTGCTTCCAGGGCCGCCACCATCCGGTAGACGAGTTCTGTGGTTTTGCCGGTGCCCGCCGCCGCCTCGACCAGCAGACTGCGATCGAGCGCAGTGCGAATCCGCTCACGCGCATCCTGGTCCGACAAGCGAGGCTGCGCAGCGGCGATCATGGCGTGGCGCGCACCTTATCCAGCCCTGTCAGCCAACGCAGCGGTTTGCGGCGTACGCGCTCTTCTTCGTATGGCCCACAGATGAGCGTGAAGTCGCATTGGCCGCAAGCGCCCTGTTCGGGAGCGGCAAACAGCCGTCCGCTGTCGATACTGGCCGAAATCACGCGCAAGGCTTCACCGGCGTGACCTCGCGAGGCTTCCGTCACGCGAACCTCGATCTCTTCGTACTCGCCCCGTTGCGTGGCATGGAACAGCCGACCAGATTGCACAGGCGTCCCTGTGACCTGCTCCATTGCGAGCGAGTACAGGATCGGCTGAAGGTGACGGCCGTGGCCAGTGAAGACGGGCCGCTCCTGCGGGGGCCTGCCTGTCTTGTGATCGGTCACGCGAAGCCTCCGGTCTCGGATGTGGCGTTCGAGCAAATCAACTCGCCCCTGCAATCGGAAGCCTTCGATTGCCGCTTCAAAGCCACGCTCTACTGACTCCGGACGCCACGATTCAGCGCGCGTCAACTCACGAAGCCAACCGCGCAAATCAGCCCTGAGCGACTCCACTTCACTGCGCCACACCCGCTCGATTGCCGGGGCCAGCTTTTCGTGCCACTCCCGCGCGACCTCGTCCAGCACAGCACCAAGCCGCTCGTCGAGTTCACCCAGCGGACGGGGCTCCCACGGTAGCAGGGGTGCCAGGAAGCGATGCAGCACTTCGTGATACATCGACCCTTTTGTGAGCGGGTCCATATGCTCAAGTGCTTCCACCGCTTCGCGCGGCGAGAGCCGGTAGACCGCCTTGAGATGAAATTGGTAAGGGCACGCGGCGTAGGTTTCCAGAGCCTTCACGGGGTACGGCACCTGAAACGGATGTCGCTTCTCCAGCAAGGCGGGATCAATCTGCAGGCCATCCGAAATGGTCCAATCGTTCCGCTTCTCCCACCGTCGCCAACGAGCCTGCAGCGAGCGGTGGAGGGTGGGACTGCTAATTACGATATGCCGTGCCAGACCGGTCTTGTCGGCCGTCTCCGGATCCAGGCATTGCGCCATGACGGCGAGATCAAACTCCGTCTCGTCGATTGCCGTTGCGGGCGTGCGTGGGGCCGGCCACCCGAGGCGAATAGCGGCCTGCTGCCGTGCCGCCTCCTCAAACGCGTTGAGCCCCGGGAAGGTGCCCTGCGCAGCACCCACAACCTCCAGGGCGTAGAAGGACGGCACGCGAGGCCTCGCAAGCGCCGCGTCCACTCGTGGATACGACACAACAAACCGAGTGCCAGCGGCGGCGGCAATGTGCAGCAGCAAGCGCTCCCGCAGAGCCCTGGTCTCGTTCACACTGAGATCTGGACTGAGGCGGGTGCGAGCACCGTCCAACAGCAAGGGATCTTCCAGAACCTTTCGGGGAAACAGCCCTTCAGCCAGACCCGGCAGGAACACCACATCAAAGTTGCGGCCGCGCACCTCTTCGATTGGACCGGCAAACACAGCACCGAAGCGGCGCGGCGGCGGCGGGCGGCGCAAGGTACCCATGCGGTCCGCAAGCACCGCACGGACCTCCTCGATGGGAACCGGTCCAACCTCGCCCATTAACGCGAGTTCCGAAAGTACTGCCAAAACGCCATCCGGCTGCCGCAACGATCTTCGGGCGAGCGTCTGCAGCCGTGACAGCCAGTCCTGCCAAAGCGCGCTCGCGGGCAGGTCGTCCAGAAGGCGAATCAGCGGCAGGGCGAAGCGCGACAGTGCTTGCAGTTGCTCACGCTGGTTCTTGACGGCGTGAGCGGCAGGATCGGCCGCGTCCACCTGACTAAGCCGAGCCGAGAGCTCCTGGTCGAGCCCTTCGAGCCGCCGCTGCCAGCGGGTTGCGCCGCCAATCACTGCGGCGTCCACCAGGAGTTGCTCCCACCCATAGGGCGAAACCGGCGTGGGTGCGTCAGGCGGCTGCGTGGCCGGCTGTTCCGCCTCACCGGAGAACGCACGCAGGAGTTCGTCTTCGGGCGCAACAAAATCAGGAGCGTCGTCCGGATTAGGCACCTGCGCGAGCGAAAGGTACTCAGCAAACCGGCTGGCAGAGCACTGCTCTTCGGCACAGGCAAGCAGCGAAAGAAACGCGCGTCCGGCAGGATCCGGGCGAACACTCCCATGACTCAGGTAGAGCGGAATCCCGGCTCTGCGCATCGCCTCTTCGAGCAGCGGCTCATACGTTCCTGGCTGGCGCAGCAAGACTGCAACGCGGTCGAACGGAGTTCCACTGCACGAAAGAGCAAGAATGCGCCGGGCGATCTCGACACACTCAAAGCTTTCGCCCGGCGCGGAAAAACACGCCACGGAATCGTCGGAGAACTCCGCGAGCCGGCGAGAACGGAAGAGACCGGCGCGGACCCGGCCGAGGGTGGTATCGGAGCCTGAGCCCGCCAGACCGTGGCAGTCCAGACCCAGGATCGCCTCCCAGCGCGACTGAGATTCCGAGTCACGATCCAGCAACGCGACGATGACCGAGGGGGCAGCGCGGCAGAGTGTCTTGGCAAACAGGGTTACCGATCGGCTCCGCGAGGGAACATCGACAAAGAAGATGGGCAGCCGAAGTAAGCGATGGGACCGGACTTTCGCGGCGTACGACAGGGTCGCCGCCAGATCGACAAGGCGGTGGTCCGCGCGCAGCTTCTCGTAAGCACGAAGCAACTTTGCCAGGTCTTCGCCAGCCTCACTGCAGCCGGCCACAGCGGTTGGGTTGATCGCATTCAGCCGCAGTTCCCCGATGGTGGCCGCGGCGGCGTCAACGAAGCCCGGAGTGTCCGCAATCTCAGCGAAGTACTTGAGCTTCTTGCGGGTCTTGTGAATCGCCCGGGCAACGATGGCTCGCGTCACCAGGGGACTCATCGGCGCAAGACCGGCCGCAGTGACTGGCCCCTGCGCGAGTTGTGCGGCAAGCTGCACCAGAGTGAAGCGCTCTATCCCGAGTGCAGGCCGCTGAAGGTGCTGCCAAAGGAGTTCGTCCGCCGCGGCGCGCGTCGCGGTGACGATGATGCATTGCTGATCCCCGATCGCGTCCCGAACAACACGAAGCAGGGCTGCATAGTCCGGCGCGGCGATCAGCCGCTTCATCGCTAACGCGCGACTCTCGCCCGGCCCTTGCGTTTGGCCGGCGCAGTGATTTCCATGACATCGGCAGCGGGCGATTGCTCCGCCGCAGGGGGCTTCTTCAGGGCAGCCAGGGAGGACTTCAGCGCTTCCATGATGTCGATCACCGGCGCGAGCTCCTGCTCCTGGGGTGGAGCAACCACGTCGTTCCCGGAGATCTTTGCATCGATCATCGAGCGCAAGCTCTCCCGGTAGGTATCCTTAAACTTTTCGTGCTCGAACGGAGAAGCCAGCGCCTCAATCAGCGATTGAGCCATCACCAGTTCCTTTTCCTTCACCAGATCCAAATTGGTGCGGAACTCGTCACTGGCGCGCAACTCGTCGCGGTAGTACATCGTGTGCAGGATCATCCCGAACTTTCCGGGACGCATGATCACGATGTGCTCGCGATTGTGCATGGTGAGCTTGGCGACCGCATTGTAACCGGAGCGGCGCATGGCCTCCATCAGCAGCGCATACGACTTTTCCCCGGCTTCGTCCGGCTGTACGTAATAGCTGCTTTCCAGAATCACCGGATCCATCTCGTCAGCTTTTACGAACTCAAGGATCTCCATGACCTTTGCGGTCTTAGGCTGGATGCGCTTGATATCGTCTTCATCGACTACGACGTAATGATCCTTTTCGTACTCGTAGCCCTTGACGAGTTCGCTGCGGGGAACAGGCTTATCCTCGCTGATGCAGTAAAGGACCTGCTTGACGCGGGAGTGGTCCGCCTTGTGCAGCTGATTGAAGCTGATGGTTTCGCTGCGCGCGGCGGCAACCAGCTTTACGGGCAGTGACACCAGCCCAAAGGTGATGTGGCCTTTCCAGATGGTGGACGCCATGACTCGCCCCTATACTAGCGCTAGCGTGCGGCGGAAAACAATTCGCCAGAGCTTTGTTGTAGAACGGACAGCACGGTGGCCCTGAACGAGTACTCCAGAAAGCGAAAGTTCAAAGACACGCCGGAGCCTCCGCCGGAGCTTTCGGCAAGCCAGTCCGGCCGCGTGTTTTGTGTGCAACGTCACGATGCGACGCGGCTGCACTATGACCTTCGAATCGAGGTCAACGGCACCTTGAAGTCCTGGGCTGTGCCGAATGGCCCGACGCTGGATCCTGTTGTGAAGCAACTGGCGGTTCATGTCGAGGATCACCCGCTGGAGTACGCCACCTTCGAAGGCAACATCCCGAAAGGCAACTATGGCGCAGGCAGCATGATGCTGTGGGACTTGGGGCAGTGGGAGCAACTCGGCACCGGCGACGCCGAAGCGCAATTGGCCCGCGGTGACTTCAAGTTCCGGCTGAACGGTGAGAAGCTGAGGGGCGAGTTTGCGCTGGTGCGGATGAAGGACCGCAAGACGGGGGGCGAGTCCAACGACTGGCTGTTGCTGAAGAAGAAGGACGAGCATGCCACCTCGCCGTACGACGTCGATGTACATGCCTGGAGTGTGAAGACCGGCCGCACGCAGCAGGAGATCGCGCTGGAGGTCCGGCCAGCGCCGGAAGCGGCAATGCCTTCTGTGATTGAACCCATGCTCGCCCAATTGAGCGACGAGCTTCCGAGTGGAGACCCTTGGGTATTTGAGATCAAGTGGGATGGCGTTCGCGCCATGCTGCGCGTCGACAACGGGACGGTGCGTGCCACGGGGCGCAAGGGCAATGACATCTCCGCAACGTACCCGGAGGTCTGCAACCTGGCGTCGAGAGTTCATGCGAGAAGCGCCATCCTGGACGGCGAAATCGTGGTCCTGGACGATAACGGACGCCCCAGTTTTGAACGAATTCAGCCACGCATCATGGCGGCGGGGGAGAACGCGATCGCCCGGCTGGCCAAGTCTCGGCCGGCGATCTTCTACGCCTTCGACCTCCTCTATCTGGACGGGCGAGACCTGCGCGGTCTGCCGCTCTCGCTGCGCAAGGAGAGGCTGCGGTCTGTGGTGGCGCCGGCGGCCCATCTGCGGCTATCCGAACACTTTGCCGGGAATGGGCCGGAACTCCTGGCCGCCGCCCGCGCTCAGAATTTGGAAGGAGTCGTGGCCAAGCGGCTGGACAGCTTCTACGAGTCTTCGCGCAGCACGTGCTGGGTCAAGGTCAAGGTCACGCAGGAGCACGAGTTCGTCATCTGCGGCTACACGAAAGGCGAGCGGGAGTACTTCGGTTCTCTGTTGCTTGGCGTCTGGGACCAGGGCCAACTGCGGTTCGCCGGGGCGGTGGGCACTGGCTTCGATCAGAAGTTGATGAAGCAGATCTGGGACCGCATGCAGCCACTCATTGCGAAGCAGTCCCCGCTCGCCTCAATTCCGAGGCTGCCGCAGGAAGTCGCGGCCTGGACAAAGCCGGAGTTGGTGGCGACCGTACGCTATCTGGAGTGGACCGAAGAGGGCCGCCTTCGCGCCCCTGTATTCGTCGGCTTGCGTGAAGACGTCGAGCCTGCTGAGTGTGTCCGGATCGCTCCTCAAGCGACGCCTTCGGCCACACCGAAGCCGGATCTGATCCCTGCGGGCAAGTCTGAAGTGATTCTCGCCGTGGAGGGACATCGGCTCGCCATCCGGAACCTGAACAAGGTCTTTTTTCCAGCTCAGGGCTACACAAAGAGGGACCTGCTGAACTATTACGACGCGGTCGCTGACCTGCTTGTCCCTCACTGGAAAGATCGTCCGCTCTCCCTGCGGCGCTACCCCGACGGAATCCATGGCGAGAGCTTCTTTCAGAAAAACGCGGAGCAGTTGCCGGACTGGATTCGCACCACAGAACTGGAAGAGGGTGACGAGCAGAAACTCCGCGTGGTTGGTGATGGACGGGCGGAACTGCTCTACCTCACGCAACTCGGCTGCATCGATCAGAATCCATGGATGAGCCGGGTGGGTTCCCTGGATCACCCGGACTTTCTTCTCATCGATCTCGATCCGCAGGAGACGGGCTACGACCGGATTGTGGAGGCAGCGAACTATCTGCGTCGCAAGCTGGATGCGATTGGCTTGACTGGCTATCCGAAGACAACGGGTGGCGACGGGATGCACATCTACGTCCCGCTGGAACCGGTCTACAGCTATGAGCAGACGAAGGCCGTCTGCGAGGTTCTGGCACGCATCGCCGCAGCGGAACGGCCGGACCTGTTTACAACGCCGCGATCGGTCGCACGCAGGGAAAGGGACCGTGTGTACTTTGACCATTTGCAGAATGGCCGAGGGAAGACGATCTCCGCGCCGTATGTGGTTCGCGCTCACGACGGGGCTCCTGTCGCGACACCGCTCGACTGGAGCGAGGTTAAGCCGGGCCTGCGCCCGCAACAGTTCGACATCCGAAATGCCATCGATCGATTCCGCCGCGTAGGGGACCTGTTTGGCGGGGTGCTGCAATCACCGCAACGTCTGGAACCGGCCATTGAACGATTGGCTGGCCTGCTGGCGGGGGCCAAACGGAAATGATTTGGGCGGATTCCCGGCCCGTCTACCGCGAATCCGCCCTCTCCTAGAGCATCAGGGGTGAGCTCCGGGAGCCTGTTACAGGAAGAACCTGACGCCCAGTTGAATAAGCCGGGAGAAGTTCGCCTGTGAGGTGATGCGCCCAAACTGCGGATTGCCAAGCTGCGTGTTTGGGCCATTGAACATCGGGGTATTGGTGAAGTTCAGCGCCTCCGCCCGGAACTGAGCCTTCAACTTCTCGGTTATGGAGAATGTCTTGAACATCGACACATCCCAGTTCACCTGGCCCGGTCCGCGGACTCCAATGGTGCGGCTGACGTTGCCAAAGGTAAACTGCGGGGCTTGCGAAAATGCCGCCGGATTCAGCCAGCCGTCGATTCTCTGCGCGAAGCTTCCTGTCGAAGCGGCAGGCTGCCCGGTGGCGTTTGGCCGCTGTACGTTGGTCCCGATAACGGCGTTGTTGTTCAGCTGTGTCATCGCAAGCGGGTAGCCGCTCTGGATCACGCCCACCACATTCGCCGACCATCCACCGACCAGAAGATCCAGCACTCGGCTGGAGGACAGATAAGCTTTGCCTCTGCCAAACGGCAGCTCATACGTGAACGCGCCGGACCAGCGGTGTGGCGTGTCGACCGTGGAACGCGAATACTCGGCACCCAGGTCGTAGTTGTTTTGGGCTGTGCCGGGCTGAGTATTGAAGGTATTCCCCGCTCCGGCGAAGCTGCCATCCATGTTGCGCGACCAGGTGTACGTCGACAACGCGGTGAAGCCTTGCGAAAACCGCTTCTGCACCTTGATGTAGAACGAGTGGTACAGCGCCCGGTTGCGATCTGAGTTCGACAGCGTGACGGCGGTGAACTGCGGGAACGGCCGCAGCAGTTGCGAGCGCGGCAGCGTCGTCGCGGCGACGGCGAACAATCCCCCTCGCCCGGCCATCGGGTTCGGCGTCGGCTGGTTTAGCGCCGCCCCTTGGCTGAGGAACTCCGTGCCAAGTTGGTTGATGTTGATGTCGCCTGTTCCTTGGACCAGGTTCGTGCTCTTCGATCCGATGTATCCGGCGGACAGAACGTAACCACCCGGAAGTTGCCGCTGCAAATCGAAGGAGTACTGCTGAACCAGGGGCGAACGCGCAGCGGGATCGTACGTATTGATGGACTGGCCGATGCCTGCCAGTTCTCCGCCCGCATTGCCCACGGGCCGCAACAAGCCTCCAGGAAACGGATTATCCAGGAAATTGGCCGGTGTGGCGTTGTTGTCGTTGGAGGCAACAAACGGTGTGGCCTGAGTGTAACCGAGGGGGTTCTGCAAATTGAACGGAATCGGCGCCCAGAACATCCCGTAGCCTGCCCGAATGGTTGTCTTCTCGTTCCACTGGTACGCAATGCCAATTCGGGGTGAGAACTTGTTGCGGTTCGGGTTTCCACTCGTCGTGGGGGCGCCGTTCACACCGGCGTACTGGATAACGCCGCGGAATTGCGTGCCCGCCGTTTGGGAGATTGGGTTGATGCGAGTGGGGTCGAACCCGGAGACAAAGGCGTTGTTGCGCTCGCCGATTCCGGTTTCCCACTCGTACCGCAACCCGGCGTTGATCGTCAGCTTGGAACTCACCCGGATGTCATCGTGAACGAAGCCGGCATGGTAGTTCACGAAGTTGTAGACCGGCGTCGAAACCGTGATGGAGCCACTTGCCGGCGTCCCCAACAGGAGACTGGCCAGGGAAGCGCCGGTGCCCGGAGTCACCCGCACGGGCGTCGCCCGGGTGAACGTGTCGTTGAAGGACCACGTGCCTGCGGTGACGGCCGGCATCCCGTCGTGATTCAGCTTGCGGTAGTCATAACCGAACTTGATCGTGTGCTTGCCGACAAACTTCGAGGCACTCGCGGAGAACGAGCGCGAGTGATACACGTTTTGCGAAAGCGCGGACCCGCCGAACGACTGCATATCGCTCATCGTGAACGACGGGAAGTACGTCGTCTGAAGTTGTGATTGCAGTGCCGAGGGGAAGCCCAGTTCCGTGATGGCGAACCCGTCGCTGGAGGCCACGGAGCGGTTCGGGAAACGATTGAAGCCATAGCGGACGGCAATCACCAGCGTGGGCTGGGGTGTGATGGTCGCGTTCGCCTGCGTGGCGTCTACCTTACGGAACAGGATGCCCTGGTTGGGTGACGCAATCCCCGGGAACCACGCATTGCCCGGTTCGCGACTTCCGTAATGCAGGTAGGAAGCGCTGAGCCGCAGCCACCGAGTCACCTCGTGGTCCACCTTCCACGTCGTTTGGTCAGCGCGATTGTAGGCTGCCACCGTCGCGTCGTAGTTCAGGTCGCCGTAAAAGCGCGCTGTCGTCGTGGGAAGGGGATAGAACGAGGCTGCCCGCCGGCCAACCGTACTCACCCGCCCGCCCGGGATGACGTTGCCGGGGAACGGCTGACGGCCCGTTCCGTCCGGATTGGTTGTCAACGGGTCAAAAATCTGTGTGCGGCTCTGCGAGAAGTCGCCCACACGCTCAAGCGCCGTTGGGACAGCAAGGCGGGTGCCGGCCGACTCCGTCTGCCGATAGGCTTCGCCGGCGATCCAGAAAAACGTACGGTTGCGGCCGTCGTAGATCTTTGGAATCCGGACAGGGCCGCCGATCGAACCGCCGTAGTTGCGGAACGGCTGCTCAATTCGCGGCTGATTGGCACGATTCGAGAAGAAGTTGTTCGCCAGCCACTCGGTCTCGCGGATGTAACCGAATGCGCTTCCATGAACCTGATTTGATCCGGAGCGTAGAAAGGTATTGAAGACACCGCCTCCCGTACGCCCCATTTCCGCGTCGTACGTGTTCGCTTGCACCTTCACTTCCTGAACGGCTTCCAGGCTCGGGATGATCACGGCTCGGTTGATCGAATCCGTGATCGCGATGCCATCCAGCAGGTAGTTGTTGCCGCGAACGGGTCCGCCCGCGATCGAGATTTGCGACGACCCGGACTGATCCTGCATGCGGTTGAACTTCGGGTTGCCGACCTGCACCACGTTCTGTGAAAGCTTCGACATCATGAACGGGTTTCGCCCAAGGTTGGGCAAGTCGACCAGCTTCTGCCGGTCAATCACTTGACCTGTGGATGCGCTCGCGGACTCCACCAGCGAGACTTCTTCGGTGACGTTGACCTGCTCGCTGACCTGTCCCAGTTCCAATTTCAGGTCGATTGTGACCGCGGACTGCGTCGAGACCACGACGCCGCGACGCTCCAGTTTCTTGAAGCCGGGTGCTTCCGCGATGACGGAGTAGATCGCCGGAGTAAGGGAGGCAAACGTATACTCCCCTTCACTCGACGTCAGCGTCGCACGGCTGACGGAAGTACCTTCGTCGACGGCGGTCACTTTGACGTCCGGCACCGCGGCTCCACCGGGGTCCACAATCCGGCCGCGTAAAGATCCTTGGAAGGACTGGGCAATGACTAGACTCGCGCCCAGCGCGAGAGGTACAACGAGTTTCATTCGATCTCCTCTTCAGACGGTTTCGCCGACGTGGCGGAAAAGGGAGATCCGACGTGGGATGCGGATGTGGCGCGGCTCCAACCAGGGAGTCGCGCCAGCAAGACTCACAGAAGATGTTGGGCGAAGCTTCGCGTTAGGCCATGACCTTTACAAGGGCGGCCTTGAACTTATCCATGTCTTCCTGGGTGCCGATGGAGACGCGCACCTTGGTGGGCCACACCGGCCAGGTCCGGCCGATGAAGACTTTTTCCTTGGCCAGGGCACGTGTCACTTCCACACCCGGACGGCCAACTTCCAGCATGAACTTGTTCGACTCCGACGGAACGAACTGGAAGTTCTTCTTGTCAAGGAACTCGAAGACGTCGTCGCGGATGCGCTTATTGATGGCGCGGCGTTCGGCCACCAGGGTCTTGACCTTCATGCTGGCGGTCGCACAGACCAAACCCGTGATGGGGAGCATCCCTGCGCCGTACGGACGCATTTTTGCCAATAGATCGGGCCGCCCCAGTGCGAAGCCAGCGCGGATGCCAGCCATGCCGTACGCCTTGGAGAATGTACGCAGCACGATCACATCCTTATCCGCCGCCACCAGATCACTGCCCGGCTGCGCGGTGGAGAAGTGGATGTACGCCTCGTCGAGCAGAAGAATCGATCCCTTAGGCTTATTGGCGAGGATGTATTCGAGATCCGCCCGCGAGGTCAGAGTGCCCGTGGGATTGTTCGGGTTGCAGACGTAGATCACGCCCGCGTTCGGATCCGCCTTAATCATCGCCTGCACGTCGTGCGTGTAGTCCTTCCGCAACGGGATGCGATGTACTTTGGCGCCGATAAACTCCGCGGACCGGGCGCCGGACTCATAGCCCGGGTCACCCATCACGAAGCTCCTGGTGGGCGAAGAAAACGCGATCGCGGCGCGATGCAGGGGGTCGCTGGACCCGGCATACGGCATCACGTACTCGTCCTTGACGCCTTCCACTTCAGCCACCGTCTTGACGAAGTCACCCTGCTCGTTGAAGGGTTGGTAGCGTCCGCCGTAACGGGCGATCTTCGCGATCGCTTCACAGCCCTCCGCGCACGGCCCTAGCGGATTCTCGTTCGAGCCGATTCGCACGGCGTCCGGAGGAAGCGGCACACGCAGGCGGGCCTGCTCATTCTGTGCCATTGCGAACTCGTTGTAAAAGGGCAGAGCGGCCCCGGCGGTGACGACGCTGGCAATTCGGCCCAGTTGACGGCGGGAAAAGCCACGGGCGAGCAAGTCGCTGAGATGCTGTTGATTGAGAGACACTCGATTCTCCTTCGATGTTGGGGTGAAACACATCGCTCATCGAGGAGCCGAAACGAAGGAACGAGGCGAACGCGGCAGTCCCTGGGTTGAGTCGATTTAAACCGGAATGACGGGGTGGAGTCAAGCCCCGTGTTTGAAAAATCTCGCAATCGGGGATCAATTTGCCCTCCAATTGCCTGTTTTCAAGTATGTCTTCTCCTTTCCGGATAGAACGGGACAGCATGGGCGAGTTGCCAGTCCCGCAAGAGGCCCTGTACGGCGCGCACACCGCCCGCGCCATAAAAAACTTCCCGATCAGTGGACGCACGCTCCAGCCGCCGTTCATCCGGGCGGTCTGCCTGATCAAGGCTCATGCCGCCCGGGTCAATGGTGTTTCCGGAGAACTAGAGCCCAGCAAGGCGGAAGCCATCGAGAAGGCGGCCCGCGCCGTCGCGCAAGGCAACCATCAACAGCACCTTCCCGTGGATGTTTACCAGACCGGAAGCGGAACCTCGACGCACATGAACGTGAACGAGGTCATTGGGCGGCTTGCCGGGGCACATCCCAACGACGAGGTAAACCGCGGCCAATCCAGCAATGACATCTTCCCCACGGCGATGCATCTTGCTGCTCTTGAGCAGCTCGAGCGGCAACTGCTTCCCGCGATGGAGGCGCTACGGGAGGTCTTGTCCGCAAAGGCAACCGCCTTCCGCGACGTTCTGAAGATCGGAAGAACGCACTTGCAGGATGCCGTGCCCATGTCGCTGGGACAGGAGTTCTCCGGCTACGCGCGTCAGGTGGAGTGC
>CAYNDS010000086.1:0-17293 GCA_964395885.1 uncultured Solibacteraceae bacterium | reverse complement strand
TCGAGAAGTTCGGCGGACCGAGCGTGAAGCCGCGGCAACCGCCGGGACTGTGGCAGGAGCTGGCGGGCGGGTCCGGGTACAAGGCGGACGAAGGCGAGGGGCGGCACCGCCGGAGCCTCTACACGTATTGGCGGCGAACGATTCAGCCGCCCTCCATGATCACGTTCGACTCTCCTACGCGCGAGAGTTGCGTTGTCCGCGAGACACGGACAAACACACCGCTGCAGGCGCTGAATCTGATGAACGACGAAGCCTATATCGAAGCGGCGCGCAAGCTGGGAGAGCGTATGAAGCAAGGTACAGATCCGATCGAGGAGGGCTTCCGGCTGGTGGTGGCGCGCGCACCGAGTGCCAAGGAGCGCGAAGTCTTGCGGCGGGTGTGGGACAAACTGGGACCGGAGCAGGCGGCCAGCGTTCTGCTGAATCTCGACGAGGCGGTGACGAAGCCATGAGCGTTCTTCTTTCGCGGCGAGCGCTGTTGACGGGCGCGGCAGGCATGATGGGGCAGGCCGCGCTGGCGAACCTGGACGGACTTCCGCACCACAAACCGACCGCCAAGCGAGTGATCTATCTGTTCCAGTCGGGTGGTCCGAGCCAACTGGAGACCTTCGATTACAAGCCGCTCATCGAGAAGATGTACAAGCAGGACCTTCCGGAGTCCGTGCGCCGGGGGCAGCGTTTGACGACGATGTCGGCGTCACAGTCCAGCTTTCCGATGGTGCCGTCACGATACAAGTTCGCGCGGTACGGCCAGCAAGGCGCCTGGGTGAGCGAATTGCTTCCCGAGACGGCGAAGATCGTCGACGATCTCTGCTTCATCAAGTCGTTGCACACCGAGCAGATCAACCACGATCCGGCGGTTACGTTCTTCCAGACAGGTTTCCAACTCGCGGGACGTCCGTCGATCGGGTCTTGGATCAGCTACGGACTGGGCAGCGAGAACCAGAATCTTCCGGCCTTTATCGTGATGATCTCGCCCGGCAAAGGCGGCGGCGGGCAGCCGCTCTATGACCGTTTGTGGGGCGCTGGATTTCTCCCGTCCAAGTTCCAGGGCGTAAAGTTCCGCAGCGTGGGCGATCCGGTTCTGTACCTTTCCGACCCCGAGGGGATGACGCGTGACAAGCGGCGCGCCTATCTGGATGCCCTGGGCGAACTGAACCAGATGCAGTACGAGGCGAATGGCGATCCGGAGACGATGGCGCGCGTTTCGCAGTACGAGATGGCGTTCCGGATGCAGACTTCCGTTCCGGAACTGACGGACTTGTCGAAGGAGCCGCAGTCCACCTTCGATCTGTATGGGGAAGATGCGCGGACGCCGGGTACCTTTGCGGCCAACTGTCTTCTGGCGCGGCGTCTGGCGGAACGCGGCGTGCGGTTTATCCAACTCTTCCACCGGGACTGGGACCATCACGGCAACCTGCCCAAGGGGATGCCAGCGCGGTGCAAGGAGACGGACCGTGCTTCGGCGGCGCTGGTGACGGACCTGAAGCAGCGCGGACTTCTGGACGAGACGCTGGTGGTGTGGGGCGGGGAATTCGGCCGGACCGTCTACTGCCAGGGCCGGTTGACGGATGACGACTATGGCCGCGATCATCATCCCCGGTGCTTCACCATCTGGATGACGGGCGGTGGGATCAAGCCGGGCATGACGCTCGGGGCGACGGACGACTTCTCGTACAACGTCGTCGAGAACCCGGTGGATGTGCATGACCTGCACGCGACCATCCTGCACACGCTGGGCATCGATCACACGAAGCTGACGTACAAGTTCCAGGGCCGGCACTTCCGGCTCACGGATGTGCACGGCAAGCTGATCAAGCCGATTCTGAAGTCCGCCTAGCGGCCCCGGACCCAATCCAAGTCGAACCGCGCGTGCTTGATCGCCTTGCGCTCACCGTCCGGAGTGGGCGTGAAGAAGCTGTAGGTGACGTGGATGCTGCCGTCGCGGGACTGAATGACCGACGGATAGTGGTACTGCCCCGCAGTCTGCTCTTCCAGGTAGCGGGACCACTTCCACGTGGCGCCCTCATCGTCCGATAGCGAGACGCGAAGGCGGTTGCGGCCTTTCTCGAGGTCGTTGTGGACGAGCAGCCATTCGCCGGTCTTCAGCACGATTGCCTCCACGCTGGAACCAGGATTCGGCACATCCGTGTCGGTGGTGACGGACCAGGTTTCGCCTTCATCCTTCGACACGCTCATCTGCATGCGTTTGGGCGCCGGTCCGTTGTCGCGAAGGTAGGCGATGAGAGTGCCATCCTTGCGGCGCTGAATGGAGGGCTGGATACCGCCGGCGCCGATGATGGGCGTGCTGCCGCGCCACGTGGTTCCATGATCATCACTGATGGCGACGAGTCCATAGGAGTACCCGTCGGAATACATGGGAAGCAGCATGCGACCGGACGGGAGCGTGATGGGATGCGTGCGCATGAACCAACCCATGCGGGAGAAGTACTTGTCGGCGGCGCGTTCATTCAGCTTTGCGTTGTCTGGGAAGGCCGCCTTGGTGCGCTCCGCAATCTCGCGTGGAACAACGACGACGCTATCGCTCCAATCCCACTTTGGCGGTGCATCGGGATCGTCATACTGCGATGCTCGCTTGTACTTGGTCAGTGCCGTGTGCCATTCATTGGCGACGATCTGTGCCCAGAAGAGCCAGAGCCGGTTTTGCGAATCCAGGTACAGGACGCTGTTGCAATCCGGAAACCCCGGCGTGTCCGCCAGCAGCATGGGCTTGGTCCAGGCGCGCCGGGACTTCACCCACCGGGCGCCCAGCACCATCACGTCGTCGGCGCGGCGCTCACCGGAGCCATGAAACCAGGCGACGAAGAGATCGCCATTGGGCAATTCGACGATCGACGAGGAATGGTTGTGCCAGGTCTCCAGCGGGAAAATCAGTTCGGACTCCACCTGTGCGGCAGAAAGCGAAAGGGCGCCAAACAGCGCGATCCAGAATCTCATTGACTGTGCGATTCTAGCGCGGTGAGTTGGACTGGAGAGGAGCGGCGCACGTTGGCGAAGCTAAAGTCGCCGGCGCACGTGCAAGAGTATCTGGACGGCCTGCTCTATGACAAGGAGCCGGCGGGGCCACGCTGCCGGTCGCCTCGGCTCGTGTTGCGCGACCGCGTGGCGCACTGCATGCAGGGAGCCTCGCTGGCGGCAGCCGCATTCGCCTTTCACGGGCGCCCTCCGCTGATTCTTTCGCTGGAGGCGGTGCGCGACGATGATCACGTGATCGCTCTGTACCGGGAGCGCGGTCTGTGGGGCGCGGTCGCGAAGTCGAACTATGCGGGGTTGCGGATGCGCTCCCCCGTGTATCGGTCCCTGCGGGAACTGGCACTGTCGTACTTCGAGCACTACTACAACGAGCGCGGCGAAAAGACGCTGCGGGGCTACTCGCGCCCGGTGAGCCTGAGCCGGTTTGACGCGCGCGGGTGGCAGACCGCGGACGAGGACATCTGGTACGTTGCCGAGCACCTTTGTGAGATCCCGCACACGCCGCTCCTTCCGGCCGGGGCGCCACGGTACCGGATGGACCGGCGGCTGTACGAGGCGGGCCGATTGGGCGGCTTGGCCAAGTGATATGCTCATCGCACCGCGATGATTCTGCTGGCATTGTTCTCGTTCGCACTGGAGCCTGCCGAGCTTTTTGAAGCCAAGGTCCGGCCGCTTTTTGTCGCGAAATGTCACGCCTGCCACGCGAGCTCGCGAATGGGCGGTTTGGACCTCACAACCAAAGAGGGCGCGATGCGGGGAGGGAACTCCGGCCCCTCCGTGATTGCCGGAAAGCCTGAGGAGAGCCTGCTGGTACAGGCGTTGGACCACACGCATGCGCGGCTGAAGATGCCGCCCGGCGGAAAGCTTGCGCCAGAGGAGATTGCGGCGGTACGGGCGTGGGTGGCAGGCGGGGCGATCTGGCCGGACAAGCTGAAGCCCGATGTGCCACCGCCGGCTGAGTATCGCATCTCTGCTCAACAGCGGGCATTCTGGGCGTTTCAGCCGGTCCGCAAGCCGGCCGCCAAGTCGATTGATGAGCTTTGGCTGGCCGGTCTGGCCGCAAAGGGACTGAAGCCGAACCCGGAGGCGGACCGGCGCACGTTGATCCGCCGCGCCTACTTCGATCTTCACGGCTTGCCTCCGACGGCCGAGCAGGTGACTGCATTCGAGCAGGACAAGTCACCGGATGCGTGGGCGAAGCTGGTGGATCAACTCCTGGCCTCCCCGCGCTACGGCGAGCGCTGGGGCCGTTACTGGCTGGACGTCGCGCGCTATTCCGACGACCAACTGGCATCGCAGTTTGAAATCCCGCATCCGAGCGCGTTCCGGTTCCGCGACTGGGTCATTTCAGCGTTCAATCGCGACATGCCGTACGACGCGTTCGTCAAGGCGCAGTTTGCTGGGGATCTTTATCCGGGGCGCGAAGCCGAGTGGGCCGCCGGTACGGGATTCTTCGCGATGAGTCCGGAGCAGCAGGACGATCGAGTGGACGCGGCGACGCGCGGATTTCTTGGCCTGACGGTTGCGTGCGCACAGTGTCACGATCACAAGTTCGACCCGATTCCAACAAAGGATTATTACGGGTTGCTGGGCGTCTTCCTCTCGACGAAGAACACAGAGTGGCCGCTGGCGCCCAGAGAAGAGGTTTCCGCTTACCAGGCGCACCAGAAGCGGTTGGAGAGTAAACGCAAGGAGCTGTTGGCGCTGCAGCATGCGCAGGCGAAGGAACTGGCGAAGGTGTTCGCTCAGGACACGGCGAAGTACTTGCGCGCGGCCCGCGGCGAGACCGTGGACGGATTGGATGCCACCGTTGTTGAGCGCTGGAAGAAGTACTGGGCGGGTTCTCGCGAGCACCCGCTATTGAAGCCGGATTCGGACCCCGAAGAGTTTCAGCGAACGGTGATCGAACTCATCGCGGAGAAGGAGAAGGTGGACGAGCAGAACCTGATCCGCCTGGGCAGTGCGCCGTCGCGCGATGCGCTTTCAGACGCCGACCTGGTTTCCTTGCCGCGCGATAAGCACTACCTGTGGCGGGATCTCTTCCACGACAGGCGGGCGTCGCTGTACTACTTCAAGGACGCGGATCTGGACCGGTTCCTGTCCGCGCCATTTCTGAGCCGTGTGCAGCAATTGCGGGCGGAGGTGAAGAGCCTGGAGTCGTCCTCACCGCAGCGTTACCCGTTTCTGCAGGTACTCGGTGAGGGAGACAAGATCGCCGACACTCATGTTCGCATCCGCGGCTCAGCCGAGAACCTCGGCGAGATCGCGCCGCGACAGTTTTTGCGGATTCTCGCAAAGCCGGAGATGGGCCGGTTCCAGAGTGGCAGTGGCCGTCGCGAACTGGGCGAGGCGATTGCGAGCGCAGACAATCCCCTGACGGCACGCGTCATGGTGAACCGGATCTGGCAGGGGCACTTTGGTCGCGGCATCGTCTCGACGGCGTCGAATTTTGGGTACCTGGGCGAACGCCCGTCGAACCCGCAATTGCTGGACTACCTGGCAGCGCGCTTCCTGGAACAGGGCTGGTCTGTGAAGGCGATGCACCGCGAGATCATGATGTCGCGTGCGTATCGGTTGAGTTCGAGGCCTTCACCGGCCAATGATGCGATCGACGGCGATAACGTCGCCCTCTGGCGCTTCCCGTATCGCCGTCTGGATGTGGAGGCGCTGCGCGACTCCATGCTGGCAGTGACCGGAGAACTCAATCTGCGCGCCGGCGGGCAACCGTACCGCCTTGGCGAAGAGTCGAACAAGCGGCGAACGGTCTACGGATTTGTCAGCCGCCGCGACCTGGACCCGACTCTGGCCCTGTTCGACTTTGCGAATCCGAACGCGACGAGCGAACGTCGCGTGGAGACCTCGACGCCGTTGCAGCGCCTCTATCTGCTGAACAGCAGTTTTGTCGAGCGCCGGGCGGAGGAACTGGCCTGCCGGGTTTCGAAGCAGCCGGATGACGCGGCGCGCATTCGCGAGGCCTATCGTGTGCTGTTCCAACGGGAGCCGCTACGCGAAGAGCTCCGGCTCGGGCTGGAATTTGTGAAGGACGGCCACGTTGCCTGGCAGCGCTACGCGCAAGTGCTGCTGGTGAGCAACGAGTTCGTCTACACGCACTGAGGAGCAGAGCGATGACGATTACACGCCGGAATGCGTTGCGAACCATGGGCGGGGGCTTCGGCATGTTTGGCTTCGCAGGCCTTGCTGAATCCGCCGCGCGGCAGGAATCGCCGCTTGCGGTGAAGGCGCCGCACTTCGCCGCGAGGGCCAAGCAAGTCATCTACCTGTTCCTGAATGGCGGCCCGTCGCAGGTGGATACGTTTGATCCGAAGCCGATGCTGACGAAATATCACGGCAAGCCCGCGCCCTCCGGAAACTTGAAGACCGAACGGAAGACAGGGACGCTGCTGAAGTCGCCGTTCGAGTTCCGGCGCCATGGCCAGAGCGGGCTGGAGATTAGCGAGATCTTCAGTGAACTGGGGCGTCATGCCGACGATCTCTGCGTGATTCGGTCGATGCACACGGAGCGGCCAAATCATGAGCCGTCGTTGACCATGCTGAACTGCGGTCATGTGCTGGTGGGCCACCCCTCGATGGGAGCATGGCTGACCTACGGACTCGGGACAGAGAACCAGAACCTGCCCGGCTTCGTTGTGCTGTGCCCAGGCTACCCGGTGATTGGGCCGCAACTGTGGACTTCCGGCTACTTGCCCGGCATCTTTCAGGGCACGTACGTGCGGAACAAGTTCGACGACCCGGAGGAACTCATCCGGGACGTGCGGAACCGCAGTCAATCCCCTGACGATCAGCGCCGCCAAGTGGAGCTGCTGTCGAAGCTGAACCGTCTGCGGCTGGAGCGCGATGGCGCCGACCCGAAGCTGGAAGCAAGCATCGCATCGTTTGAAATGGCGTACCGGATGCAGGCCGAGGCCATGGATGCCTTTGACCTTCGGAAAGAGACACCGAAGACGCGTGAGGCTTATGGCACGGGCGATTTCGCGCGAGGCTGCCTGCTGGCGCGGCGCCTGATTGAGCGCGGCGTCAGAATGGTTCAGGTCTATTACGGTGACGATCAGCCGTGGGACAACCACGACGACATCACCAAGCATGCCAAGCTGGCGGCGACTGCCGACCGCCCCATGGCGGCGCTGCTGCAGGACTTAAAAGACCGGGACCTGCTGAAATCCACGGTGGTAATCATTGGCGGCGAGTTTGGGCGCACGCCGGCGGTGGAAGTGTCCGGACTGGTGGACGTACAGAACGGGCGTGACCACAACAATCACGGGTTCTCCATGGTGCTGGCGGGCGGCGGATTCCGGGGTGGCATGACGTATGGAGCCACCGACGATTTCGGCTTCCGCGCGGTCGACAAGCCCGTCCATCCGCACGATCTGCACGCCACCATCCTTCACCAGATGGGTCTCGACCATACGAAGCTGACCTATCGCTACAGCGGTCGCGATTTCCGTCTCACGGACGTTGCCGGATCGCTGGTACGCGACATCATCGCGTGATCGGGAATATACTGATCGCCATGAAGCGACTTTCTGTGGCCCTGTGTTTTTCCGCCGCGGCCGTTCTGGCCGAGAGCTGGACCGGTTCTATCGTCGACGTTCACTGCAAGGGTGCCGACCTGGCAAATCACACTCGTGATTGCGCGATCAAGTGCGCACGCGGCGGCTATGGAATCGTGCTCTCGGACGGGAAGTTCCTGAAGTTTGACGAGACCGGCAATGCCAAGGCCCTGGCGGTGCTGAAGGCATCGACGAAGGACAAAGACATCAAGGGCAAGGTCACCGGCGCCCTGAATGGTGACTTGATCAAGGTACAGTCGATCGATCTCGACTAGCGCGCCGCAGCGGGAGCCACTCGGCGAAGATGGCTGGGTTCTCCAGCCAAGTGGTCATCCACAGAATGGCCTCTTCGCGCTCTGCCGTGGGCTTCCGGCGCTGTGCCAGACGGGCATGCATCCGCGCTTCGATCACGTTGCGGCGGGTGGCGACAGTGTCGCCCCGTTGATACTCCTCCAGTTGCGCCAGAAGCGTGCGCTGCAATTCCTGGAGCGAATCCTGTCGCACGCCTTCGACCAACGGTGAGAGCGCGATACCGGAGGCGCGGAGAAGCTGGCGGAAGTAGGCGTCCGTCAGGCCGGGCACGGCCGCACGAAGTTCCCGCGCGGCGGGTTCATCGATGACGGCCAGCCCCCGCCGCGCCACTTCGTCCAGCAGCATCTGTTTTTTGTTCTGTTTTTTCGCCACGGCGATACTCCGCGACCGCTCGACTGTGCTCCGCCATCGTACGGGAAAAGATGTGCCGGCCGGAGCCATCGGGCCTCGCCACAAAGAACAGATAATCGACGTCTGCCGGATGAAGGGCGGCGCGCAAGGATTCCATGCCAGGGTTGGCAATCGGACCCGGTGGGAGACCGGCGACACGGTAGGTGTTGTAGGGATGCTCGCGGTCCAGGTCAGAGCGGTAGATGGTCCCTCGATACTTGCCTTCCAACAGCGCAGCGTAGATCACAGTGGGATCGCAGTCCAGCTTCATGCCCTGCTTGAGCCGATTGTGATAGACGGCGGCGATGAGAGGCCGTTCTTCCGGGACGCGTGCCTCCTTTTCCACCAAGGAGGCCAGCGTGACTAGATCATTCCTCTGCTTGTCGTCTGCCGCCAACTCCCGCCAGGCTTGCTCATGCCGAGCCGTCATCTTGCGGACGATGTCTTCCGGGGCAGGCCCTTTCGTCAGCCTGCAGACCGCGGGGAAGAGACGCCCCTCAGAACGGATGGCCATCTTGCGAAAGGTGTCGGCACGACCAAAGCCGAGCTCCTCGACCAGGCGCGCGACATCGAACACGTTCGCCCCCTCCGGGACGATCAACTGGTAGTAGAAGACGTCACCGCGCGCCAGGCGGTCCAGCACACCGAAGGCGGAGTCCGGCCTCTCAAACGCGTACTCGCCCGCTTGCAATCGCCGCCGCCCGCGCAGCAGATGTGCCGCGAGAAACCACTCCGGACGCTCCACCACGCCGGCAGCGGCCAGTCTTCGGCCAATCTCGGCGGCGGAGGTTCCGCGAGGGATTTCCAGCCGCACGGCAGTGGAAAAGCCGGCGAACGGCGTGTTCGACTTGTACCAGACAAAGCCGCCCGCGACGATCGCGAGCAGCAGGATGATTGCCAAGAGGCCTTTCATGCCGGGTGTGCCTCCAGGTAGTCGCGCAGCAGGACCACGGCTGCGATGCGGTCGACCATGCCCTTGCGCTCGCGGGGTGGGACGCCCGCTTCGTCCAGCACCTCATGCGCGGCGAAGCTGGTCAGGCGCTCATCCCAATAGGCGACCGGAACGGAAGCGGCAGCCTGCAATCGGCTGCCGAACTCGCGAACCCGCTGTGACGCGGCACTCTCGTCGCCGCTCAGGTGAACCGGGTCACCGATCACGACGAGTTCCACGTCCAGTTCGCGAACGATGTTTGCTAACCGTTCGATATCGTCACGGACTCTGGTTCGGGTGAACGTCTCCATGCCTTGCGCTGTGATGCGGAGCGGGTCAGAAACAGCAAGTCCGATGCGTTTCTTGCCGTAGTCCAGGGCGAGGATGCGTGACACCACCTCCATTTTAAGGACATCAAGCGGCGCATGATATTCTCAGGGGCAGATCACCCCATGGAAGAGCTTGCGGAACGCGAGGCCACTCGCACAGCCCATCACTTGGGCTTGCGTGTGATTGCTTTGGGCGTTCTGATCGCGCTGCTGTACTACGGCAAACTGTTCTTCGTCACGCTGACCAGCGCCGTGGTCATCTCCTTCATTTTGGAACCGCTGGTGGGCCTCTTCATGCGGATGAGAATGCCACGGGGGCCGGCAAGTTTCTTCGCGTGCAGTGTCGCGTTGCTGGCTCTCTACATTCTCAGTCTCGGCGCGTCACTCCAAGTCGTCGATCTGCTGGATGACCTTCCGTCCTATTCCAAACGGATCAACGAACTGGCTCAGTCTGTTCTGGTCAAGGTGGAGAACTTCGAGCAGTCGCTGAACCAGATCCTCCCCAAGCGGGTGGAGAAGCCCACGCAGCAGGCCGCGCAGCCAGCTCCCGTGACACCGCGGAAGCGAAGCCGCATTACGGAGCCGGTAACGCCCCAGGTGCAGGAGATTCGCATCGCGCCGGAACAGCCGAGCCTGGTGAAGTGGCTCTACGGGCGTTTGGAGCAGATCTATGAGGTGCTTTTGGCGGCGTCCTTCGTCCCATTTCTCGTCTACTTCATGCTGAGTTGGCGCGACCACATTCGACGTTCGTTCCTGCAGTTGTTCCATGGGGGCGAGCGTGTGGAGGTCAGCCGCAGCTTGACGGGCGTGGCAGACCTGACGCGCGCCTATATCGCGGGGAACTTCGTTTTGGGAATTCTGCTGTCTGTCGTCACGACGGTGTTCTTCCTTCTGCGGAGCGTGCCCTATTCCTTCCTGGTTGGACCAGTGAGCGGATTCCTGAGCCTGATCCCCTACATTGGCCTGCCACTCGCAATCATCCCGCCCGCATTGGCGGCGCTTCCGGTAAACGCATCCCTGTCGGAGTACCTGATTTTGTTCACTGGCGTGGCGCTGCTGCATCTCATTGCCATGAATCTGCTGTACCCGAAAGTCGTGGGTCAGCGCGTCCATTTGAATCCCCTGACAGTGACGATCGCTCTGATGTTTTGGGGATTTGTCTGGGGCGGAGCGGGCTTGGCGTTGGCGATTCCGATTACGGCAGGAGTTAAGGCGGTCTGTGATAACGTGACAGGGTTGGAGCCCATCGGGCGCCTCCTGGGAGACTAGATCCGTTTTGTTCCACCGCCGTTCGTTTCTTGCTGCCTCCGGATTTGCAGTTGCCGGTCGGGCGCTGTTTGCCGCTACCGGACGCTTCAGCCTCTCGCGAATCGCATTCATCACAGATGAGGCCGCCGCGTCGCCGGAAGACGCCATTGCCTTCGCGCATCAGTACGGACTTCAGTGGCTGGAATTGCGAGAAGTTCCCGGCGCAAAGCGGAGCTATGACTCTCTGGAGCCGGACGAGCTGAAGAAAGAAGCCAAGCGGATTCGGGAAGCAGGTCTCCGCGTCTCGTTCTTCAATTCCGGAGGTACGAAGTATGCTCTTCCCGGTACGGAGCCGCTGAGGCCGCCTGCGCGCCCCGGTTGGCGCGAACAGGCCGACGCGCAGTACCAGCGCCGGAAGGAGACTCTGCGCCGCCAAATCGCCGCCGCGCAGACCTTCGACACACAGTTGGTCCGCGTCTTTGCGTTCGCCCGCGTGGCCGACACGACGCGAATCTGGGATCGCCTCGCCGATGAACTCGGCCAACTGCACGATGTGGCCCGTCAGGAAGGCGCCACGCTGCTGTTGGAGAACGAGGCCGCCTGCAATGTCGGCTCGTGCGCCGAGTTCGCAGCGCTGATGAAGCTTTTGCCTTCCGGCATGAAGATCAACTGGGACGCCAACAATGGTCAGAGTTCCAGCGAACGGCCTTTCCCCGACGGCTACGCCTTGCTGCCGAAGGAACGCATCGCCAACGTTCACATGCATGGGAGGACATTCCTTGACCCGGAGAAGAAGTTGGACTGGCCCGCTATCTTTGCCGCGTTGGACCGTGACGGCTATCGCGGCTGCGCCGGACTGGAGACCCATTACTTCGACGGAACAAAGATCGAGAAGTCGCACCTTTGCCTGGAAGAACTACGGCGTATGCTGAGGGCATGAACAGCCGGTTGTTGTGGCTGGCCGGAATCGGGGCCCTGATTGTCGGGGCGCTGGTGGCCAGCGGACTATTCGTGCAGCGTGGCTCCCGGGTCATCGCCGACGGCCGCATCCAAAAAGTCCGGACACTGCAGGTGGAAGACAACACCACGGTGGTGCTGGTTGATTTTCGCGCCACGAACCCCGCAAAGTACCCGCTGGTGGTTCGAGACGTCACGCTGGAGGTCGAGACTGCAACGGGCGAGACTCTCTCCGGGGATGTCGTCGCCGATATTGACGTCGAGCGCTTTGTCGCCAACTATCCGGTGATCGGTCCGAAGTACAACCCGACTCTGCGCACCCGCGAGCGAATTGCCGCCGGTGAGACGGTGGACCGGATGGCGGCAGCCAGCTTCCCGGCAGCGGAGAGCGTGATTCAGGGTCGGCGGAAGCTTCGCATTCGCATCGTCGATGTCGATGGTCCCGTTACCGTTTTAGAGCAGTAGCGCACGCAGCCGTTCCAGATCAGTCTGTATCGCCGCAGCGATCCTCTCCCGTGACCAAGAGACCTTCGCGCTGCCATGCTCGGCGCCGCCCATCGGATACTCAAAGTGCAGTTGCAGCGGACCCTGGAAGCGCTCGTGCCTGAGCTGCTTGGCGAACTCGCGCATCGGCGCCATCCCCTCGCCGATGGGGCACCACTGAGGGCGCCACTGGCCCTTATCGTTTCGCTGCCAAACAAAGTCCTTTACGGCGACCCCTCGCAAGTACGGTCCGCAGCGGCGGGCGGAATTGCGCCATCCCCCGTAGCCGCCTTCCACCGTCGCATGGCCGATGTCGAAGTTGATGGCGAGCACGCGAGAGTCGATTCCCTCCACGGCCTCCACGATGTCCCAGATGGAGGCGCCAAACTCATTCCACCCCGAATGCGTGTGATAAATGCCGCAGAGTCCGTGGCGCTCCGCGAGCTTCGATAATCGCTGGGCGCGGGCTTGATTCACGATGATGTCCGTATGCACCGGCGCATCGGTGTACTTCCAGCCGCCCCATCGAAAATATTTGACACCGCAGGACGCCGCGGCCTGTAGAACGGCATCGGCGTGGGGCGTTTCCACGCCCTGAATCGCGGTGGTGATCATCGAGAGCTCCACACCTTCCCTTCGAATCGCCTCCGCCGCCCGCGGAAGCTGCTGTGCCGCGCTCTCCGGCGAAACGTGCCCACCCGGCCGTACCGTCAGGTCGATCGCGTCAAAGCCGATCTGCCTGGCAAAGGCAGCCGCCTCGGAAACGCCAAGCCACTGTACATGTTTCGAGAACAGGCTCACCTTCGGCGGCCACGGCAAATCCTCACTCGGGCGCATCACGGCAGCAGCCTGCGCAAAGAACTCGCGCCGGTTCATACATCGCTCAGTCTAGCGGAGACGGTACAATCGCCGGGATGCTTGCTCGCCGCGAGTTCCTCCGCGTTGTCTCCGCCTCCACAGCCGCCCCGCTGCTCGCGCAGCCGAAGCGGCGTCCGAATCTGGTGATCTTGTACGCCGACGACATGGGCTATCGGGACGTTGGGTTCAACGGGCGCAAGGAATGGGCAACGCCCAACCTGGACCGTGCCGCCGCGCAGGGTACGATTTTCGACCGCTGGTACACGGCGTACCCTCTCTGCGCTCCCTCGCGCGCCGCGCTGCTGACGGGGCGGTACGGCATTCATAACGGAGTTCGCGACAACCAGACCGATCTCGCCTCCGGCGAAACGACGCTAGCCGAGGCAGTGCGCCCGGCCGGCTACGCGACCGCGCTCTTTGGGAAATGGCATCGTGGCCGCGCCGACGGCCCGTTCACTCACCCGTTGGACCAGGGCTTTGAAGAGACCTTTGGCTATCTCGACGCCATCCACGCTTGGGAGCACTTCCCGAAGAAGCTTTGGCGCGGCAAGCAAGAGGTGCCGGTGGAGGGCTACTCCTGCGACTTGTTGGCCCGGGAGGCATCCCGATTCATTGCCCGCAATCGGGCCTACCCCTTCCTGCTCTACGTCCCCTTCATCGAGCCTCATTTCTGGGTCGAAGCGCCGGCGGAGAACATGGCGAAGTTCCGCGGAAAGTTTCCGGAAAGCGATGCCGCGAAGCCGGTGAACGCCGCATACGGCGCGATGATTGAGCGGCTGGACGCAGCCATTGGACGTATCTTCGACGCGATTCGCAACGCGGGTCTGGACGAGGACACGATGGTGGTCTTCTCCTCCGACAACGGCGCCACGTTTGAGCAGCGCACCTACGGCGCGCCGGCGTTCCACGATTCGAACGGTCCGTTCCGTGGTCAGAAGCGCAGCCTCGAAGAGGGCGGCATCCGCGTCCCTGCCTTTGTGCGATGGCCAGGGCGCGTGCCGGCGGGACGCCGGAGTGACACGCCGGTGCATATGACCGACGTCATGCCGACCATGCTGGCTGCTGCCGGGATCTCGCCAGGGGCGGGCTGGAAGCTGGACGGACACAACTTGCTGGAGCACTTCGCCGGGAAGGCTGCTCCGCCGGAGCGCACCCTTTTCTGGGAGTTCCAGGTGGAGGGCTACCAAATGAAGGCCGCCATGCGAGGCGACTGGAAGTACCTCGACATCGGCGGGAATCAGTTCTTCTACAACCTGCGTGATGACCCGTCAGAGCGGCGAACACGCCAGGCTGAGCAGCCGGCTCTCTTCAAGTCAATGCAGGAGGACTGGGAACGCTGGTGGCGCTCCCGGACATAACCCGCGAGATCGCACGCACGGCCTTACGGTAAGGCACGTCGGGCCAGTCCGGACAACCCAGCCATTCGCCATCCCGAGTGCTGGCGTACTGCCAAGCGGCCAGCATCGCCACATGCTCCTGCCGTTCCAGCGTGCCGCCGTGCCGCACTGCAGTCGCCGACAAGCTGGCGCGCAACTGGGTATCGAGAGAGGCGCCTGCGACATGTACCGAAAACACGAGCGGCTCCTGCCAGCATCCGCTCACCATCGGCCACAAGAGGCTGGCGCCCGACTCGGAGCAGGGAAGGATCGCCAAGCCGTGCAAGCGATCCAGATCGGAAACCAACTCGTCGCGAAGCCGCAGAACCTGCTCCACCTTTTCGTACCGGCGATGCTGCCGCTGCGCCTCTTCGAATTCCATTTCCTCGCTGGCCCTCTCCCGCGCGTGGCGAATCCGCTCCAGAAGCGTGCCCCCGCCGCTGGTCAGAAACTCGGTGAGCCGGCTGACTTCTCCCCGATACTCCGAAGGGCCCACCAACTGCTGACACGGACGCAAGCACAGGCTCATCTCACCGTAGATGCAACCGGGATGCTCCGGATGAGGAGTCAGATCCTCCTGGCACCGGCGAACCTGGAATAAGTCGAGCGCCTCGGCTTCGAACTTCTCGGCGGAGGCGCGCGTCCGAAAGGGACCGAAAAACAGCGCGTCTCCGCTCGTCAGGCGCGTCGTCACTTGAGTCCGAGGGAAGGGATTGCCCAGCAGCACCTTCACCCACGGTGGAAACCGGAGCCGGACATGCTTGGCATACGTTGCCGGAAACGACGCACGAGCCTGCCGGTAGAACACCAATTGCGTTTCCAGTCGCGACGCCGTGGGCCAGATGGCGATCTCCCTCGCGATGCTGCGCAGCGAGAACAGTCGTGAGTTCCCGGCGAGGATGCGCTTCAGCCGCCGCCGCAATTGCGTCGTCTTTCCCAGATAGGGCTCGCCCGCCGAAGCCGCGATCCGAAACACCCCCGGCGTGTCGGACTGCTCAGCCAGAAAGCCGTCGAGCGCGGTCAGGCTGTCCACGCTGAAGCAGGTCATTCGCTCCATAGTGGCGGCACATCGCGAAGCGCCAGATTCTCCCGGACGTGCTCCGCGCGGCTCATTCCCACGAGTGCCGTCGTGATTCCGCGCGTGGAGCGGGTGAACTGAATCGCGCGCTGCGCATCGGTTTCCAAACCTGGAATCATGGTGGCAAGCTCTGCCGGCAGACCGCGCGCCAGTCTCGACTGCAGAATACTGGCACTGGCCAGGACAGTGATGCCTCGCTCAGCTGCCTGCGCCAACACGCCCGTGTCCACGGCCTCGGTCATGGCGAGGTTGAACGGCAACTGGACGAATCGAAAGTGGTGATCTTCCCCGGCAATGCCGCGTGCAAGCTCCACCAGTTCCGGCAAAGACAACTGTCCGGGCCGCCGGTACCCATCCCAGGTGGCGGTTCCGTAGAACGCGATAGACCCGTCGGCGACGAAACGCTCACACGCCTCAAACGCCCGCTGCATCCGATCGGCAAACGCCTCGCGAGTGAGATAGGGCAACTGCGTCTCGGGATTGTGGAGATAGAAGACGTCGATGGTGGCCAGCTCAAGATTCGCTTGGCTGCGCTTCACCTGGTCTGCCAGAAACTTCGGCGACAGGCAGTGGATCCCTCCAGCCACCTCATCCGGATCGAGGGCCGGTACCGCGCCCGGAGTCAAATAGCCCGCCTTGGTGCAGACCACCACCTGATCTCGCCGAACCGCCGCCAGGGCCTTTCCGATCGCACGCTCGGATCGCTGATTGCGGTAGTTCAACGAGGTGTCGATCACGTTGATGCCGCCGGCCACTGCCGTTCGTACGGCTTCGACGTAGCGCTCGTCGGTCGCGTCGTCCATTGCGCCGAGATAAGACCCAATCCCAACCGTAGAAACCGTGAGGCCCCGCGCGCTTCGGTAGAAGTGCCCCTGAAACCGCGCCGTACCCGCCGCCGTTGCCCGCCCCACCTGCATCTCAATCAGTGTAAAACTGAGACTCTCATGACTGCCGTTCGCGAGCTATCGACCGAGAATGCGAAAGACTACCTGACCGAACTTGGAGTTCTGCCGCCCGCTAGCGACGCTCGCATCGAGGAGTTGGGCTGGGGAGTTTCCAACATCGTGCTCCGCGTGGAGACGGGAGCGGATTGCTTCGTTATGAAGCAGTCCCTTGCGAAGCTGCGCGTGAAAGACGACTGGCCCTTCGACCGATCCCGGATCTTTATCGAGCGGGATTGCATGATCGTCCTGGACGAACTCCTTCCCGGCGCGGCGCCTCGTGTGCGCTTCTCCGACGACGCCAACTTTGTCTTCGGCATGTCCTGCGCACCCGCTCAGGGACAGTTGTGGAAGAAGATCCTGCTCGAAGGCGACACGACGCCAAGGCACTCGGAGATGGCAGGCGCGCTTCTCGGCCAAATGCACCGCCGAGGCGCGGACCACCCTGCGACACGGACACGATTCGCCTCGCAGCAAAACTTCCTTGAAGGGCGCATCGACCCATATCACTGGACGACTGCGAAGGCTCATCCCGATCTGGCGCCGCTCATCCGTGCCGAGGTCGAGCGCATGCTCGCGCATCGCGTCACGCTCGTCCATGGCGATTACTCTCCGAAGAACCTCTTCATCTACCCTGACCGCGTTCTAATGCTGGACTTTGAGGTCGCGCATTTCGGCGATCCCGCCTTCGACGTCGCCTTCTGCCTGACGCACCTTCTGCTCAAGGCGATCAAGTTCCCGCAGCGTCGCGCGGCATACCTGAACTGCAGCCGTGGCTTTTTCCGCGCTCACCAGACCGAGATGCAGTTGGATCCGTCGCTCGAGGAC
>CAYNDS010000085.1:0-17369 GCA_964395885.1 uncultured Solibacteraceae bacterium | reverse complement strand
GTGCACATTACTATACACGACCTTGTTCACCGGTCAATGACACACGGTGCCCTTACAATCGAGTCAGACAAGATGACTCGCCGATTCGTTTCCTCCGTCCTCCTCCTATTGGTGACTGCCACGACCGCATCCGCTCAAGAAATTCGCATCGCGCTGGTAGGCCTGGTTCACTCGCACGTTTGGGGGCACCTCGGCACCGCCCTGAAGCAGGAGCACGCCACGCTCGTTGGGATTGCGGAGACCAACCCGGAACTGATCGCGGAAGCCCGCCGGCGCGGCGCCGCCGACAGCCTGTTCCGTTCCGATTGGCGCAAAATGATCGACACCGATAAGCCGAATGTCGTCTGGGCGTTCGTCGAGAACAACCGGCACGGCGAGATTGTCGAGTACTGCGCGCCCCGCAAGATCCACGTGATTTTCGAGAAGCCGCTCGCGTCCACGTATCCGCAGGCGCTCCGGATCCAGAAGCTGGCACGGCAGCACGGCATCCAGGTGATGACGAATTACCAGATGGCGTGGTGGCCGACGAATTACGAAGCCAAACGGGTGGCGGACGCCGGCACGCTCGGCAAGGTGTGGCGCCTGCGCGGCATCGTCGGCCACGGCGGACCGGGCACCCCCACCGGTCTGAACAAGTGGTTCTTCAACTGGCTCACAGACCCCGAGCAGAACGGCGCCGGCAGCCTGGTGGACTTCGGCTGCTACAACGCGCTCTGGAGCCTCTGGTATCTGGGCAAGCCACAGCGCGTCTACGCCCACGTCAACCAGCTGCGTCCGGAGACCTTTCCGAAGGTAGAGGACAACGCGACCCTGCTGCTGTCCTACCCCAATGGCGTGGGACTGTTCGAGGCAAGTTGGGACTTGCCCCGCAGCTTCCAGGATCTGGAAATCTTCGGACGTGACGGCAGCCTCTATATGACGCGCGAGAAACTCACCATGCGCAAAGGCCGGGACCCCGAGGCGACGGTTGAGGCCGCGCCTCTCGCCCCCACCCGCCGCGAACCGATTGCCTACATGGTGGACGCCATCCGCACCGGCCGAGCTCTTGATGGCCCGGTCGCCCTCGACATCAACGTCGACGTGATCGAGATTCTCGAAGCCGCCAAGCGCTCCCTCAAGACCGGTGCGGCCGTCCGCCTGCCTTTGCGATGAGGCCGCGCGCCGTCTACCGGGCTGCTGCTGCGTACAGCCGCTCCACCTCGTCCTGAATCGACGGGGGCACCATGTACCGCCACGGCTCTCCCGACTGAAGACGCCGCCGGACCTCAGTGGCGGAATCCTCATCGAAGCCCTCCTTCATCGGCAGCGCCGCAATCGCGTGCGCCAGCTTCTCCGGCGGAGCATACTGCCCTTGCCGTGCCGCCACCAGCAGCCCGTATTCGCGCAGCTGTCGCTCGATTTCGTGTCCCGCACCATACGGCCATTCCACAATTCGCTCCGCCGCATCGCGCCCGCAGATCAAGTGCACGGCAACATCGCCCAACGCCACCCTCGCCTCACGCGCCATCTCGATGAACAGCCCGCCGTCGGAAACCGCGGCGTACAACGCCGGATGAGACGCAATCGCTGAAGAGACCAGCGCCATCCGCTGTTCGAGTGAGGGTCCTTCGTACTGCTTGTGCGGGAAGGCGCGCGGCATCACGAACACCACGGCATCCACACATTCCCGTGCGGCATCGGCTACGGCTAAATGCGCCCGCGTTAAGGGATTGAAGGAACCCGGAAACAGTCCAACGCGTCTCGAAGGCAGCGCGGGACGTTCGAGAAACGTCATGCTGCTATCGTAAAGACAATTTATGTTCAGTTGGATCTGCCCGAAGTGCGGCTCAGAGGTTCCCCCCTCCTACACGGAGTGCCCGAATTGCGCGGCGATAGCCAACGGACCACAGGCTCCGGCCGCTGTGCCGCCTCCCGCACCTCCGCCGGCACAGCCGCAATACGCTCCGCCACCGCCTCCGCCCCCGGCAGCGCCCACCGTGCCGCCGCCTGAGGCACGGCGTCCTCCGAAGCCCGCCGGCGTCCTGTTTGCCAGCGATCCGCTTGCCGACGCGCCACCGCCGCCGCCTTATGCCCCAGCGCCGCCACCGCCGTCACAACAGTACGCCCCGGTGCCACCGCAGTACGTTCCGCCGCCTCCGGCCTACGGTCCGCCTCCCGGGTATCCGCCGCCTCCGCACGCGCACCCCGTTCCGCCGCCTGCCTCCAGTGGACTGCCCACATGGGCATTGATGCTCTTGGTCGCCGTTGTCGTCGGCGGCATTATCGCCGGCGCCGTTTACTTCAAGTCCCGCGCATCGGAGCCGGAAGCCAAGGGACCCGCCCTGACCGGCGACGCGAAGTCCGGCCCGGCCGAGAGTGCGGCTTCGAATCCCATTGCCCGGTCGCTCGAACTCACCGGCTTCCGCCTCAGCGAAAGCGCGAAGCAGCAGGTGCAGGTGAAGATGATGATCGTCAACCACTCCAACGCCGATCTGACCGATCTCAACCTCGCCGTCACGCTCACCACGCCGGAAGGCAAGGAACTCGGCACCGCCAACGTGAAGGTTCCGCAGGTGGACCCCCTTGGCTCCGTCGAAGTGTCCACGTCTCTGAAGACGTCGCTCCGCGCCTATGAGCTTCCCGATTGGCAGTTCATTCGGGCGCAGTTTGACCTGAAGCAGTAAACAGCGCCTTTACGGCAACGTCTCGATTGTGCAGCAAGGCCGGGTCGTTTGGCTTCAACGCCAGCGCCCGGCCGAAGTGTTTCAGGGCCGCGGCGGGCTGTCCGGACTGGAGGGCGCAACGCCCCATTTCGGCGGGCACGCGCCAGTCCTGCGACCACACTGCCTCCAGCGGCGCCAGCAACGTCAGGCACTCCGGCGCCGGTACAGCGCGCGACAACTGCAGCCGCGGACGCACCGCATCCGGCTCAGCATGCTCCACCACCCAGCGCCACAGCCTCTCTTCCGTCCGCCAGATTGAGGTCTGATACATGCTCAGCCCCACCAGCACCGGCGTTGCCGCCATCGCCGCCGCGCCAGGCACCATCGCCGCCAGCGACAGCGTGGACAGATACATGCGCCGATCCGCCGAAAGGTCCCGCAGCGGCACAATCGAAGAGGACGGCAGCAGCAGCAGCAGCGCCGTCCAGGCGTGCCGGTTTCGCCGGAAGAACCACAGCGCCGCCGCGACAGCCATCCAGCCCAGCCACGCCCAACGCAGCAAAAGCGCAGGGTCCAGTGTGAAGCCCCATGGGACGAAGAAGTGCATCAGGTACCGCGCCAGCACCGCGCCCTGGGCCTGCAAATAGGCCAGCGGCGCGATCCCCGCCCCCAGCCCGGCGCCGGACCCCGAGACGTGCGCGGCAGCCCAGACGGACCACATGCCGGTAACGGCGGCTGAAGCAAACATCGCCGCCAGCGGACGCGAGAATCGCCGCTCCCACAGCAGCAAAATCAGCGGCGCAGCCAACGCATCTTCCTTCGATGCCAGCGCCATCAGGCACCACGCTACCGCGCGCCACCGCTGCCCATTCTTCCAGTCCCAGGCAAGCAGAAGCAGAAAGAAAGCCGCCAGCAGTGTCGGTCTCGCAAAGATGTAGTTCACCGGTTCGGCGGCAAACGGATGCGCGGCAAACACCAGCGCCGGCGCCAGCCGCCCCACGACCAGCAGCGCGAGCACCGCATTGGCCGCATGCAGCCCGACATTCACCGCCAGCTTCGACCATGGCGCCGCACCGTCCACCTGGAACGTCAGCCACGACAGCGGGCGGACAATCGGCGTCAGTTCCCCCAGCGCGTAATCATCGAGATGAAACGTGCCCTGCACCGCCCCGCCGAACGACGCCAGGGCCACCGCGACAACAAGCGCTATCCTCTTGAATTGGCCGTCTCCGCTCAGCAGCCCCACCTCCCGAAGCCGGTTCGCCCGAAAACCGCGGCGGAGCGGAAAGCCCGGTGGGAGCGCATCCTCGCCCGGCTCGACGTGATGTTCCCGAACGTCACTTGCGCTCTCCATCATCGCAATGCCTGGGAACTTCTGGTGGCCACCATCCTTTCGGCGCAATGCACCGATGAGCGCGTGAACAAAGTAACGCCGGCGCTGTTTGCCAAGTACCCCACCATCGTCGATTTCGCTCACGCCAACCATGCGGAACTCGCTCAGGACGTCCACTCGACAGGCTTCTTCAACAACAAGGCGAAGTCGATCATCGGCGCCGCGCAAACCATCCTGCGCGACTTTCAGGGCGAGATCCCGCGCGACATTGACCAACTGCTGACCGTGCCCGGCGCCGCGCGCAAGACGGCCAACGTGGTCCTGGGTACCGCCTTCGGCATCGCCAGCGGCGTCGTCGTGGACACCCACGTCCAGCGCATCTCCCGCCGTCTGGACTTCACCCGGGAGGAAGACCCGGTCAAGATCGAGCGCGACCTGATGAAGGTGCTTCCCCGCGAGCGCTGGATCCTCTTTTCACACCAGTTGATCCATCACGGACGCTCTCTCTGCACCGCCCGCAACCCGAAGTGCGCCGAGTGTCCGCTGTATGCCGACTGCTATGCCAAGGACAAGACGGCGTGATCCGACTCGTCCCGCCGCTGTTCGCTCTGCTGCTCACCGGCTGCCACAACTACGGCAACAGCTACATGCCGCAAGGCGAGCGCAACCCGCACATCGGCCCGGACCCGAACCGCTTTCCGCAATCCGTTGACGTCAACCGTGAGATCACCCGCCACAGCCTGCAGCTGAACGTTGCGCCTGGCGCGGCGCTGCGCCTGCGAGTTGCCTGCAGCGGCGGTTCGATTCGCGCCTTTGTGAATGCTCGCGCGGTGGGAGAGGGTTGCCCCCTCGACGCCGCCATCCCGGACGGCACCTTGGTTGCCGGCACCGCCACCCTGGTGGAACTGGAAGCCGACGTGCCGGTTCGCGTCGGGCGCGTCGCGATCGGCAAGTGATCCCGCAAGCCGCTTACATCCTGTTCGGTGCCGCCTGGACCGTGCTGTCCGCCACCGGTCTCGGCCTCGCAGTGTTCCGCGCCATGGATCGCAAGGCCACGTGGCCGATGGCGTTTCTCACCGGTGCCCCGCTACTCAGCCTCGCCGTCTTCGTTCTCGGACTCGCCGGCTTCGTCGAAAAGGGGATGGTTCTCGCCCTTGGCAGTGCCGCGCTTGCTCTTGGTTGGCGGTCCCGCGACGCGCTCGCGCCCCTCGCCCGCCCGCCGCGCTGGTTCCTGCTCTGCTGCCTGCCCTTTGCGGCACTGACGTTCTTTCACGCCATGGCGCCGGAGATCAGCCCCGATGGCATGGCCTACCACCTGGGCCTGATCGTCCGTTACTGGCGCGAGCATCGCATTGTCCCTGTTCCGGAATCGATCTACGCCAGCCTGTCGCAGGGCATGGAGATGCTCTTCCTGTTCGCGTACGGCTTCGGACGGCACTCGGCAGCGGCGCTGGTGCACTGGACCTGTCTTCTCTCGCTGGTCCTGCTGATGGTCGACTACGGCGCGCGGCGCGGGCGCGAACGCGAGGCCTGCTGTGCTGCGCTGCTGGTGGCCGTCAGTCCGATTGTCGCTGTCGATGGCGCCAGCGCCTATGTCGATGTCGCGGTCGCCGCTGTTTGGTTCGCACTCTACGCGATCCTCCAAGACTTTGAGGAACCGCTCGCCCTCCCCGCCGGGTTGCTGGCGGGCTTTGCCATCGGCGTCAAGTACACGGCCTTCGTCGCGGTGCTCTATGCCGTGTGGCGGCTGCGCGGACGCTGGCGCGCTGCGGGACTTGTCGTGCTGCTGGCGGCGGCGCTGACGCTGCCCTGGATTGCGCGCAGTTGGCTGTGGACCGGCAATCCGTTCTCGCCCTTCGCGAATGCGCTGTTTGAGAACCCCGTCTTCACCGCCCAAATGGAGCGGGATTGGTCCGGCTGGCTACGCCACTACGACATCCAAAGCCTCGGCGAGTGGGCCTGGAGCGCCACCGTCACCGGCGACAAACTCGGCGGCTTCCTCGGCCCTGCCTGGCTTGCGGCCCCCCTCGGCATCCTGCACCCCGCCTGGATCTGGGCGGCGCTGACCTACCCGCTCAACATCGGCACGCGCTTCCTCATCCCCGCGCTTCCCTTCCTTGCTCTCGGCATGGCGCGGACCCTCGGGCGTTGGCCCGCCTTGCTGCTGGCCGTCACGGTCCTGCACGCCGCCCTGTCGTGGCCCCCGATCTTCCGACGCTACGCCTCGCCCGCCACCTGGTACATGCCGAAGTTCGCCTGGAAGCAGGCGTTGCGCCTCGAGCCCGAGGAGTCCTACCTGAACTGGATCCGCGGCGAGTACCGCACCGCGCGCATGATCGAAACCTTCGTACCCCCCGGCGAGCAGGTCTTCGCCTTCGCTCCCGTCGCCGAAAGCTACACCACGCGAAACGTCGTCGTGTCGTCGAACTCCGCGCGCGGACAACGCATTCGGGATGTTCTCTGGACACCCCAACTCGGCTACCTTCAACCCGTCTGGCGCCACACCGTGAAACTCGCCTCGCCCCGCCGCACGGTGCGGATTACCCAGACCGCCTCTCATGCGGTGGACTGCTGGAGCATCTCGGAAGTCGAACCGCGCCCTGCCGCTATCCGCGTTTCGAACTTCCCCTTCTCTGCTGCGCTTGCCATCGATGGAGACCGCCTCACCCGCTGGCACAGCGGACGCACGCTGAATCCCGGCATGTGGGTTGAGTTCACCTTTGACCGCGACTTGGACACCCTGACGCTTTGGATGACCGCGGACCAGTTTGCCGTCCGCCTCGCTTCGGAGCAAGCGGCGATCTCTGAGCAGCAAGTCGCCGCCAACACTGACTTCCGGCGCGAGGCGGCCCAGACCGCCCGGCGTCTCGGCGTCCGCTGGATCGTCGTCGACAAGCCGGACCTGCCCTGGCGCGACATGCTCCCGTTTGCCCCGCTCTGGGGCCTGACGCAAGTGGCCGAACGCGGCGACACCAAGCTGCTTCGCATTGAAGAGGCCATCGGCAGGCAGGCTGCCGGGACACAATAGAGCGGTGCGCCTCTTTCTTGGATTGGATGGTGGCCAGTCCTCCACCACGGCCTTGCTCGGGGATGAATCCGGCCGCGTCGTCGGCTACGGCCGCGGTGGTCCCTGCAATCACGTGAAGGGTCCGGAGGGCCGGACGAAGTTCCTGAACGCCATCGGCGGCTGCGTCGCGCAAGCAAGACAACAGGCCGGCATTGCCGCGGACGCTCCAATTGACTCTCTCTGCGGCGGTTTCTCAGGAGGCCCGTCAGACAAACACGCCCTTCTCGAAGAGATGTTCCCGGGCGCGAAGATCAGCACCACGACCGACGCTCTCATCGCCCTCACCGGGGCCACGGCGGGCGAACCCGGCATGATCACGATCGCCGGAACCGGCTCCATCAGCTTCGGCCGTAACGCCGCCCGTGAGACGGCGCGCGCCGGCGGTTGGGGCTACATCTTCGGTGATGAAGGCGGCGGCTTTGACCTCACCCGCCAGGCTCTGCGCGCCGCGCTCCGCCAGCATGAAGGGTGGGGTCCGGTCACGCTCTTGCACGACCGCCTGCTGGAAGCGACCGGCGCCGCTGACGCCAATGACCTGCTGCACCGCTTCTACACCACGGACTGGCCGCGGCCAAAAGTCGCGGCGCTCTCCCAACTCGTCGACGCCTGCGCTATCGAGGGAGACCGGGTCGCCAATGACATTTTGCAAGCTGCCGCGCAGCAGTTGGCGGGCTTCACCGCCGCGGTCCGTGGGCAGCTGTTCACGGACGGAGAACCGGCCCAGGTCTCCTGGATCGGCGGCGTCTTCCAGAGTGAGATTCTGCTCACCCGCTTCCGCATGTTGGTGGAACTTGCCGAGGGCAACACCACCGCGCAGCCTCGCTACGGTCCGGCGGCAGGCGCGCTTTTGGAGGCGTACCGCCACGCCGGACTGCCGCCCATCCTCTCCGAGGTCCCCGACTTCCTGAAATGAACTCAGCCAAGCGCGGCAGCGGCCACACGGTCCGCCGCGTGTCCCGCCGGGAGCACGGAACGATAGCTTTCCAGAATGGATTCGAACACCCAGTCCCAGCCAAACGTCTCGGCATGCTCCCTCGCGGCAGCTGAGAATTGACGCCGCAGAGCAGCCTGCGTCGCCAGTTCCGTCACGGCTTTGTGGAAGGAGTCCTCATCCGGGCAGGTGAAGCCCGTTACCCCATTCGACACTGCGCAGCCCGGACCGCTCAGCCGGAAGCTCACCACCGGTAGACCCGTCGCCATCGCCTCCAGCACCACCAGTCCAAATGTGTCGGATCGTGAAGGGAACAGGAACAGGTCCATGGCACGGTAGGCTTCGGCCAGTTTCTCGCCGCTCAGCACTCCCGTGAACCGCGCATTCGGCAGCGCTGATTCCAACCAGGCACGCTCGCTTCCGTCACCGACAACGAGAAAGCGTACCCGCTCCCGCACGGGTTCCGGCAGCCGCGCGGCAATATCGGCCAACAGGCGGACGTTCTTCTCGGGCGTCAGGCGCCCAACGTAGCCCAACGTCAGCGGCGCGCCGCATCGCGGTACAGCCGGCGGCCGGAATAGTCCCGTATCGACACCGTGCGGCATCACCGCGCCGGGCCGTTTCGTGCACTCCAGCAGACGCTCCAGAATTTCGCGATTCGGCGCCAGCGTCATCCGAGCCGACCGATAAAAGCGCCCCGCCGCCCGCAGCGCGTCGTTCTCGATCCGTTCGCCCAGACTCCGCGCCATCGGGCACGGCAGCCGGTTCAACAACCACCCGGCCCGCAGCCGCGCGTACTGATGCAGATTCGTGTGCCAGGAGGCCACCAGTGGCGCCTTCGGAACGCGGAACGAATGCGCCGCCCGCGCGCTCAGCATGCCGATGTCTCCCGGTCCGGTGATGTGCACCAGGTCAGGCGCAAAGGCCCGCAGTTCCTGTTTCAGAAACTCCGCCTGCCGCCACACCAGCAGATCAAACTTCAGCCCCATGTCCAGAGGCAGGCACAGTCCGCTCTTGGCCAGTTCGACAATCCGCAAGGAACCGTCCTCCAGGACGCGCGTCCGGCTGCCCGGGCGCACCAGCAGCATCGGCATCCCGCGCCTTCGCGCGAATGCGGCGTACTCCCGGCTAATCGTCGCAACGCCGTTCGGCTCTTCGAACGTGTCGGTGCAGTACGCGACCCGGAGGGCGGATGGCAATTGCAGGTGTGACAAGTTCGCCTAGTCTTTCACGGACCTGCAACCGAAGCAATCCTTTTCTTACATCTTTGTTTCGGAAAGTCCGGATTGCCGGATCACCGGGGAAACTTCACGTGCGTCATCAGGCTCTGGACCCGTGCGTCCTGCCGCAGACGCTCCAGCCGGTAGTCCACCTGCAGCCAGAACACGGCCGGATGCATCTCCCGGACCGCCTGTTCCAGCAAGGGAAGCGCGCCTTCCCGGTCACCCATGGCATCTCGGATCGCCGCCTGATCCAGCGAGGAACCCGGCAGCCGGCTCAGGTCCTCCAACAGTTGGCCCGCCTCGGCCGCTTTGCCTGCCCGGGCCAGCACGTAGCCGACGTGTGCCTTTGTCCAGCGCCCCGGATTTCGTCGCGCCGCATCGCGCAACAGCGGTAGCGCCTCTTCAAAGCGCCCCCGGGCAGCGACGGCAATACCTTTCCAGACCGCCAGTGCGGGCGCCGGATCCTCCCGCCGCCGCGCGAAAATCACTTCGGCCTTCCCCCAGTCGCCCGATCGCACGTGCGCCGCCGCCAGTTCAATTTGGGCGTCGAAGCGCGTCGGATCGACTGCCGTTGCGTGCTCCAGCAAGCGGATCGCCTCCGCGAAGCGGCCCTGCGGAACCAGTACCAGCCGCGCCAGATAGAACGGAGCGTCGACTTGCGCCGGGTCCAGGTCCATTGCCCGTCGCAGCAGGGCCTCCGTCTGTGTCCAATCCAGACTGCGCAGCAACACCAGTCGCCCCTTCGCTACCAGCCCTTCTACGGATTGCGGCTCCAAGGCCAGTGCGCGGTCCGCCGCCCTGACGGCGCTCTCCAGACGCGCGCGCGGCAGCAAGCCCCACTCATACAATCGGGCCGCCGCGCTCGCCGCTCCAATCCAGGCCGAAACGAACTCCGGGTCCGCCGCAGCAGCAGCCTCAAACAGGTCGATCGCCTCGACTCCGTCTGGGGCCGTCTCGGAATATCGAGTCGCCCGGAGGTAGCGCTTCCACGCCTCTTCCTGCCGCGGCGGAGCCGCCAGCAACGCGTTTCGGGTCAGCACCATCTCGTGCAGCACCTGGAAGGCAATCCGCCGGGCGGCTTCCGACTGCGCCTCCAGCGGATTGTCCACCGGAAGATCGTCTGTCCACGTCCAGATCGCGAAGCCGGTCCGCGCGTCGATAAACTGCACGTTCACGCGCGTGCGGCCCTGCTGTTGGCGGATACTGCCCGTCACCAGCGCCGCCACGCCCAGTTCCTTACCGATCTCCTGCGCCGTCTTCCGGGTCGTTCGATACGCAAAGGCGGAACTCCGCGACACCAGGTCCACCGCGCCGCCCTCGGCAACCTTCGCCGAGAGATCGTCTACCAGCCCATCGGCACAGCCTTCCTGTCCTGCTTCTGCGGCAAACGGCAGAATCGCCATCGCCAGTCGGTGCGCCCGCGGCGGTGCCTCTGTCCGGCGCCAGGCCATTGTCGCCGCGCCCATCGCGGCCACACCCAACACTGCCGCCGCGATCCACCATCCCCAGCGCGGCTTAGGGCGCCCCACCGCCGCCATCGCTTCCGCCGGCTGGGCCACCTCGACCGTCAGCAGATAACCGCCCTTCGGCATCGCAATCCGCACCGGGTCCGCCGCCCCTTCGCCCTCGTAATACTTCGCCAGCAACGATCGCAGCCGCGACGCTTCTACCCGTACCGTGGAGTCCACCTTCGGGTCGTAGCTTTCCCGCCCGAACACCTCCGCCGCCAGCGTGTACTCCTTCACCTCGTCCTCGCGCCCGTCCTGCTTCATCTGCAGCAGATGCCGCAACAGTTGGACAGAGCGCTGCGACTTGGCGAACGTGCCGCTGCCCGCCAGCCGCTCCAGCGCCCCTGCCGCATCGGCCGTCAATTGCTTTTGAATCAACATGTTACGACTCGGACTAACGCCGGACTAACGACCGCAACCTCGTCTCCTGCCGCGCCTCGCGCCTACACTTGCCGACGGAGGATTTCTTCATGAAAATAGAGCGATTTCGCATCGCCACGGCCATTCTACTGCTTGGCGCGCCGTCTGCAAGCGCTGCCAGCTATGTCACATCCATCCTCGCGCTGCCGACGCAGAACAAGGTCGGCCCGACGGCTCAAACCACCTTGGTCAGTGGTACGGACACCGGAACCCTCTATACCGTGTCCGGCTACGGCGAGGGCAGCCTGTTGACCGGTCAACTCAAGAGCAGTTTTAGCGGGACGAGAGCCGGCGCGGACCTCACCCTGACCCTCGTCGACCGCGTAAGGCTGAAGGGTGCGCCGACCGTGTCCCTGCTTCCCCTCACCATTGGCATGCTCGCCGACGGCGTTTCCAGCCTGCAGACCCCAACCCAAATCGGAGGCGACAGCATCGCGTATGCAATCGGCACCATCGCCGCATTCGGCGGCTTCTACACCGGCAACTCGACGATGCAGTCCCGCTACGTCTACCAGCACAGGAAGTCCACCACGTCGCTCCTCGGCGTCCCCACCGGAGTGGAAGAGAGCATCGTGCAGACCGGTACCGTGGGGAACTGGAAGACTGACACGACCGCCGCGGGCGCCTTTGACTTCGACGTCTGGCAGACGGTTGGGCTGCCGGTGTTGAGCAACGGACTGAGCCCGTGGCTGTCCTTCACTGCTCTCTTCCAGATTGGTGGCGGCGGCGTTCCCAGCGACGGTGGCGCATCGGTCAACGCGCTCAACACCGCGCAGATCTACGTCATTGCCCCGACCGGATACTCGTTCGTGTCTGAATCCGGCGTGCTGCTATCCCAGCCGGTGGCCGCGATTCCGGAACCGAACTCAGCGCTGCTGCTGCTGCTCGCTCCGTTGGCCTTCCTGCGCCGGCGCCGCCCGGCACGCCGCTAAAGAAAACGGTTGACACGACCCATCGGGAGTGCTACTTTTCCAGCATTGTGCTGGAAAAGTAGCATATGCCCGAACTTCTCAGCCGCCGGGAGCGGCAAATCATGGACATCGTCTTCCGCCTGGAGCGTGCCACCGCCGCTGAGATCCGGGCCGAGATGGACGACGCTCCCAGCTATTCCGCCGTCCGCGCACAGCTCCGCACGCTCGAAGAGAAAGGCCACCTCCGCCATCAGGAGGACGGCCCGCGCTACGTCTACCTGCCTAGCATTCAGCCGGAACAGGCGCGCCGGTCGGCGTTGCGTCACCTGATCCACACGTTCTTCGGAGGCTCCGCCGCGCAGGCGGCCAGCGCGCTTCTGGACGAGTCCGCGGCTCGCCTGTCGCAGGCAGAGCTCGATGAACTGGCCGCCTCCATTGAGCGCGCGCGCAAGGAGGGACGATGAGCCTGCTCGTCGAGTTGTTTCTCCTCAGCACCGTGCTGATGGCCGGGACCGCTCTGGCCATTGTCTTGCTGCGCCGCCGGTCCGCCGCGGAGCGCTGTTTCGTGTGGGGACTTCTGTTTGCCGGACTGCTACTCCTGCCCGTCCTGCGCGGACGCCTCCCGACCTGGAGCGCACCCCCTCCCTTGGCCGCCACGGCGCGCACGGTGGTGACCGTGACCGCGTTTTCCGCCGCCGCCGCACCACGTGAGACTCCATGGCTCCCGCTGTACTTCGCCGGATCTCTTCTCGCCGTCACACGGCTGCTGTGGGCCTATCGCCAGACGGCCCGTCTGCGCCGTCACGCCGTGGTACTCACGCCCGGCATCCGGCTCAGCGCGCAAGTGGAAGTCCCGGTCGTGGTGGGACTGTTTCTGCCCGTGATTCTGCTTCCGACCTCCTCCACCCGCTGGACTGACGAGGAGCGCGCCCTGGTTCTGGCCCATGAGTCCATGCACATGGAACGCCGGGACAATCTTTGGCAGGCCTTGGCGCAGTTGGCCTGCTGTCTCTATTGGGCGCATCCGCTGGTCTGGCTTTGCGCCCGCGCCATGCGTCAGGAATGCGAGCGGGCCGCGGATGACGGTGTGCTCGTTGACGGAAACACCGCCACGGCGTATGCCGCCGTGCTGGTCAACATCGCCCGCGGACTCACTCGGCGTGACGCCGCGCCGGCCGGAGGGCTTGCCATGACTCGAACCACACAATTGCAGCGCCGGATTTCCGCGCTACTGGACGGGACCGCCTCGCGCCGCCCGCTGACCCGAGCGTTCGCGGGATGGGCCGGATCGGCCGCCATCTTCGCCGTGCTCGCCACGGCCAGCAATGCGGCTTACGCCCAGCAAAGCCGGCTCTCCGGCGTGGTCAAGGACGCCAGCGGAGCCAGCATTCCCCGCGCCCGCGTCGACCTTCGCACGCCGGGAACCGATGACGTCCGCGAGGGGCTCTACTCCAACGTAGCCGGCGAGTTTGCCCTCGATAACATTCCCGACGGCGTCTATGACCTGACTGTCGCCGCGCCCGGCTTCGCCCGCCTGACCCAGACCGGAGTGGCCTTCGAATCCGGCAAGACAAAGCCCTTCGTGCTGACCCTGAATGTGGGCAAGCTCTTTGAGAGAGTCAACGTTTCCGGCACCATCAGCCCCGCCCCTGTTTCCGGCGTGTCGCCTTCGCGCATCCGGGTTGGCGGCAATGTCCAGGCGGTCAAGATTGTGTACCGCCCAGTGCCGTCCTACCCCGCCACCGCGAAAGCAGACAAAGTACAGGGCACGGTGCTGCTCAGAGCTGTCATCGGCAAGGACGGCTCAGTTCTGAGCCTGGAGCCGCTGAACAAGGCCGTCGATCAGCGCCTTGTCGATGCGTCGCTCGACGCGGTGAAGCTCTGGAAATACACGCCCACGCTGCTGAACGGCGCGCCGGTGGAAGTCCTCACCGAGATCGACGTCAATTTCACGCTCGCCCCATGATGGCCAGCCAAGGGAGGCGGGTAAACTGAAGGTTGCTCGCTTCGAACCGCGCGAAGGTCCTTCTTGTCCTCACCAACGTCATTTCCATTGCATGCCTGGTTTGGGTCCTGCGGGATTCCAACCTGCATGAGATCGGTGGCGAGATCCGGCAGATGCATTGGGGCTGGGTCGCCTTTGCCGTCGTCGCCGACATCTTCGTCTACGTGATCCAGGGCTGGCGATGGAGCATCCTGCTGTCCCCGGTTTCAAAGGTGCCTGCCTGGCGCAGCGTCCGCGCCATTTACGTCGGCTTGTTTGCGAACGAGGTGCTCCCATTCCGAACCGGTGAGATCATCCGCTGTTACCTGCAGTCGCGATGGGGCAACCTGCCGCTTTCGGTGACGCTGTCCTCTGCCGTGATCGAACGCATCTTCGACGGCATCTGGCTGGTGTTGTACCTGGCGACGGTGGTGCAGTTCTTCGATGTGCCGAACGCCGTGCGCGACGGTGGCTACGTGCTGATGCTCTTCGTCGCACTGTTGGCCGCGCTGCTTGGCTGGATTGTCTTCAACCGCGACCGCGCGCTTGCCTTCGCCGCAGGCCGCCCAAAGCTGACCGTGCTCATTGAGGATCTGGCCGCAATCGGCAACTCGCGATCGTTCTACACCGCGTGGCTGGCCAGCGCGCCCCACCTGCTGAGCATGATGCTGCCGATCTACGGCGCCGCGCGCGCCTTCGGCCTGGAAGAGATCACCCTGGCCGAAGCCGCCGCCATCAACGTCATCCTGCGCCTGGGCACGGTCATCCCGAGCGCACCCGGCAACCTGGGCACCTTCCAGGCGCTGGCCGCAGTGGGTCTTGCCCTCTTTGGTGTCGAGTCCGCACAGGCAAAACGGTTCTCGCTGATCCTATGGGGTATCGTGACGCTTCCGCTGCTCATCGCCGGCTTTGTCGCCCTCTCCGTCACCGGCTTTAAGATCCGGGAACTGCAGCAGGAAGCGGCAAAAGGCAATCAGGCGTAGGCGCTCTGCAATCCCCACCTCTAACCAACGCAGCGGTGAGATGATTTTGACAAACGATGCAACGCCGTGACTTCGCCCGGCTGGCCGCTGCCCTTCCCCTTGCCGCTTCCGCCCAGGCCGACGAGAGGGAAGAACTGATCCGCAAGGCCATGCGCGCCATCCGCGACGCCGCCGCCCTGGCCGAACGCGACCCGGAGCGGCCCCGCTGGCATTTTCGGCCGCCCTCCCAATGGAACAACGACCCCAACGGCACGATCTTTCACAACGGCTGGCACCACCTCTTCTATCAGCAGAACCCCTTCGACACCGTGTGGGGCCACATGCACTGGGGCCACGCCCGCAGCCGGGACCTGGTGGATTGGGAGCACCTTCCCGTCGCGCTCTGGCCGTCGCTCGCGCAAGGGGAACAGCATGTCTTTTCCGGTGCCGCCATCCTGCACGGCACGCAGCCCGTCATCTTCTACACCTCCATTGGCAAGCGCGACCCGGAGCAGTGGCTGGCGACGCCACGCGACGGCGAACTCCTCCATTGGGACAAGTCGCCCGCCAACCCTGTCCTGACACAGCGCCTCCACGGAGATTGGCGCGTTCACGAATGGCGTGATCCGTTTCTGTTCCGCGAAGACGGTCGCACCTATATGGTCTGCGGCGGCAACCATGACCCGAAGGGCGGCCACGCCACGGTCGAACTGTATCTGGCAGAGAACCCCGAACTCACGCAGTGGACGCATCGCGGAACGATCTTCCGCCACCCGGACCGCTCCGCTTGGAATGTCGAGTGTCCAAACCTGTTCCGCCTGGGCGATCGGTGGGTGCTGCTGATCTCGCCGCATCGCCCTTGCGAATACTTCGTCGGCGACCTCGACCTTGAAAACGCCCGCTTCGTTCCGGACCGGCACGGCGTGCTCGACGCGGGCGACGTCTACGCCACCAACATCACACCGATGCCGAGCGGCGAAACGATCCTCTGGCTTTGGGCGAAGACCGGTACGCCGCATGGCAGGGGCTGGAATGGCGCAATGGCGGTGCCGCGCCTGCTCACGATCGGCGACGATGGCCACTTGCGCCAAACACCCGCACCCGCCTTCGCGCGCCTTCGCGACCGTGAGCAGTTCCGGCAGGAACTGCCGCTGGACAACGATGCCTTCCCGCTCGGCGACAGCGAGTCGTTTGACTGCGAACTCACACTGTCGGCGGCGTCGGCCAAAGCCGTCGGACTCCGCGTCGGCGGCGAGACCATCGAGTTTGACCCGCGCAGCGGACGCCTGACCGCCGGCGGCTTCACCACCTTCGCCGCGCGCGACCGCGAAATCCGCCTGCGTGTGCTGCGCGACCAACAACTGCTCGAGATCTTCGCCAATGACGGTGCCGCCGTGCTGACCACCAACATTGCCCGTGGCTCCGGCGGGCAACTCGCGGTCTTCGCGCGCGACGGAGCGGCCCGCCTGGTCCGCGCCCGTTGGTGGCAAATGCGCGCCGCGCGCTTCTCGATGGATCACTTTCAGGAGCCCGCCTGATGCGCCTGTTCTGCGGCCTATCCCTGGCGTACGAAGTCCGCCGGAACCTGGAACTGATGTTGGAGCACCTCCGTCCGGAGGCCGATCTCGCCTGGTCCCCATCGGACAACTTCCACATCACGACGAAGTTTCTCGGCGAGTTCGACGAGGCACGACTGGAAGAACTGAAGGCGGCGCTGCGGTCGCTTGCCTCGCCAGGCCCGATTCCGATTCGCGTCCGAGGACTGGGCTGGTTTCCCAATCCGCATCAGCCACGCGTGCTCTTTGCCGGAATCGACGCGCCGGAGAGCCTACCGGCGCTGCATCGCGCCACTGACGAAGCCGCTGCCCGTCTCGGTATTGCGGCGGAGACGCGTCCCTACTCACCGCACCTCACGCTCGCCCGCATCAAGCCAGCGGTGAAGGTCGACACTCTGCGCCGTGCCATCGCCCAACTGCCGTCAGCGGACTTCGGCCAATTCACGGCCGCACGCCATCTGCTCTATCGCAGCGTTCCGTCGGCAGGCGGCAGCGTCTACTCCGTCGTTGGCGAGTTCCCGCTGTGATGACTTCTCACCGCTCACATGCCCGCTGACATGTAAGATGAGCTTTCGATGCTCTGGATCGTTCTCCTGGCCTGTTACCTGATTGGCGGCATCCCGTTCGGCTATCTTCTCGTGCGGCTCCGCACCGGACAGGATGTCCGCCAATCGGGCAGCGGCAATATCGGTGCCACCAATGTGCTGCGGACCACGGGGCGCGCACTCGGCATCGCCACACTCGCGCTCGACATCGCGAAAGGCGCCTTCGCCGTCTGGTGGATGGACCGGACCTCCGCCGGAGATCCCTTGTGGACCTCGGTGGCCGCCGT
>CAYNDS010000084.1:14002-17468 GCA_964395885.1 uncultured Solibacteraceae bacterium | reverse complement strand
GGCGCATACAGCACGCTGGCGGGGTACTCGGAAACGCCGAAGGCCTCGCGCACGCCTTCGCCGGATCGCGTGTCGGCCAGGATGCGCATGGCGGGCGCCTCGGTCAGCAACTCGGAAAGCGCGGGCTCCGTCAGGATGGCCGCATCGACGCGCGCCGTCCGCACGGCTGCCAGCGCGGTGGCGGCGTGGCCGATGCCGACGATCGAAACCTGTTCCAGCGGGACGTTGCGCTTCTTCAAGAGGTAGTTCAGAAAGAAGTGCGTGGAGGAGCCGGGAGCGGTAACGCCCGCCGAGGCTCCGGCCAATTCTTCGATGCTGCGGATCTTGCGCGCGGAGTTCGGCGACACCACCAGCGCCAGGCCGGGATAGCGCAACAGATTGACGAAGGCCCGCAGGCGACGGCCTTCCGCGGCCATCTGCAAGGTGTGATCGTAAAAGCCGCTGACGACATCGGCACTGCCGCCGAGCAGCGATTGCAGTGCCTTGGCGCCGCCGGGAAAGTCCGAAAACTCGACGGCTAAGCCCTCGTCGCGGAAGTAGCCGAGGCGGTCCGCCAGCGTCACGGGGAGGTAGACAAGCTGTGCCGCCCCACCGACGGCCATCCGAACCTTCGTCGCGGGTGTCTGTGTACGGGTGCACGCCGCAATCCCGCCACTGAGTGCCGTCAGGAAGCCGCGCCTCTGCATCGCCCGACTATTTTAGCCACGACTGCGGCGATAGGGCGAGGACAGGTATCGCTTCGACTCCTTGGCGACATCCGAGTTCGGCGCCAGCGTCACGGCGTGCTGATAGGCGTCGCGCGCGCGGGATCGGTCCTGGCGCAGATCATAAGTCTGGCCGAGGCGCAGCCACGCCATCGCGCCCGTGTGCAGGTCCAGCGCCTGCGCGTTACGGGCAGCCCGGCCCAGGCTCTCTGCCGCTGCGTCCAGATCGCCGTACCAGAAGAGAATGTTGCCGCGGGCGTAATGCACCTTCTCGGGAACGAGTGTGCCCTCGCGTCCGAGACCGCGGCGCTCCAGATCCTCGACCATGTCGATGGCGGCCAGCGCCTTCGGCTTGTCGCCGAGATCGGCCCACATCTGTGCCAGCTCATAGGGAAACAGGTAATTGCGCGGGAAGCGGCGCATCAGGGATTCCAGCAGCGGAATCGCGTCCTTGGCGCGACGCTCCCGCCGGTACACGACGCCGAGCAGAATCTGCGCGTCGACAGAGTTGTCGCGACCCTTGGCCGCCACTTCGCGCAGCGTGCGAATGCCGCCCTCCTTGTCGCCGCGGAAGCCGGCCAGGAAACCGAGCATCCGTACGTAGGCGGGCAGCGAGCCGACGATGTACTCATGAACGCCCTGAATGAGGCGCGCGTCGATGAACTCCGGGTCAAGCTCCACCGCGCGATGCGAGAGCTTGCGGGACGCCGTCAGGTCCTTCAGTGCGTCCATGTACGCCTTCCGGACCAGGAACGCCCAATTGGCCCGAAGCCCGTGCGCGACGGCAAGCGCGTACGTGGACCGGGCGTCGCGCGCATCGGCGGCAATGGCGGCCTTTGCCAGCTCCATGGCCCTGCCGATTGACTCCTGAAACAGCTGGTCCACGTCCGGCGGAGGAATGATGCGGTCGCGCTTCAAGAAGGCATTGGCGCCGGTGACCAGTTCGCTTTCGAGCGCGCCGGCCTTGAACATCTCGCGATAGAGCAGCGTCTGCGCCAGGTGGTTGTAGCGCTGCGGGTCGGACGGGTTTTCGGCGATGGCGCGGCGAAACTCGGAGATCGCCTTCCCATACTCCAGGTTGTAGTAATGGTCAAAGCCGGACTCCACTGCGGAGGCGGCTGCCAGCTGCAGTGTCCCTGCCAGTACGGTCAGCGCGAGCTTCACTTGGTGAGCTTCACTTGGCGAGGTGGCGGCGCATGCGCTCCACCGCTTCTCTCAGGTTGTCCATGGAACTGGCGTAGCTGAACCGCAAGTATCCCTCCCCGAATTTTCCGAACGCCGTGCCGCTCAGGCAGGCGACTCCTGCCTCGTAGAGCAGTTCGTCCGCCAACTGTTTCGATGTCCGGCCGGTGCCGGAGATGTTCGGAAATGCGTAAAAAGCGCCGTGGGGCATGGGGCAGCGGAAGCCGGGCAGCGTGTTCAGCCCGGCGACAAACTCGTCGCGGCGCCGGCGGAACTCCTCCACCATCGCCGCCGGCTCGTCCTGCGGACCTTGGATTGCCGCCAACCCGGCGCGCTGCGTGAAGCTGGCCGTGCAGGAGTTGGAATTCACCATCAGTTTGTTCATCGCCTCAATGATCCAAGCCGGCGCGACGCCATAGCCCAGCCGCCAGCCCGTCATCGCGTAGATCTTCGAAAAGCCATCGAGAATGATGGTCTTGTCCGCCATACCCTCCAGCGACGCGATCGACGTCGGCGGCGTGTCGTAGAACATGCGGATGTAGATCTCGTCGGACAGGATGTAGATGTCACGCTCGCGGCACACGCGCGCGATCTCCACCAGATCGTCGTGCGGAATGACACCGCCGGTCGGGTTCTGCGGCGAGTTCAGGATCACCATCTTCGTCCGGCTGGTCAGGCTCGACCGGAAAACGTCCAGGTCAAACGAGAACTGCCGGTCTTCGAGCAGCGGAATCGGCACCGGTGTCGCTTCGGCGAACTTGATCATGGACTCGTAGATGGGAAAGCCCGGGTTGGGGTAGATCACCTCGTCGCCCGGATCCACCAGCGCCAGGATGGCGTAAAACATGACGGGCTTGCCGCCAGGCACCACGCAGATATTGGCGCCGGTGCAGGGGATTCGGCGCGTTTCACGGATGTGGGCGGCCAGCGCATCGCGGAGCTCCGGATCGCCCTGCGTGGGCCCATAGCTGGTCCAGCCGTCGTCGAGCGCCTTCTTGCCCGCCTCCACGATGTGACGCGGGGTGGGGAAGTCGGGCTGGCCGATCTCCAGGTGGATGACGTGGCGGCCCTGCGCTTCCAGGGCGCGGGCTTTCACCAGGACTTCAAAGGCGGTCTCGACGTCGAGACGGGTCATGCGTTCGGCAAGCGGCATGTCGGGTGTTCCCTGAGCATAGCGCGCTGTTGCGGCTGATGAGCGAAGTTCGCTAGCCTCTCGGAATGCTTCTCCCGATCGTGATGCACGCCGCGCTGTCCCTGGCGGCGGATCCCGCTTACCCGCCCGCGCGCTTTACGGATCCGGAGCGCCTGGCGAAACTGAAGCGCGCCCTGCCGGGCGTCGATCAGCTCTTCCGCAACTACGTCGCGGAGCGGGGCGTTCCCGGTGCGGTGTGGGGGGTGGTGGTGGATGGCGAACTGATACACGTCGCGACGGCCGGTGTGCAGGATCGCGCGACAAACGCGCCCGTCACTGCCGACACGGTGTTCCGCATCGCCTCGATGACAAAGAGCTTTACCGCGCTGGCGATTCTCCGGCTGCGCGATGAGGGCAAGCTGTCGCTGGAAGATCCGGTGGCGAAGTA
>CAYNDS010000084.1:0-13992 GCA_964395885.1 uncultured Solibacteraceae bacterium | reverse complement strand
TGGAGATGCCGTCGCGCGACAGCGGACCGATTCGCGTACGGCACCTGATGACACACGCGGCGGGCTTCCCGGAAGACAATCCCTGGGGCGACCAGCAACTTGGCGCCAGCGAGGAACAACTGACGGAATGGCTGCGGCAGGGCATCCCGTTTTCCACCGCGCCGGGCAGCGAGTACGAGTATTCCAACTATGGCTTCGCACTGCTGGGGCGCATCGTCGAGAAGGCTGCGCGGATGCCGTATCACGACTACCTGGACAAGCAAGTCCTCGCGCCGCTCGGCATGAAGGCCACGACGCTGGAGGCGGGCCGGGTGGCGCCGGCGCTGCGCGCGGTGGGCTATCGCAAGCGTCCCGACGGGTCGTACGAGGAAGAGAAGCCGCTGCCGCACGGAGCGTTCGGCGCGATGGGCGGACTGTTGACATCCGCCAAGGACATGGCCCGGTACGTCGCCTTCCACCTGTCGGCGTGGCCGGCGCGCGACGAGGCGGAAGCAGGTCCGGTGCGGCGCGCCTCGGTGCGCGAGATGAACCACCTTTGGAACCCCGGCGCCCTGAGTGCCGCCGCCAGTCCGTTTCGCGCGTCGGTGCGCGGTTACGGCTATGGGCTGGGCGTGTCGATGGACTGCCGCTTCTCGCACATCGTCGGGCACGGCGGCGGATTGCCGGGCTATGGGTCGTATATGGGGTGGCTGCCGGAGTACGGTGTCGGCATGTTCGCAATGACCAACCTGACCTACGCCGGGCCGGGCAACGTGATCCACCGTGCCTGGGACGTGCTGCGGGAAACGGGTGGTCTCGAAAAACGTGCGGTGCCCGTGGCGCCCGTGTTGAGCCAGATGCGCGACAGCATCGTGCAGCTTTGGAATGCCTGGGACGACGCGGCGGCGAACCGGATTGCCGCGATGAACCTGTTTCTGGACCAACCGGTGGCGCAGCGGCGCGCGGCCATGGCGAAGTTGAAGGAGCAGGTGGGCGCCTGCCGCGAAGCCGGTCCGGTAGTGGCGGAGAACTGGCTGCGGGGCGGCTTTGATCTTCCGTGCGAACGCGGCGCGGTCCGCGTGATCTTTACTCTGGCGCCGACAAAGCCGCCGCTGCTGCAGCATCTTTCGTTCGAGAAGAAGCCGGAAGGGACAGCGGCGATGACGGCGCCCACGAGTGCGGCCAATGGGGCGATTTGCGCGCCGTAGCGGTTACTGCGCTGCCTTGTCCATCACCATCTTGATTTCGAACTCGCCCATCGGGCTGTTGATCTTGTTCGACACGGTGAGCACCTTCTGATCGGGTGAGAGCGTCCAGCTTTCCACCTGCGTGATTTTCGCGCCCTGAATTTCGCGCTCAGAGGTGATGGTGAGGATCTCGCCCTTCCAGGTGGCGACGGATTCCACCTCGCCGGCGCGCCCCATCGTGTTCTTGGACTTTGACCCGTCGGTTTTGTATGCCAGGTCCTGCTTCCGGGTGCCGTTCGGCGTCTCCGTTTCGAGGGTGTATTTCAGTTCCGGATCCTTGTGCTGGATGGTGCGCGTGGCGTTTGCCGGCGCGCTTGCCGCCATGGGGCCGAAGTCGCTTTTCGACGCGTTCAGTTTCCAGGTCCCGGAGAAGTCCGGCTTGGACTGCGCAAAGGCGCAGGAGAGCGCAAGAGCGGCCAGAATCAGCGGCCGCGAAAGAGATTGCATGGCCTCAGAATAGCGGAGGCTGGGCGGCGGGACTGTGAAAAAGCCTTAACGGCGGTTCGGCGACTTCTCCGCGACTTCGCGGAACCAATTGAAGACGACCTCGATACGGCGGCCGCTGGCCGGATTGTAGACTTTGCGGATGAGGAGAAAGCGCTGCGATTGGGGATGAAGCAGGTAGCCGCGGTTCCACCCGCGGAACCGCATCCCGTCCAGCCGGAAGAGAAAGGCGGATACTCCGGTTCGTCCGTTGTCGAAGGAAGCGGCCCTCATTCCATCCAGGCTGCGATAGAAGATCTCGCGCCCGTTGCGGCTCCAGATCGGGCCTCCACCGGGTCCGACGATGATCTCCTGGCCCGGGGCGGCCTCGCGCTTCCGCACGCGCAGCACCTCGTTCTCGCTGTAGGCCAGCCACTGTCCGTCGGGCGAAATGGCCGGCTCATACTCGTCGGCCTTCGTGTATGCCAGCGGCGATGGCTTCGCGCCGGGCACCGGGGCCACTTCCCAGATGTCGCGCAACGTCTTGGCCGCGGTTCCTTCGGTGTAGACGATCGTACCGGAGTCAGACCATTGCTGGACGGATTGGCCCAAAGCGGAGTTCTCGGTCAGCCGCAGCAGCTCCGTCGGCCGGTCCAGCCGGGCAACGAAGATGTTGGTGAACGGGATGTCGCCGACGTCCGCCGCGAGGGCGAAGCTGTTGCCGTCCGGACTGAAGCAGGCCCCTTCCAATTGACGGAGATTGTCGATCAGCTTGCGCGTCTCGCCGGTCGCGGTGTCCTGCAGCCAGAGCGAAATCCGGGGGCCGTCCGGACCCGTGCGGCGCAACAGCAGGCGCCGGCCGTCGGCGGAGAAATCGACCGGTTCATAAGGACCCGGCGGAAGATGGAACGGGGCGGAGCGCCCGCCGCGCTCCATCCACTCCAGGTGGGTATCCGGCGGCTCATCGCGCGGTACAAAGACCAGCGTGCCGTCGCGTGAGAAGTCCGCGTCAATGTCGGACCAGCCGCCCGGTTCGACGTCGGCAATCAACTCGAACGGCGAACCGATCGGGGCACCGGAACTGGAGTCGATCCCGATGCCGAAGATTTTCCACTCCTTCCAAAAGACGGCGTGGCCCGTCGGGAGCAGGCGGAGACCCCGTCCCGGACGCGCGACGACGGTGGTTCTTCCGGTGGGGGCATGGATCAGCACCGTGGTGCGCTCGATCGGATTGGTCTGCGTGGTGGCCAACAGCCATTGGCGGCGCGGGTCCCAGTCGGACGGCGTGATGTAGTCATCCCCTTGGCTGTCAAACGGACTGGTGAAGGGCATCAGCCGGTTGCCGCTGGACCGCCAGATCGAGACCTCCGCGCCCTCCCGGCCACCCAACTGTGACGCCCAAATCGAGTCCGGCTCCACCCACACCAGCGACGTCAGCGACTTTGCCGGCGCCCCCGACAGAACCTCCGTCTGCCGGTCGCTGAAACGATAGCGGACTACCTCGCCCGGGTCGCGAAAGTAGGCCAACTCATCCCCGCGGGGCGAAAACGTCACTCCGCCCAGTGCGCGGAACGGCAGCTCGATGGTGGAGGTCCGGCCCAGGTCGCGAACGAAAACACGCGGCGCACCGTCTCGATGCGCGACGTAAGCCACCCGGTGACCATCGGGCGAAATCGCCACCCGGCGTCCCCGCGCCAGCAGCATCTGGTGTTCCGGCGGCAGGACCAGAGTGGTGCGGGCCACCGGACGCGAGGCCGAGGAGTCCCGCCACCAGACCAGCGAACTGGCCACCACTCCAATGGCCAGCAGTCCCGCTACCAGAAGCGGACGGCGTCCCCGTCGGTGAACCGGAGCCGGAACCGGTTCCACCGCGGGCGGCTGGGCCACCGGCGGGCGGGGGAGGGGTGGCGGTACCGCGGCGGGAAAAGGCTTGTGAACGTCGCTCGACTGGCGCGACATCGCCGGTACCAGAAAGCGATATCCGATGCGCGGGAGCGTCGCGATGTACTTCGGAACGTCGGCTTCGTCTGATAGAGCGCGTCGGAGCTTGCGAATTGCCGTGTTCAGACCTGTGTCGAAGTCGACCACCACGTCATCGGTCCACAGTGCTCGCCGAATCTCTTCGCGGCGGACTACCTTGCCCCGTCGTTCCAATAGGAGTGTCAGGATTTTGGCAGGCATCGCCTGCAGACGAATCGGCAAGCCGAGCTTCTTCAACTCGTGCGTCGAGGAGTCAAACTGGAAGGATCCAAACTCCCAAATCACTTCACTTTTGAGTCTATCGCGGTTCAGATCGGTTGCCAATGGGAATAGTTTCAGTCATTTAGCTGGTCAGACCAAATCCAGACAGGAATCAGTGCGAGAGTATAGGAATTCTCGGGAAGGCCGTTTAGCTTCGTCCTCGCAGCGCCGGTGAAGATCAGAACCACGCTGGAAAAAGGAGCTACGATGAAACCCGCAGAACAGCCGCCACGGCGGAATCGACCATTTCGCAGCGGAGCGCTATTGTGCGCTTTCGCACTCACAGCCACCGCCCAAGTGAGTTGGGTGCCGAACTCGGGCGGACCCGCAAACCCGGTGCTGGCCGGAATTGCGGCCAACGGAACCCGTCAAGCCGTTTGTCGCTTCACGCTCGACGGTATCGCATATACCGGCACCGCAGTCGGATCGGTCTGCCGCTCGGTGAAGGAGAACCTCCCGCTGGAGCGTTCCACTTTTGAAGTCGCCGTCAATCTGGCGACGTGGGAGAGCACGACGCCCGACGGCAAGACGCCGGTGGCGGCGGGCTTGAATGGTCCGGAATTGGTGCGCCCCTGCCGCGTCGCGGCCAGCGGCTTGGCCGGTGTGAATCTGGCGCGGGAGGCCGTCTGCCGTGTCAATCGCGACGGTGTGGTGGAGAACTCCACCACCTACGAACTGCTCTACGACATCACCGTGGGCGATGAGTTTCGTGTCTTTGCCTCCAACGGCCTGTGCGTCGGAATGCCGCCGAACAGCGTCACGCCGGCTCCGGTGGTGCCTTGCAGCAATCCGATTACCCGGTTGCAGTTGCAGAGCGTGGCCAACCAGATCTTCCAGCTTCGATTGCTCGGGACGACCAACGTCTGCCTTGGACTGGAGAATCAGCTGGTGACCCGCTCGACCTGCGGCACCTCCACCAGCCGGCTGCGGTTCATGTATCGTGGCCAGGCCAACTCGTTCCGGCCGGAGTTTGAAATCGGAGGCAGCGCGTGGCAGTCCCCCGGTGCAATCGTCTCGCTGGCGCCGCCGTCCACGTCCAACCTGCAGGGCTTCGCCATTCGGTCGATTCCGGATGTGGCGCGGCGGCTGAAGGTGGTCAGCTACAACACGATGATGCTGACCTCCTCGGCTGCACCGTCCATCCGCAACGGCAGCCGGGGCCGCTGGATTGCGGAGGCCATCCATAGCGAGGACGCCGACGCCGACGTGCTCGCAATCTCAGAGGCTTTCGACGATGGCCAACTGCTGGCCCTCGGGCGCGATACCAGCGGCTATGAGGCACTGCGGGACCGGCTGAGGGAGCTTGGCTTCCCGTACTTCTCAGACCGGCCCGGATCGGTCGCCAACGGCGGCGTTCTGGTCTTCAGCCGGTGGCCGATCACGGAGCAGGACACGAACATCTTTAACGACTGCCTGGTGGGCTCGCTCGACTGCTTTACCTCCAAGGGCATCAGCTACGCCCGCATCAACAAGCTGGGCCGCGTCTACAACGTGATGTCGACGCACCTGCAGGCCGACGATGGGATCCTGGGCAGCGCCTGGGAGACCCGAAAGAAGCAGTTGCGCGAGATGCGCGAGTGGGTCGCGATTAAGGTGCCGCTTCGCTTCAACGAGCCCGTGATCCTGGCCGGCGATACCAACGTCGACATGGAATCGACGCCCGCCGAGGCCACCGAGATGTTTACCATCCTGAGCGCAAGCTTTCCGAACGCGCCCCGCCCGATCGGCCGCTCTTCGGCAGCGGACCCGTTCCGCTGGACGGTGGATCCCGACGTCAACCTCGTCACGCGAGACCGGGGCGCCGGCTACTCCTGGCTGGACTACATCCTGTTTGTGCGGCCCTACCTGCAGCCGCTGACGGCGGACTGGGTGGTGAAGGGCTACAAGCGGTTTCCCGCCTTCGACATGATCCTGCCGCCGCCATGGGTGGGTGGGCTGAAAGATTACAACGATCTGTCCGACCATCAGGCGCTGGTGGGAAGCTTCGTCTTCCCGTTTGCGGCACTCGGCGCGGCGGAGGATCCCACGGTCCCGATCACGTTTCAACCGTCCACGGTGGGCGGCGGCACGCTGGATTCGGCGCCGCTGGTGGTGAACGGGCAGCAGTACCTCATGCCGGTCACGCTCCGGCTGAACTCCCGTCAGACACACTCCATCGGGACGCCCGAGATTCCCGCCAGCGGCGGCCAGCGATTCGTGTTCCAGCGATGGAACAACGGCTCCGGCGCGAACTGGCAGCTGGTGAATCCGTCGCAGGAGGCGGTCTTCCGGGCCGAGTACCGGCAGCAGTTCCGACTCACCCTGACGGCCAGCCCTTCGATCTGCGGCACCCTCACCGGCGACGGCTGGTTCGACAGTGGCACACGCACGGTGGCGTCCGCGACCCCGGCAACCGGGTTCCGCTTTGTCAACTGGACGGGCGGCCCGCAGACGACCGATCGTAACCCGCTGGCACTCATCATGGACCGTGCTTGGAACCTGGTTGGCAACTTCTCCGCGACGGGCACGCCGGTTCTGTTCGCCGTCTCCGGTCCGCGCATGGGCAGCCTCGCCACGCAGCGTTCCGTCACCGTGGGGCTGCGCAACGACAGCCCGTTTCCTGCAGTGAACGCACGCATCACCTCCATCACCGGAGTGCGTGTCACCGCGGGCAGCGGCGTGGTGACGCTCCAGCCGACGGTCCTTCCGATCAACCTGGGCGGCCTGCCCGCGCTGAACGGCTTGGCGACCGTGGTGTTGAACTTCAACTGGCCGGTTACGGCGACGCGAATTCAATTCACCGTGCACTTTGCCGCTGACGGCGGCTATGCCGGGTCCACCACCTTGAACGTACTGCGGTAGCACATCCAAAAGAAAGGAACCATTCCCATGAAAGCAATCCTCGTGTCGATTCTGTTCGCCGCAGCGGCGTACCCGGTGACGATCACCATCCAAAACCCGAACGTGCAGTCCTTCCCCGGCGGCTCCGTGAACTTTCTGTTCACCGCCGGGCCGGACTCCACCTCCTACGTCTCCTACGTCTCCTCGTTTCTGATCAACGAATCCGACGCCGCCCTCGGCTCCTACCTGGACAACATCGGCCTTCTGGGCGGCCCGGTGAACTTCTCGCATGCTCCCGGCGCAAAGACGTGGTCCGGTATTGCGGGAACCTACCAGGTTTCCCCGTGGGCAGTTGTCGGCGCGACGAACAACGCCACGCTCCGCGTGCTGTATGAGCTGCACAGTGACGATCCGCTGCAGTGCGGCAACTGCTGGCTGGACACGAAATGGAAGGACGTCGCGGTGTCAATCACCGTCGCGCCCGTTCCGGAGCCGGGCTCACTGTTGCTCATCGGCCTTGCCGGTGTGGCCTTGCTGCTGCAAGCGGGCAGACGGTAAGGTCCATCCGGGCAAGGGGCCGCACCCTTTCGCGGGGGTGCGGCCCTCTTTTCTGTAAGGACGCGCTGTTTAAAAGACGCGGCGCTTCAGCCGTTCCACCGTGAACTTTGCCGTGTTGGCCACCGCCATGACGGCCATGACGCCCGCCTGCACCGGGTCGGACACCACCAGGTCCGCCGCGTCCGGGACACTGCCCGCCATATTCAAGCTGATCACCAGCAAGCCGGACTTCCGCACTTCCAGCACGGCCTGTTCGATCTCGCCGCCCATCAGCGCCCCCGCCAGGACCAGCGCCTTCGCCCGCGGCAGGCGCGCGACGGCCCGCACGGCATCGGCCAGCGGCTTCTCACCCACCAGTGGAATCGTGTCGACCGAGATATGCTCGCCGCGAATGTTGTGGCGGTCCGCCTCCGAGATCGCGCCGATGGCTACCTGTCCCACTTGCGCGCCGCCGCCCATGATGATCACGCGCTTGCCGAAGATTTTTTGCAGGTTGTCAACCGGAATCACCTGACGGACGACGGGGAGAGCGGCAAGCGCCGACAGCAGATCCTCAATTCCGTTCGGAACGTCGATTTCAAAGTACGTATGTTCTTCGCCGCCGCGCTCCGCATCCAGGATGGAGACGCTGGTGATATTGCCCTGCCGCGCAGCGATCGCGCCCGTGAGTTGGTGCAGGACGCCGGGAGCGGATTCGACACGAACAAGTACCGCGAGCTTCTCGGACACCCTCGCATCGTAGCGTGAGGCGAGGGCTCCGAAAAAGCTCGCGGCGGAGGGAACCGAAGAAACTACGGATTGCTGCTTGGTCGGACTTCGCTGATCTCCGTTCCGATTACTTCACCGGACACGACGATCTCGACGCGGCGATTGCGCTGCCGTCCCTCGGCGGTGCCGTTATCGGCAACCGGTTGCGTCTTGCCGAATCCGCGCGTCTGGATGTGATCGGCCGGCAACTGTTGCGAGACCAGGTAGTCCCGCACGCTCGCCGCGCGCTGTTCGGAAAGGCGCTGATTCAATTCATCGCCGCCCGTCGAATCGGTGTGGCCTTCGACGTCCAGCTTTAGCGAAGGGTAGGCCAGCACGATACCGCTCAGCTTCGCCAGCGCCTCGCGTGCCGGAGCGCGCAGGTCCGCCTTGCCCGTGTCGAAGAGAACGTCGCCGATGTTCACCACCAGGCCGCGCGGCGTGTCGCGGGTCTCGAGAATCTGATTAAAGCGCTGCAGCAGCATGGCGCGCAGTTGTCGCTGCTCCGCCAGGGCTCGAGCCGCGGCTTCCTTGGCCGCCGCGCCCTCCTGCGCCGCCCGTTGTGCTTCCTGCGCGGCGCGCTCCGCTTCGAGACGCGCCCGCTCGGCCCGCACCTGCGCCATCATCCGTTCCGATTCGGCCTTCTGCTGACGCTGTTCGGCTTGCGCGGCGGAAGCGGCTGCCTGCGCGGCACTCGCTTCGGCTTGGCGGCGCTCTCGCTCCGCGCGGGCCCGCGCTTCGGCTTCGGATTCGGCCTGCCGCTCTGCCTGACGGGCACGCGAGGCCGCATCGGACTGCTCCCGCGCGACGCGGGCTTCCTCAGACCGCCGCACGGCCAGCACGCGCGCATCTTCAAAGGTCTGCGCGGCTTCCCGCGCATTCTGCGTCACGCGACGATCATCCCGAGTGGGATTTGTCTGGAAGGCCTCCGCATTCGTCAACGACTGCTTGGCGCGCTGGAACGTGTCGGCGGCCCAGGTCTCGGCGCCCTGCCACCTGGCAATCTGCATGGCGGCGCGCGCCTGATGCAGCCATGTGGGCACTTCGCGATTGTTCTCGCGCTCCATTACCGGCTGCAACTGCGCCCCGGAATACTCGCCGCGCTCAAACAACTCATACTTGGCTTCGATCGGCTTGTTGGTTCCGTAGGTGTCGTCGCGAATGATGTTTTCGAGAACGACGACGTTGGATGGAGTCGACACGGCAAAGTAAGGCTCCGCCGTCACGATCATGCCGAAGGCCTGCAGTTCCGTCGACGCCTGGATGCGCCCGCGTTCGCCGTCGACGATCACTTCGCCCATGTTGCGGGGACGGCCCTCCGGCGTCACCGCCCACAGGACGTAGGTCAGGTACTCGGCGCCGAAACTCTGCGGCTTGCTCAGCCGTTCAAAGTCGGCCTTCACTTCGTAGCTGCCCTTCTTGTCGTCCACCTGGCCGCGGCCTCGGGCTTCCGGCATCAGGGCGGTGCCCTTGAAGTCGATGTTCGTGTCGCTGGAACGGACCCGGTAGTTCACCGCGCGGATCGTGCGCGAGGTGACCTGGATCCGGTAGATCGGCACGGTGCCGTCTGCCTGGGGTGTCGTGACTTGTGGTGTCGTGACTTGTGGTGTCGTAACCTGCGGCTGTGCGAGGCCGCACGCGGCGGCCGCCAGCATCAATCCACTTCGTAGTGAGAAAGAATTTGCGCCCATTTGCCTTGGGCACGCAGCAAGAGTTCGACCACTTCCCGGATCGCGCCCTGTCCGCCGGTGGCGCGCGTCACATAGTGGGCGTTGCGCTTCACTTCCGGACGAGCGTTCGCGGTGGCAATGGCCAATCCGACACGCTTGAAGCAGACGACATCTGTCAGGGCATCGCCGACATACGCCGTGGCCTCGGGCGCGATCCCGCTATCGCGGTAGATCTCTTCGAGCAGCGGAATCTTCTCCGTGAAGCCCTGGTAAACGTACTTCATTTTGGTCTGCTTGGCGCGCTCGGCCGTGGCGGGCGAGACGCGCCCGCTGATCACGCCCTTGACGATGTCAAAGCGCGAGCACCACTGCAGCGCAATGCCGTCCTGGGAGTCGAAGCCTTTCGTTTCGAAGATCTCGCCATTCGGTCCCGGCACGTTCCACAAGGTGCCGTCGGTCAGCACGCCGTCGACGTCCATCAGCAGCATGCGGATCTTGGCGGCCCGGGAGAGAACCTCGGGCGAGAGCTCAGGGATAGAGAAGTCCATAAAGTCGTTGTTGCTCGGCGAGTAGGCGCGCGTAGGCGTCGCGATGCGCCGGGTCCGGGGCGAAGGTCTCGCCCAACTTCACCGGGGCGTCTTCCAGCCGCAGGTGGCCCAACCGCTCCAGCGCGCAGAGCGCCGCGCCGCGGCTGGAGGTTTCGTTCTCCAGACAGGCCACCACCGGACGATCCAGCGCATCGGCCATCATTCGCGTCCAGGCTTCGGAACGCAACAGCGCGCCTCCGGTGGCCAGCACCTCGGACGGCGCCCCCACGCGTTCCCGCAGGATTTCGTAAATCAGCTTGAATCGCAGCGCGACGGCTTCCAGCGACGCGCGCAACAGATCCACCGGTGTCGTGGCCAGTCCGATGCCGGTGATCGCCGCCCGCGCATGGGCATTCCAGTTCGGCGAACGCTCTCCGGCAAACAGCGGAAGCACGGTCAGCCCGTGCGACCCCGGCGTACCGTCTCGCAACTGTTGTTCCAGCCTCTCGGCGTCATCGAGACCCGCCAGGCGCTCCGTCATCCATTCATAGACCTTGCCGCCGTCCGACAGCGCGCCGCCGACAACGAATCGCTCCCGGTCGATGCGGTAACACCACAGCCCTTTGGGAATCTCGATCGACGGCTGCTTGGCCACCGCCCGCATCGCGCCCGTGGTGCCCACCATCAGGGCGAAGCGGTCACGACGCATGCATCCCGCGCCGACATTGTTCGCGGCCCCGTCGCCGATCGCCGGATACCACGGGATACCGTCGAGCAACGGCCAGTTGTCCGTGCGCAGCTTCGACAGCGGGCGATCCATCGCATTCGGATCGGCAAGCTGCGACCGGTCGATCGGAAGACGCGCCAGCAGCGTCTCGTCGTAGTCGTTGCGGTTTTGGTCCCACAGTCCGGAAGCCGACATCATCGACGTCGATTCAGACCGTTCGCCAAACAAACGGCAGTAGAGAAAATCGCCAAAGCTGACGAAACGGCTGGTCTGCCGGAACGCGTCGCGGCGATTCGCTTCCAGCCAAAGCAGCTTCGCCGGCCAATAGCTGGGGTGGAACACGCAGCCGACGCGCGCGTGCGTCGCCACCGGGTCCAGTTCGCGCTTCAACTTCTCCGCCATCGGCGCGCTGCGCGTATCGAGCAGGTGGACGATCGGCAGCGTCGGCGTGTTGTCCGCTGCAACCCCCAGAAAACTGTGCCAGAAGCACGACGCCGCTACCGCCGCGGGGCGCACGCCGCGTTCTTTCACTTGCGCGTGGATCGCATCCAGGCACTCCGTCACCAGGCCGAACAGCAGCAGCGGGTCAATCTCGACACCGCCATCGCGCGTCGCCGTGATGTCGTATGGGATCTGGTGGCCGAAGCCGGGAACCTGCGTGCCGGAGGCGTCAAACAGCAACGTCCGCACGCTGGATGTGCCAATGTCGATACTGACGATGCTCGCTTCGGTCGCCGACACCATTCGCAAACACCGTATGTTCGCACAAGGCGATGTGGTGGGCGTGGCGGTTTCCGGAGGGCCGGATTCCGTCTGCCTGCTCGACGTGCTGCTGAAGCTGCGCGACGAGTTCGGCATCGCACTGCGAGTGCTGCACGTCAATCATCGGCTCCGTCCGGAGTCCGACGGCGAAGAACAGTTCGTGCGAGAGCTTGCCGCGGCGCGCGGGTTGGAGTTCCTCTCCGATCACCCGGTACTCGAGGAAGGCAATCTGGAGGAGGCCGCGCGCAACGCCCGGCTGCGCTTCTTTCACCGCGCGCCGTGTGACAAGGTGGCCACGGGGCACACGCTTTCCGACCAGGCAGAGACCGTGCTGTTCCGCTTGCTGCGCGGCACCGGCGTGCGCGGCTTGAGCGGAATTCGCCCGGTGTGCGGACGCCTGGTACGCCCGCTCCTGGCCGTCTCGCGCACTGCGGTGGCAGCCTGGGTCGCGGAACAGCGGCTCGCCTTTCGAGAGGATTCCTCCAATGGCAGCCGGCAGTTTGCGCGGAATCGCATCCGGCTGGACCTGCTGCCGCAGCTCGAACACGACTGGAATCCGCGCCTGACGGAGACGCTGGCGCACATGGCGGCCATCGCCGCGGATGAAGAGGCACTGCTGGAATCGCTGACGCCGGCGGTGGCGGGAACGTCCGGCCAGCCGGTCATCGTACGCGCGGCGGAGTTGGCCAGCCTGCCCCCGGCACTGGAACGGCGCTATCTTCGCCGGATCATCGCCGCCGTCAAGGGGGACCTCCGCCGGATCGATTCCGCGCACATCGAAGCGGTTCGAACCATGGCGCCCGGTCACAGCCGCGTCATTCTGCCTGGGGTCGACGTTCTGCGAAGCTTCGAATGGGTGCGATTCGGCACGGAAGTTTCCGACAAGCAGTGGCGAAACTGGTCCATCCCGCTGGAAAAGCCAGGAGAACACACCGTTCCAGGCACCGGTTTCGTTTCCGTCAATTGGCCGTCCGAACAAGATGCCTATAATGAAGGCGGGCCGCTGTACTTGCGGAATTGGCGGCCGGGTGATGCGCTGCTACGGGAAGAGGGCCATCCGCCGGAGCGTTTGAAGCTGCTCTTCCAGGAGTTCCGCATCCCGCTTTGGCAGCGGCGCCACTGGCCGGTTGTGGCACATGGCGAGGAAGTAGTCTGGGCGGGACGCTTCGGATTTTCCGCCCGGTGGCGGAACCGGATGATCAACGTTATTTGGCGGCCAGATGAATCGGAATTCCCGAACGCAACGTCTGACAACTAGGGGCCACGCCGTCGCAGGCCCGAAGAGGTGGCGCGATCGCCGCTGGGAGATGTGATGAATTCAAACGTCAAGAACGCAATTTTCTGGGTTGTGCTGATCTGCGTGGTCGTCCTGTTCTGGGCCGTGCTGCGGCAGGGCAAGGGCCCACGCGAACAGCAGGTCTCCTTCACCGAGTTCATGGACATGGTGGAGAAGGACCGCGTGAAGTCCGTCGAGATCACCGGCAACGAAGTCCGCGGCCTGTTCAAGGATGAGAACTCGGCCCTGCGCACGCTGGTGCCGATGAACTACCCGGACATTTACAACACGCTGCGCGACAAGAAAGTCAACGTGGTGATCAAGGACGCCGGCTCGGCCAATTGGGTGTCGATCATCATCAACGCGATTCCCTTCGTCCTGCTGCTGGCCTTCTGGATCTTCATGATGCGCCAGATGCAGTCCGGCGGAAACAAGGCGCTGAGCTTCGGCAAAAGCCGCGCCCGGCTGCATTCTTCGCAGCAGAAGAAGGTCACGTTCAAGGATGTGGCCGGCGTCGAAGAGGCCAAGGAAGAGCTTCAGGAAATCATTGAGTTCCTCCGGGAGCCGCAGAAGTTCCAGAAACTCGGCGGCCGGATTCCGAAGGGCGTGCTGCTGATTGGGCCCCCCGGTACGGGCAAGACGTTGCTGGCGCGCGCGATTGCGGGCGAGGCGAACGTGCCGTTTTTCTCCATCTCCGGTTCGGACTTCGTCGAAATGTTCGTCGGTGTCGGCGCCAGCCGCGTCCGCGACCTGTTTGAGCAGGGCAAGAAGAACGCTCCGTGCATCATCTTTATCGACGAAATCGACGCCGTGGGCCGGCATCGTGGCGCGGGCTTGGGCGGCGGACACGACGAGCGGGAGCAGACGCTGAACCAACTGCTGGTCGAAATGGACGGCTTTGAATCGAACGAGGGTGTGATTCTGGTGGCCGCCACCAACCGCCCGGACGTGCTGGACCCGGCGTTGCTGCGCCCGGGACGGTTTGACCGCCGTGTGGTGGTGGGCCGTCCGGACG
>CAYNDS010000083.1:0-17863 GCA_964395885.1 uncultured Solibacteraceae bacterium | reverse complement strand
GACTTTCAGTATCCCATTCGGCTTTCCCGTTTATCGCCCGATAACACTCTCAGAGAGGACGACGCTTAAGTTAAAAATGACTGCTTCATTGGATGCTCCCCCCGTCTCGCTGAACTGGTCCAGCCAGCAGCTGGAAAGTACCCTGGAGAACCTCGGTACCAACGTGTTTCTTGCCGATCGCGACCTGACGCTGCGCTACATCAATCGCCGCGGCCGGGAGACCCTGGATCGCATGGCCGCTGACCTGAAGAAACTCTTCGGTCTCGAGCCTGCCGATCTGATCGGCATCAATCTCGACCGACTCCATGGCGCCCGGGCAAAGGAGATCCGCAAGTTGCTGTCGAGCGACCGCAACCTGCCGCATCGCAAGGAGATCCAGGTTGGCAGCTTCGTCCTGGACCTGAATGTCAACGCCGTCTACGACGACAAGGGCGGATTCGCCGGCCTGGTGGTGAACTGGGAGGAGATCGCCGAGCGCCGCCGCCTGGAAGCCGAGGTGAACAAGATTCGCCAGATGGTCGACAACGCGCCGACCAATGTCATCTTCGCCGATCGCGACTTCAAGATCTCCTACGCCAACAAGGCGTCGCTGCAGACCCTCGAGCGCCTGGAGCAGTACCTTCCGATCCGCGCCGCCCAGCTGGTCGGATCCTCGATCGACATCTTCCACAAGCGTCCGGAGCATCAACGCGGGATCGTTTCCGACCCGAGCCGCATGCCGCACCGCGCCCAGATCAAGGTCGGCCCGGAAACGCTCGACCTGCTCGTCAGCCCCATCATGGGCACCGACGGCACCTTCCTCGGCACCATGCTCACCTGGGAGGTGATCACGCGTGTCACGGACCTGCTCGGCGCCGTGCAGAAGGCCGCTCAAGGCGACCTGAGCCACGAAATCAACGTCCGCGGCAACGACCCGGTGGGCCTCATTGGCGCCAAACTCGGCGAGTTCTTCACCGCCCTGCGCTCGGACATGAACGCCCTCAAGAAGTTGTCCGCCGCGCTGGAGCAGACCAGCGAAAAGTTGGGCGGCAACAGCGAGGCCCTCGCCCGGCAAGCCCGCACCGCCTCCGGCCAGGCCGACAACGCCTTTGAGGCCAGCGACCGTGTCGCGCAGAGCGTTCAGGTGGTCGCCGCCGGCGCCGAGGAGATGCTCGCCAGCGTTCGCGAAATCTCCCGCAGCACCTCGCAGAGTGCCTCCATGGCGGACTCCGCGGTCCGCTCCGCGCAGGCCACCAACAGCATCATCACCAAGCTCGGCAACTCGTCCGGTGAAATCGGCGCCGTCGTGAAGGTGATCAGCTCGATCGCGCAGCAGACCAACCTGCTCGCCTTGAACGCCACCATCGAAGCCGCTCGCGCCGGAGAGGCCGGCAAGGGCTTCGCCGTCGTCGCCAACGAGGTGAAGGAGCTCGCCAAGCAGACCAGCACGGCCACCGAGGACATCGGCGGCAAGGTCGGCGCCATCCAAACCGACTCGTCGAGCGCCGCCGGCGCGCTCAGCCAAATCACCGATGCCATCACGCGCATCAGTGAATCGGCCACCAACATCGCCTCGGCCGTCGAAGAGCAGTCCGTCACCACCACCGAGATGACGAAGAATCTCTCCAGCGCCGCGCAGGGTGCCGCCGAGATTCGCCAGAACATCCAGGGCGCCTCGGAAGCCGCCTCGGAAACCAACCGCCTTGCCGAAGAATCCGCCGGTCACGCCCGCTCCGTCGGGGAGTCCGTCGATCATCTCCGCGCCTTCCTCAGCAAGTTCCGCGTCTAGCTGTTCCTTCCAAAGCAGAAATGCCCGGCGAGCCATTCGTGCCCGCCGGGCTTTTTCTGTTCACACCCCAGTCTCCGCAATATCTGCTTCGCCTGCCTTCACTTGCGCCGCACGCACGGCGTGCCCGCGTCACTTGCGCGCGACACTGACTGCAGCCCGAAGGCGGGCGCCGGGCTCGACAGGCGAAGTCCCGCAATGTCTCACTCTGTCGCGGTTTCCGGCAAAAAACCGAAACTCGCCCTCAGGCCAGGATCTTCGTCGCCACGTTGCCCGCCACGTCCGTCAGCCGGAAGTTCCGTCCGGCGTAGAAGTAGGTCAGCTGCTCGTGATGGAACCCGAGCAGATGGAGCACCGTCGCATGCAGGTCGTGGATGTGCATCCGGTCCTCGACCGCGTAGTAGCCGAACTCGTCCGTCGCGCCGTAGATGTAGCCCGGCTTGACGCCGCCGCCGGCCAGCCACATCGTGAAGCCGTACGGGTTGTGGTCGCGCCCGTCGCCGCCCTGCGCCACCGGCGTCCGCCCAAACTCCCCGCCCCAGATCACCAGCGTGTCGTTCAGCAGGCCGCGCGATTTCAGATCCTTCAGCAACGCGGCAATCGGCTGATCCACCTCGCGCGCATTCTTCGTGTGCAGCTTCACCAGCTCCGAGTGCTGATCCCACTTGTAGCTGTGCGAGCACTGCACGAAGCGGACCCCCCGCTCCACCAGCCGCCGCGCCAGCATGCACTGCCAGGCGAAGTCCTTCGTCTCCGGCTTGTCATAACCGTAGAGCTTTTTGGTGGCCTCCGACTCCTTCTCCACCTCAAAGGCTTCCGGCGCCTCGGTCTGCATCCGGAACGCCAGCTCAAAGGCCGCAATCCGGCCCTCCAGTTCCGGGTCGAACTCCCGCTCAAACTGGTGCGCCCGGTTCATCTTCTCCAGCATGTCCAGCTCATAGCGCTGCTGCTCGGCCGTATAGCCCTTGTTCAGCAGGTACTCGATCGGCTCGCTGGCCACGTCCTCGACCTTCACGCCCGCGTTGCCGATCGCGGTTCCCTGGTAGGCCGCCGGAAGGAAGCCGCTCGACCAGTTCTTCGCCCCGCCATGCGCCAGCGACGGCTTGATGGTGATGTAGCCCGGCAGGTTCTGATTCTCGCTGCCCAGCCCATAGACCGCCCAGGAACCCATCGAGGGCCGCGTGAACGTGTTCGATCCCGTATGCAGTTGCAGCGACGCGCCGCCATGCGCCACGCTATCGCCCACCACGCTCCGCAGCACGCAGAGATCATCGACACACTGCGCCACGTTCGGGAACAACTCGCTCACCGGAATGCCCGACTGCCCATACTGCTGGAAGGCCCACGGCGACTTCATCAAGCCACCCATCTGCCCTTCGGCAAAGGTCAGCGGACGCTTGAACGGAAGCGGCTTGCCGTCCAGCTCATCCAGCTTCGGCTTGGGATCAAACGTGTCCATCGACGACGGTCCGCCGTGCATGAACAGGAAGATCACGCGCTTAGCCTTCGGCGTGAAGTGCGGCTTGCGGACCGCCAGTGGATTCGACGACGCCGCCTGCGCCACCATCCCGGTCAGCCCCAGCGTGCCGAAGCCGCACGCCGCCTGCCGCAGGATGGCGCGGCGGCTCAGGAACCGTTGTGCATGCGGAAGCTTAATCGACATAAAAGAACTCGTTTGACCCCAGTAAGATCCGATACAGGCTGCGCCGTCCGGCAAACTCGCTGTCGCCGGGGAACTGGGCAATGTAGCCGGACAGCGTCGCCACTTCTTCCGGCTTTGCCGGGCGATTCAACACCCGCAGGAAGGCCTGCCGCACCACGTCCGGCACCGGAATTTGACGGGACTGCTCGGCCAGCGTTCCCGCCCGCGCATTCACAAACGGCGAGTTCATCGCAAACAGCGCCTGTGGCGCCACGTTCGTTCGCGACCGGCCCTCGCCCGACGTCGTCGCATCGCCAAAGTCAAACAGGTTCAGCAGGGTCGGGAGATTGGAACGCCGCAACGGGATGTACACCGTTCGCCGCTTCAGCGTCTCCGGATTCACGCTCAACCGGTCAGACGAGTTCTCGCCGTCCGTGCCGATGCCCTTCTGCAGGCTGCCGCCAACGGTCCAGTCCATTGACCCGTCGATGGCCAGCATCGCGTCGCGAATTTCTTCGACATCCAAGCGCCGCCGCGAGTACCGGGACAGCAGCCGGTTGGCCGCGTCCTTCTCGGACTTCTCCTTGGTGATCTCGCTCGATTGCTGATACGCCGCCGAAAGCATGATCCGCTTATGCATCTTCTTCACGCTCCAGCCGCCGGCAACGAACTCGTTCGCCAGCCAGTCCAGCAATTCCGGATGCGACGGCCGTTCGCCCAGCAGACCAAAGTTCGACGAGGTCCGTACCAGCCCGTCGGAGAAGTGCCACTGCCAGATGCGGTTCACCATCACCCGTGCCACCAGGGGGTGCTTGGGGTCGGTCAACCAGTTGGCCAGTTCCAGACGCCCGCTGCCCTTTGCAATCGGCTGCTGCGATTCGCCCGCCAGGATCACCGGGAACTGCTTCGCCACCGGTTCGCCTTCGGAGTAGACATCGCCGCGAACGAACAGCTTCTGCTGGACCGGCTCGCCCTCGGTCACCCCAATCGCCAGCTCCGGCTCCGGCGGAGCGCTCTTCTTCAACGCGTCCTGCTCCGCCGCCAGCGCTGCGCGGCGTGCCGCCAACTCGGCCGGATAGGTCTTCGACGCTTCCTTCGGGTCGAGATAGAACGGGCCCTTCTTGTCGAGGTACACGTCTTCAAAGAAGCGGTGATGGCTGACATCGAAGCCCGGACGATCCGGACCCGGCAGCCCATCCTCCATGGCCTTGGCTACGTCGCGGCGCCACTTGGCCACGGCCTTGGCATACTCGGCTGCGCTGGCGGCGAACTCCGCCTGATAGCTGGCCGCGACGTCCTTCAGCGTGGCCGGTGTCGCTTTCTCCCACCGTGCCAGATAGGGCCGGACGTCGCCGCCCGGCTTCAAATACTCCTGAAACCTTCCGACCACCGCGGCGTCCAGGCCGGCCCCGGGCGCAGCCTTCGCGGCCGCCAGCAGGTAGTCCGCCAGCCGCGCCTCCAGCGCCGCCAGCCGCTTTGCCGACTCTTCCTGATCGATGAACGCAATCTCGCGCGCCTTGGCCTTGATCCGGTTCTGATGCTTCTCCCAGGCGGCGTACTCGTCCTTATGCACCAGCGGAGGACGCCACATCTGGCTCACCGTGCCCTCGATCTTCGCCCAGCTCTTGGTCGAGGCAAAGATGGAGGCCAGCGAGTAATAGTCCTTCTGCGCGATCGGATCGAACTTGTGATCATGGCAACGCGCACAATCGATCGTCAGCCCCAGGATGCCCCGCGCCGTCGTCGCAATCTGCTCATCGACGTAGTCGTAGAACATCTTCTTTTTGTCCTGCTCGGCGATCAGCCGCGGACCGATCGCCAGGAAGCCCGTCGCCACCAGCCCGCGCCGGTTGACCCCGATCTTGGCGTCCTCGCCCGACGGCGGCATCAGGTCTCCGGCAATCTGCTCGCGAATGAACTGGTTGTAGGGCAGATCTTCATTGAAGGCTTGGATGACGTAGTCGCGATAGCGCCAGGCGTCCGGATAGCGATGGTCCTCATCGGCGCCGGTCGAATCGGCATAGCGCGCGACGTCCAGCCAGTGGCGCCCCCAGCGCTCGCCGTAGCGCGGCGAGGCCAGCAGACGGTCGATCACTTTCTCAAACGCATTTGGAGAATCGTCTTTCAGAAAGGCGTCGATCTCGGCTTCCGTCGGCGGCAGTCCGGTCAGGTCATAGGTGGCGCGCCGCAACAGCGTCAGCTTGGAAGCCGGCTTGGCGGGCGAGAGCCCCTTGTCTTCCAACTTGGCCAGAATGAAGCGGTCAATCGGATCTTTGGCCCAGGAGGCGTCCTTCACCGGCGGCGGCGCCACGTCCTTGCGCGGTTGGAAGGACCAGTAGTTCCGCTGGCGGTCGGAGAACTTCTTCCCCGCCCCTTTCTCCGTGACCACCGTCGAAGCATCCACGCCAGGCCACTTCGCACCAGCTTTCACCCAGGCGTCGAGCGCGGCAATCTGCGCGTCGGGCAACTTGCCGGTGGGCGGCATCTTGATCCGCTCCAGGTAGGAGATGACGTGCAACAGCTTACTGTCGGCCGGTTTCGCCGCATCCACCAACGGGCCGGAATCGGCGCCCTTCACGAAGCCTTCACCGGTAGTCAGGTCCAAACCCGCGCGCTTCGCCTTGCCGTTGTGGCAGCCCTGGCACCGCTCGGCAAAGACCGGGCGGACGAATTTCTCGAAGTAGTCGGGCGAGGAGGCATCCTGCGCGTGAAGCGCCGCGGCCAATCCGAATGCCACTAGTCGCAATCTCATCGCGTTCCGCCCGCCTCCTGCTCCTTCCGGCTCCGCACTTCGCGTACCGCGTAGATGCGCCGGCCCTGGCTTTCGAAATACGTCCGCATCATCATCTCTCCCAGCAGTCCCGTCGAGAACATCATCAACCCGCCCAGCAGCAGCAGCGCGCCGGCAATCAGCAGCGGCCCGTGCTCCTCCACCAGGCGTCCTCCCATCAGCTTGAAGCCGATCAGGTACAGCATGATCACCGAGCCGATCCCGGTCCCGGCCAGGCCCAATTTTCCGAAGAAGTGCATCGGGCGCGTAAAGTACTTCAGCAGAAACTTGATCGTGAGGATATCGAACATGACGCGGAACGTCCGGCTGATGCCGTAGTGGCTCTTGCCGGCCGCGCGATTGATGTTGGTGATCGGCACCTCGGCCACGCGCGCACCGTAGAAGCTGGCCAGCGCCGGAATGAACCGGTGCAGTTCTCCGTAGAGATTGACGTCCTTCAGGATCTCGGCGCGGTAGGCCTTGAACGTGGTTCCGAAGTCGTGCAGATCGATGCCGGACGCTTTCGACATCAGCCAGTTGGCGATTCGCGAGGGGATCTTGCGCATCACCAGATTGTCGACGCGCACCTTACGCCAGCCACTGGCAATGTCATAGCCGCGCTCGATCGGCTCCAGCAGCGCCGGAATGTCCTCGGGCGCGTGTTGCAAATCTCCGTCCATCGAGATGATGATGTCGCCTTGCGCTTCATCGAAACCCGCCGACAGCGCAGCGGTCTGGCCGAAGTTCCGCCGCAAACGGATCACCTTCAACCGGCCATCGATTTCCACAAGGTTTGCAAGCAGTTCGAAGCTTTTGTCGTTGCTGGCGTCATCGACAAAGAGAAGCTCATAGGGTTGCTGCAACTTCTCCATGACCCCGGTCAGCCGATCATAGAGCGGCAGAATGGACGGCTCTTCGTTGTGAATCGGAATAACGACGGAAATCATGAAGTGTCATTATTCTATGAGAAATGGAAGCCTCGTGCCAGCGCTCCCGTCCGGCGGAAGACTGCACTGGTAGGAGATGATGCAGAACGCCGCGTCGCCGGCGCGCCGGGCGCCTGGTGGGCTGGCCCGCGAGCCCATCGTTTCCTTTCGCGTGATCTGACATCCGGTTCCGGGCGCGAGGCATCTAAGGGTTGGATGCGCATCCTACTCTTTTCCGGCAAGGGCGGCGTCGGCAAGACGAGCCTCGCGGCGGCGACCGGGCTGCAGTTAGCCAAGCTCGGCTATCGCACGCTGGTGATGTCGGTCGACCCGGCTCACTCCCTGGGAGACTCGTTTCACCTGGAAGGCGAACTGTTCCACGGCCGCACGTCGGACCCGCTGACCGTCTCGCCGAACCTCGACATTCACGAGGTGAACATCCAGCGCGAGATCAAGCGGCACTGGCGCGAGATCACCGCCTATGTCACCAGCGTGCTGCGGACGACGGGCATCGGCGGCGTCGAGGCGGAGGAGTTGGCCATCCTGCCCGGGATGGAAGAGCTGTCGGCGATGATGTACGTCAACCAGTTCCGCAAGGACGGGCGCTATGACGTGATCGTGCTGGACTGCGCGCCCACGGCTGAATCGATTCGCTTCATCTCCATGCCGGCGACGCTGGACTGGTACATGCGCCATGTCTTCCCGATGCAGCGCAGCCTCATGAAGGCCGTGCGTCCACTGGCCAATCGCGTGTCGCCGGTCGAGTTGCCCCCGGACAGTTACTTCGGCAACATTCTCGACCTGTTCCGCAAACTGGAGGGAATCGACGAAGTGCTGGAGAACCCGGAACTGACCTCGGCCCGCTTGGTGACAAATGCGGAGCAGATGGTGCTGCGTGAGACCCAGCGTGCGTTCGTGTACTTCTCGCTGCACGGAATGACGGTGGATTCGATCATTGTGAATCGGGTGCTGCCGGAGACGATTGCCGACCCGTTCTTTGCCGAGTGGCGCGCCTCGCAGCAGGCGGTGCTGGCCGAGATGGATCGCTACTTCAACCCGGTCGCCGTGAAGCGCGTACCGCTGTTTAACCGCGAGGTGATGGGTCCGGATCGTCTCCGCCTGCTGGCCGAGAACGCCTATCCGAACAATGAGGACCCGTCGAAGCCGCTGCGGACAGAGCGGCCGTACCGGTTCGACAAACTGGCGGACGGGCATTACGCGGTGCATATCCACCTTCCGTTCGCCGCCAAGGGCGAGGTGGGTCTGTTCAAGAAGTCCGACGAGTTGGTGGTCGAGATCGGCAGCCTGCGGCGCCACATTGGACTGCCGACGACGATGTCGGCCTTGTCGCCCTCACGCGCGCGGTTGGAGAATCAGATACTGATAGTGGAGATGAAGGAGGCGGCATGAGCGAGCAGTCCCCGAAGTGCGCCTGCATGGGCGCGGGCCCGGCAATTACGGCAGCGATGAAGCAGTTTGGTCCGCCCAAGGACGCAGTGGACCATTTCCGATCGGCGCGGGTGGAGTTTCTGAAGGGCCTGCGGGCGATGCTGGACCGGCAGATTGAGGATCTATCAAAGGCCCCGTCACCGGACCGTGGCTCGCGCGTGAACGTCGAGTAGCGGAAGCGATCGACTGTAGCCGCTTGCACGTTCCGCAACGAATCGCGATTGTTGGCGCCGGCAACCTGGGTCGATTTCTCGCCGCCCCCCTCCACGCCGCTGGTCACGACGTGTTCTATTGCGCACGGCGGGATCCGGGCCTGACGCAACTGGCGGGCTTTCCGCCGGTTGCCATCCCCTGGGTCGCGGACTCTCCGCCCCCTGCCGACTGGACCTTATTCACCGTCAAGGCGCAGGATTCCGCCTCGGCTGCGGCGATGTGGCTGAGCGGGCTGACGGGCGGCGTCCGGCCGACAGCGGTGATCCAGAATGGCGTTCATCAGGCCGCGCGCGTGGCGCCATTCCCGGCCATTCCGGTCCTGGCCTACGTCTACATCGAGCAGCAGGATGGCTGGCACAAGCCCTATCCACCCCCACGCGAGAACTTCTCCCTGCCCGCCGGCCAGGAGGCCCTTGCCCGCCTGCTGGAGTCGGCCGGCTTCACGGTGAAGCGCGAGGCGGACTTCCACACGGCAGCGTGGCGGAAGCTGCTTCTGAATTGCGTGTCGCATCCGGTGACGGCGCTCTCCGGCCGCGGTCTCGAGGCACTTCGTGCGCCGCAGTACCGGGAACTCGCCGAGGCGATTCTGGCAGAGGGCATCGTCGTGGCGCGGGCGGACGGCGCACGGTTGGACCCGGACGAATCCGAGCGCATCCTGGCGGCGCTGGCCGCCTACCCGCCGGGGACACGAACCTCGATGCTGCAGGACCGGGAACGCGGCAGGACGGTGGAGATCGATGCGTTGAACGGAGCGGTGGTCGAACTGGGCCGCGCTCTCGGGCTCGGCGTCGAGATCAACCGGCAGACCGTCGCCCGTGTTCACGCCCTTTCCGGAACCTGAAAACGGCGCGGTGTAGCCTAAAGAGGTGGTGAGGTGGGCCGTACTGGCGCTTGCCGCGGGGAGCGTCGTCGCTCAGCCGCGCATCGGACTGATCGAATTTTTCGGCAATCGCAGGACGTCGGACGAGCGGATCGCCAAAGCCCTCGGCGTGAAGGCGGGCGACGCGATTCCGCCAGACCGGGTGGCCTTGGAAGCGCGGCTGGAAGAGATGAACGGAGTGGCTCGTGCCAGTGTCGAGGCGGCATGCTGCGCGGACGGCGGGAAGGCAATCCTTTATGTTGGGCTGGAAGAGCGCGGAGCCGTCCACTTTGAGCCGCGGTCCCCGGAGGACGGCGAGCCGTTGAGCCTTCCGGCGCCGGAGGATGGCGCGGCACTGGTTCGCGTGGCCCGCCGGGCTGAGGAGTCCAGCATTCGAGCCGATGCCGCGATTCTGCTGGGTGAACTTCCGCCGACGCAGGCCGTCATCGACGCGCTGCAGTATGCGGCGCAGGACGCCGACCCGCTGGTGCGGCGCGCCGCGGTCCGCGGCCTGGTCCGGATGGCACAGCATCCGACCGTCAAGGATCCGGAGATGAAGCTGCAGGTGGCGCCCACGTGGATGATCGAGATGTTGAATTCCGTCGTGTTTTCCGACCGGCAGTCCGCCGTGGAGGCGCTGATGGCGTTGACCGACACGCCCGATCCGCTGCTGATTGCGAAGATCCGGGAGCGGGCGCTACCGTCGTTGTTCGAGATGGCGCGATGGCAGCATCTGGAGCATGCCCTGCCCGCCTACCTTTTGCTGGCGCGCGTCGGCGGAGTGAATGACGATGAGGCGCAGGGCATCTGGAAGCGCGGCGAACGCGAAACGCTGGTTCAGCGTATTCAGAAAGAGTCAAAGAAGAAGTAGCTGGTAAGATTGGAGAGTCGTGCGAACTCTGTTCCTCAATCCGCCTTCCTTTGAAGGCTTTGACGGGGGCGCCAGCTCGCGCTGGCCCGCCACACGCGAGATTGAATCCTACTGGTATCCGGTGTGGCTGTGCTACCCGGCGGGCCTGATCCCGGATTCGAAAGTCGTCGACGCGCCACCGCATCACATCTCGATTGAAGAGACCGTTGCTATGGCGGACGACTTCGAACTGCTAGTGCTGTTCACGTCAACGCCCGGGCTTGCCGTCGATTGCAAGATCGCCTCGATGATGAAGGACCGCAATCCGAAGCTGAAGGTCTGCTTCGTGGGGCCGCCCGTCACCGTGGAACCGGAGAAGGTGCTGCGCGAGAACCCGGTCATCGACTTCGTCGTGCGGCGGGAGTTCGACCATCAGATCGCGGACTTTGCCAAGGGCAAGCCGGTCGACGAACTGCCCGGGGTCAGCTATCGCAAGAATGGCGGCATCTGGCACAACCCGGAAGGTCCGGTGATCGAGAATCTGGATGAACTGCCCTGGGTGACGAAGATCTACCAGCGGGACCTGGATTTCCGCCGGTACAACGTTCCGTTCCTGCTGAACCCGTTCATCAGCTTCTACACCTCGCGCGGATGCCCGGCGATGTGCACGTTTTGCCTATGGCCGCAAACGCATTCCGGCCACCGTTGGCGGCTGCGCTCCGTCGAGGACGTGGTGAACGAAGTCCGCTACGCGAAGGAGACGTTCCCGGGACTGAAGGAAATCTTCTTTGACGACGACACCTTCAACTACAAGAAGGAGCGGACGATCGCGCTGTGCAAGGAGTTGGCGAAGGTGGGCGTCACCTGGTCCTGCACCTCGCGCGTGACAACGGACTACGACACGCTCGCGGCGATGAAGGACGCCGGGGCGCGGCTGATGATTGTCGGCTACGAGTCCGGTGATCCGCAGATTCTGAAGAACATCAAGAAGGGCGCCACGATCGACATGGCGCGGCGCTTCACGAAGGATGCGCACAAGCTCGGCCTCACCATTCACGGCGACTTCATCGTCGGCCTGCAGGGTGAGACGCGGGAGTCTATCCGCCGCACGATCGACTTCGCGAAAGAACTGAACACGGAGACCATTCAAGTCTCGATCGCGCACCCCTATCCGGGCACGGAGTTCTTCGACTACGTCCAGAAGAACAACCTGATCACGCTGGATTCCATGACGGACGAGAACGGGCATCAGCTGCCGAACATCAAGTACGACGGCCTGAACCGCGCGGAGCTGGTCGATTGGACGCAGCGCTTCTACGACGAGTATTACTATCGTCCGGCCGCGGCATGGCGCGTGATCAAGAAAGCGATCCAGAACGGCGACACCAAGCGCCTGTACAAGGAAGCGCGCGAGTACCTGGCATTGCGATCCAAGCGCAAGAAGTTTGTCGCGGAGCAGCAGGCTGCCATCAGCACCGCCGCCGGCGACTAGCGTGGCCAAAGCCCTGGCGCTGGCCGCCTTCACGGTGGTTGCAAACTCCGCCGGCAATTATGCTCTCAACTGGGGCATGAAGCACGGCGGCATCTGGACAGCCTGGACGCTGGCTGGGGTTGCGCTTCTGATCGTCTGGACGTTGGCCCGCATCAAGCTGCTGGGCCTCGCGGATCTCAGCTGGGTCCTGCCCGTGACGAGCGTAGGGTTTCTGATCCCGGTGGCGCTGGGCGCATTCACGCTGGGCGAGACGGTTTCCCTGGCCCGTTGGGCGGGCGCGGCGCTGATCGTGGCGGGCGCGTTCCTGGTCAGCGGCACGGCTCCGAAGACATCCTGATGCGTTGGGTCTGGGTAGCGGCGGTGGTTTGGTCAACGGTGGGCGCGGACCTGCTGCAGAGCGCCGCGATGAAGGGGGAGCGTCCCCGGTACCCGCTGCTGGCGGCTTCGGTGCTGTTCATGGCCGTCTCGTTTTTCTCTTTTCTCAAGCTTCTGGAAGTGGCCGAGTACAGCTTTGCGGTACCGGCAACAGCGGCGGCGATCGCGATCGAGACCGTTCTGGCGCGGACGGTTCTGGGCGAGCAGGTCGCACCCAAGCGCTGGCTGGGTGCGGCGCTGGTTTCCGTGGGCGTCTGGCTGGTGGGGCAATGAGCTTGGGGTGGCGGTTGAGCGACACGTGGCAGGCGCTGCTTTGGCTGATCCCGATCGGCTATCAGTTGGTCGCGATCTACGCCTGCGTGCGGCATCGGCGCAAGGCGGTTGCGGAGCCGAAGACGTGGCCGGCTGTCTCCGTGCTGAAGCCCTCGCCCGCGGGCGAATGGCCCGACCGGGAGGCACTGGAGTCAAACCGGCGGCAGGACTACCCCGGCGAGTTTGAAGTGGTGGCTGAGGCGACACCGGGGCCGGTGACTCCGAATCGCAAAGTCGGCAAGCTGCTGCTGCTGGCCAAGCGGGCACGTCACGGCATCTGGGTGCAGAACGATGGAGACATCGTGGTTCCGCCGCACTATCTGCGCTCCGTTGTCTCGACGCTTTCGCAACCGGGTGTCGGCGTGGTCACCTGCCTGTTCCGTCCCTTCGCGACGCACCTGCCCGGCAAGTGGGAGGCGCTGGGGATCGCGATCGACTTCATGCCCTCCACGCTGGTAGCTTCCGCGATTGGCATTCGTGAATTTGGGCTCGGGGCGACACTGGCGTTCCGCGTCGAAGACCACGAACGGGCGGGCGGCTTTGCGGTGCTCGCGGACTACATCGCCGACGACTACCAGTTGGCAAAGAACATTACGCTGCTGGGACTGCGCGCGGAGATCGCGCCGGTGGTGGTGGAGACCGACGTGAATGCGCCGACCTGGCTGGGCGTGTGGAAGCATCAGGTACGTTGGGCGCGGACGATCAAGGTGTCCCGTACGGACGGCTACGCGGGCATGGTAGCGACGCATGCGGGAGTTTGGGCCATTGCGGCCCTGGCGCTTCAGCAGCCGGGCTGGGCGGCAGCAATCTGCCTGGCGCGCATTGTGATGGCGTGGGTGGGCGGAGTGGCGGTGATTGGCAGCTCGCTGGCGCGGCGATGGTTTTTTCTGGCGCCACTGTGGGATTTGTGGGCATTCGTCGTCTGGATCACCGGATGGGTGGGGGCGACGGTGGAGTGGCGAGGTGAGCAACTGCGTCTGGACGGCGCCGGCCGGATTCATCGCGCGTGGTAGCCTGCCGAGAGATGCACTGGCACCTCGCACAACTGAACATCGCTCGCTTGCTCCACCCGGTGGACGATCCACGGATTGCCGACTTCGTCAACGGCCTGGAGTCCATCAACCGCCTGGCGGAGTCTTCCGAGGGCTTTGTCTGGCGCTTTCAGACGGCCTCCGGTAACGCAACCGACGCGACACATCCCTGGTCGGACGATCCATTTCTGCTGGTGAACATGTCGGTCTGGACCACGCCGGAGGCGCTCCGGGAGTATGTCTACCGCTCCGGACATCTTGAGTACCTGCGACGCCGCGCGGAGTGGTTTGAAGTTCCGCGTCAGCCGCACTACGTACTCTGGTGGATCCCCGAAGGCGAGCAGCCGACGCTGGAGGAAGCGCAGCGCCGCCTGGAGCTGTATCGCAAAGAAGGGCCGACTGCGGAAGCGTTCTGGTTCAGCCGGCCGTTCCCCGCTCCGGCGGAAGCATCGGCGGGCGCAGCCTGACGTTTTCCTGCAACGTTTCGGCCTCGTCCGCCCGGTATCATCAAAATTCGGACGGCAGATCTCGAATCGTCGCCGGAGCAGCCTTCATCCACACACTCGAAGGAGATCCATATCCATGCCATTTGAATTGCCCGCGCTCGCCTATGCGCCTGAAGCCCTGGAGCCGCACATCGACTCGCAGACGATGCAGATCCACCACGGCAAACACCACCAGGCATATGTCACGAATCTGAACAAGGCCCTGGAGGGCAAGCCGGAACTCGCGGCAAAGACGATCGAGGAACTGCTGGCGGACAACCTGGCCATCGTGCCGCAGGATATCCGCACGGCGGTACGGAACAACGGCGGCGGCCACTGGAATCACTCGCTGTTCTGGAGCCTGATGGCGCCCGGCGCGGGCGGGGCTCCGGTGGGCGGCGTATCGGAAGCGATCACGGCCAAGTTCGGCAGCTTCGACGCGTTCAAGGATAAGTTCAAGCAGGCGGCCATCGGACGTTTCGGCTCCGGGTGGGCGTGGCTAACCAAGAACGGCCGCGAGGTGGAGATCGTGACGACCGCGAACCAGGACAATCCGCTGATGGACGGCCAGACCGCCATCCTGGGCCTGGACGTCTGGGAGCATGCCTACTACCTGAAGTATCAGAACCGCCGTCCGGACTACATCGACGCGTGGTGGAACGTTGTGAACTGGCAGAAGGTGGAAGAGTTGTTCCGGAAGTAACATCCCTTTGCGGGGCCGGCGTCGCACCGGCCCCATTACCTTTCCTTCATCACCCCCTCCTCTCTGCTGTGTTACGTTGCCCTGCCATGAGGGCTAAGCTACTCGTTCTTTGTCTCGCCGCGTTTGCCGCTTCCCACGCGCAGCAGACCACCGCCACCCTGACGGGCGCGATTGCGGATTCTTCCGGGGCAGTGGTGCCGGGGGCGCAAGTCCGCGCGGTGGCGAAGTCCACCAACACGACGCGCGAAGCCTTGACCGATGGCTCGGGAAACTTTACCATCCCGTTTCTCCCTGCGGGTGAGTACGCGGTCAGTGTCAGCGCGAAGGGGTTCCAGTCGCAGACGGTCTCGGCCATCGTGCTGCAAGTCGGCCAGACGGCGCGCCAGGACTTCGCGCTCAAGGTGGGCGATGTGGCGGAGACGGTCTCCGTTGTTGCCTCCGGCGCGGTGCTGCAAACGGACACTGCGGCAGTGGGTACCGTCATCGACTCGGCGAAGGTGGTGGATCTTCCGCTGAACGGGCGCAATTTCGTGCAATTGGCGCAGCTGATTCCGGGAGTGCAGGCGGGGACACCCGGGTCGATCACGGTGCGCCGCGGACGCGGCTCCATCGGACAGCAATCGGCTGCCTACGGCGAGACGGCGATGTCGGCCAACGGGGCGCGGGACACGGCAAACCGGTTCTTCCTGGACGGCATCGAGATCATGGACTACGACGCGATGACGTACAGTTTCTCGCCGTCGGTCGATTCGCTCTCTGAGTTCAAGGTCGAAACCAGCAGCTATGGTGCGGAGTCCGGCGGTGCGCCCGGCGGACAAGTCAACATCATCACCAAGCGCGGCTCAAACGCGTTCCGCGGCACCTTTTGGGAGTTCAACCGGAATAATGCGCTGACGCAATCCTACGACGCCATCGCGAATCGCGAGGTGACGCCGCCGCGGCTGAATCGCAATCAGTTTGGGGCGAACGTGGGCGGTCCGGTGTGGATTCCGAAGCTCTACAACGGGCGCGACAAGACGTTCTTCTTCTTTAACTGGGAAGAGGGCAGGCTGCTGCAGGCGACGGTGCCGGGCTTGCGAATCGTGCCGAGCAATGAGTTCCGTCGCGGGGACTTCCGCAATCTGGTGAATCCGCGTACGGGCCAACAGATTGCGCTGCGGGACCCGCTGGGCACGGGGCAATTTCCCAACAACGTGATCCCGAGCAGTTTGCTGGCGGCGCCGTCCACCACGTTTCTCGGCTTCACGCCTGCCCCGAACACGTCGCAAGGCGCATTCAACTTCATCTCCGGCACGCCCAGCGCGCTCTCACGGCAGCGGAACTACACGGTGCGCGGCGATCACAGCTTCTCCGATAAAGACTCCGTATTCCTGCGCTATGTCTGGAACGATACGTTCGAGGCAGGCATTCCGTTCTGGGGCAATGATCAGCGGGACAACCTGGGCAGTTCGCGCACGTGGGCGGGATCCTGGGTGCATACGTTCTCTCCGACCCTGCTGAACGACTTCCGGGGAGGGACCGCGAACTTCGCGGAGTTCGAGAACTTCGGCACGTCAAACCGCGCGGAGTTCGACATTGCAAACAAGATGGGCCTGCCGCTTGTCTCCAAGCGCCCGTTTGAGTTTGGCCCGCCGGCGATCTCGATCAGTGGTCCGGACGGCGGCTACTCCGTGTTTGATCTGCAGCGGCAGATCGGACCCCGGCAGCGCTCCAATGCGATCACGCAGTTTGTCGACACGCTGACGTGGCAGCGCGGGAAGCACTTCCTGAAGATGGGCGGCGACCTTGCGATTCGTGACGTGACCTTTGATCAGGCGCGGCAGCCGCGCGGGCAGTTCTCCTTTGACGGGTCGTTTACGGGCGCGGCGATGTCGGACTTTATGCTCGGGTATCTGCGCACCGCGTTGATCAACCCCGTCCCCACGGCAACGCGGCTGCGGAATCTCTGGCAGAGCTACTTCTTCAACGACGATTGGCGGGTCTCTTCGCGGCTGACGCTGAACATGGGGTTGCGCTACGACTACTTCCAGCCGTACACGCAGGCAGACGATCGTTTCGTCAATATCCGCCAGAACGGGCTGGTGGTGACGAATCTGGTGACGCCCGCGACATCGCCCTATGGACGCGGGCTGATCCGTCCGGATCGGAACAACCTGGGTCCCCGGATCGGTTTCGCCTACCGCCCGGCATTCTGGAACGATTTCGTGATCCGCGGCGGCTACGGGATCTATTACACGCCGCAGATTTCCAACGCCATCTTCGCGATGGCCGAAGGAGCGCAGGCGACGGCAGGCGCGAACATCACCACCAACGCCGGTGGCGCGCCCTCTCTGTTCTGGAGCAATCCGTTCGCCGGCGCGGTGACCAGCGGGACGCTGAACTTTGCGGTGTCCAACGACGAGCAGATGCGGGACTCCTACATCCAACAATGGAACCTGACGCTGCAGAAGAAGCTGCCGGCGAACGTCGTCCTGGATGTCGGCTATGTCGGGTCGAAGGGGACGCGCCTCATCGTCACGATGGGTGACATGAACCGCCCGATTCAACTGGTGGACCCTCGGACGCCGGGCTTGGCGTCGTTGAATGCGCGCCGCCCGAACCAGCAGTTTGTGCGGTCCGTTGTGGGCGACAAGTCGATCGGCAACTCGATCTATCACTCGCTGCAAATGAAGGCAGAGCGCCGCACGTCAAAGGGCCTGACATTCCTGGCGGCGTACACATATTCCAAGTCGATTTCGGGACCGTCGGACATCGGCGGGCAGGTCGGCGGCGGGTTCTTTATCGGGGGCATTCAGGACATCTACAACCTGCGCGGGGAGCGAAGTGTCTCCGGCTTCGACCTGACGCATCGCTTCGCGGGTACGGTGCTGTACGACATTCCCTTCTTCCGGACGGCGAAGGGCTGGACCGGCGCTCTGTTGGGCGGCTGGCAGACGGCGACGATCATGACGTTCCAGAGCGGCTTCCCCACGCCGGTGGGGGCCAATCTGG
>CAYNDS010000082.1:17081-18211 GCA_964395885.1 uncultured Solibacteraceae bacterium | reverse complement strand
GAAGAAGTGCCGGTTCTTTCGGATAGGGCCGCCCAGCGACCCGCCGTAGAGATTCTGGCGGAACGGCGGCGTCACTGCGCGGCCGGAGCGGAAGAATGGGCCGGTGTTGAAGAAGTCCCGCGCGTCCAGACGGTTGTTGCGAAGGTACTCATACGCTGACCCGTGCCACTCGTTCGAGCCGCTCTTGGTGATGATGTTGACCTGCGCGCCGGAACCACGGCCGAAGGCCGCATCCGGGTTCGCCGTCACCACGCGGAACTCAGCCACCGCCTCGGCAGACACCAGTGCCGGCGCGCTGCCGGTGAACCGTGACGGGCCGCCTTCGCCGGCGATGTTGCCCGAGAAGCGCTCCTCGTTGAAGTTGATCCCGTCCAGGTTATACGTGTTGCCGGAGGGGCGGGCTCCGTTGATCGACACATGCAGCGGATTGCTCTGGTCCGTTCCCTGCCCGCCGAATCCCGGTGTCAACACCATTAGCCGCTGAAAGTTCCGGCCGTTCAGAGGCAGTTCCTTCACTCGCCGCTGGTCAATGAAGTTGCTGAAGGATGTCTCCTGCGTTTGCAGCACCCCGGCGTCGTCGGTGACCGTTACCTGCGTCGAAACCTCACCCACCGCCATGACGACGTTGAGCAGCGCATCCTTACTCACCGTTACCGACACATTCTCATAGAGAACTGTCTGGAAGCCGGTTCGCTCCGCCTTCAGCTTCCAGGCGCCCGGGGCAAGGAGCGCGAACACATAGGAGCCGCCAGCGTCAGACTTGGTTCGAAGAACCTGAGAGGTTTGCGTACTTGTCAGTGTCAGACTGACTTCCGCCATGGTGGAGCCAGACGGATCCGAGACCGTCCCGGAGAGCGAGCCGGTCGCAGCAGTCTGTCCGAAGACGATCAAGCTGCAGCCGACAAGAGCGACAAGACAATTGAGAATGAGACGCACCTATCAATAGTAGCGGCTTTTCCGTCGTTGTCCATGGTTCGCGCGTGATTCTCTTCGAACTTTCCGAGTGGGAAACAGCGGCTTCCGCTTGTCCGAGGGCGCCGTGTCACTGCTCTTCGATCGGCGCGCCCCGCATCACGAAGTCCGATGCTAGTGCGTCCTGCAACCCTCCGGCAGATCGGGAAAGAGGTGAT
>CAYNDS010000082.1:0-17071 GCA_964395885.1 uncultured Solibacteraceae bacterium | reverse complement strand
TTTTCTTCGCGCAACCGCCGCTTGGTTAGGCTCACTGGGGCAAACGACTGCATGCCGGCCATCACGATCACCTGCTTCACGCCGATGGGCGACGGAGCCGTCAGTGATGCGTCCCGTCACCGCTCGGGATATTGATCCGGAGCACCGCCCAGATCGACTGAGTGATTGCGTCGGTTGGAGGACAAAACTTCCGCTCGTCTGACTGTGCCTTCTCCACAGCAGGCAATCCATCGAGAGTGACCGTGGCCTTGATCTGCAAGGGATCCTTCATGTACGGCGGGCTCTCCTTCGGGAGCTGATGGCGTGTCGCGATCCAAAACGCCAAGTGACCGCCCAACGAATACCCGCGACTACGACATTCTGGCGGCTGAGACTTTCTCGATATGGCGATGAGTCGAACATTGTCCACCGCGAGTGAACCGTCGGGAAATGCACCTGGCCAGCCACCGCCGACGTCAGCCACACTCCGACACTCAACGTTCCACGTCGCCACTCCGGCAGCTTCGAGCGCCTTCGCAAGCGGACGCCGATACACGAATGACACGGTCATTGCCCTGGACCCACCCACCTGCCTCGACCAGCACCCACCATTCACAAGGATCACGAACGGATGTGGGCCCTCCCCTTGCGGAACGCGAGATTCACCCACTTGAAACTTGGGATCGTCGCCGGCATAGGAGAGAACCAGAGGAATAGCGGGGGCAGAGGCATCAGTCGGCAGCCTGGGCTGCGCGTGACATGCCATCCTTCGTTTCGTTCCGGAACAGCCGCTACGCCTCACACCTCGGCTGAAGTAGCCGATCTCGGCAACAATAGCGCGCAGTTCTATCCGCGATTTCTTATCAAGCAGATAGTCGGCAACAGCAATGACCGTCACTTGAGGACTTCTCCCGTTCGCCGCGAATCGTGTCGCGGGTTGTGGCAGGGACGGCCGCTGCCAGCGGCGCGTCTCCGGGGCGATGGCACAAGTGTAACTTGATATGTGATACTCGCCTATCAATGAAAATTGCCGCTTTCTTCGTTGCTTCCTGTTGCCTGGCCCAGTCTTCCACCCTCACCGGCGTCGTTACCGACGCTGCGAGAAAGCCGGTTGCCGGAGCGCGAATCGAGGTCCAACCGGGCGGAGCCGAGACCAGCACGGACACTTCCGGGCGCTTCACTCTGGGTTCGCTACCCGTGGGTGATGTGGTGGTGACCGTGGCGGGACGAGGCTTCACTCCGTGGCAGGAGACTCTGCGGATTTCCGGTTCCGGTTCGACGATTCAAGTGACTCTCACTACCGTGCAGACCGCCATCGAGGTGCGGGAGGTACAAGACGAGTTTCTGGCGACATCGTCGGTCAGCGTCACCAAGTCGCCGCAAAGTCTCATTGATTTGCCGTATGCGGTGCAGGTCATCCCGAAGGCACTGCTGGAGAGCCGCGCCATTCAGGACATCAAGGACCTTTATCGAAACATCGCCGGGGTGACGGATTCGCCATATTCCGGCATGACCGTACGGGGCTTCACGCAGCGGGAAGTCCTGTTCAACGGGGTGCGGGGCAATCCTTACGGCAGCCTGGAAAATGACATCAATGATGCCGGGTTCTCCACCTCGCAGGGGCGCCTGTCCAACATCGAGTTCGTGGAGGTGCTGAAGGGGCCTGCCGCCGTTTTGTTCGGCGCGGGCGAGCCGGGCGGCGTGGTCAACTTTGTCACGAAGAAGCCGCGGCCGACGCACGGCTTGGAGACCTCGTTCCGCCTGGGCAGCTTTCGGCAGCGCGCCGGACACATCGACGTCACTGGGCCACTTTGGCGCGCTAAGAACCTGTTTTACCGGGCAGCGTGGTTCCAGGAAGACCGCCGCATCTTCCGCTACAACGCGGGCAACGAAAACGGCCATGGTGCCGCCGGACTGTCCTGGAAGTTTCGCGAGTCCACATCGCTCGGTTTCGAGTATGAGTACATCCGCCAGTTTCTGCCGGGGCATCGCCTGCGCGGAATCCCGGTGAATGCCGCCGGCATGAACCTGACGAATCGCGAATGGAACCCGGCGGAGCCGACAGACTTCTCCGCACTGCAGGCGCGTGTGTTCCAAACGCGGCTGGACCATGCGTTCACGCCCACGCTGCGCACCGACGCCACGTTCCGATTCCTGAACTTCGACCGCCCTGAGCGGTATCACGAGCCGCGCGGCTTCAATGCCGATGGACGAACGATGCGACGCGAGTTCCGGAATCAGTACCGGGCGAATCAAGACTGGTCCTTGACCTGGAACGGCTACCAACGATGGGCGCCGAAGGGCTTTGGCGCGCACAATCTGGTCTTCGGCATGGAAGCGGTTCGGCAGGACTGGTTGGGCCGGTATGGTGTCAATCGCGAAGTAGAACGTGGCGGACCGGTGCCGGGGATCGACTTGTTCGCTCCCGTCTATGGCCGCGTCAATCCCCTGCTCTACCCCCAGCCGGTGTTCGCCAACCAGAACATTCAATCGTCGCGAACCGGCTTCTTTGTCCAGGACCAGATTGAGATCCTTCCGCGCTGGCAGATCCTGATCGGAGGACGGGCGGAGCGCTTCGCCGACGACGGCAACGCGGGGCAGCCGCTCCGGTTCCGCACGGCGGCATTGACCGGGCGCATCGGCACGGTCTACCGCCTGCTGCCGCGTCTATCCCTGTTTGGCAGTTGGTCGAATAACTTCACGCGTCCGCCGGCGCTGGCGCAGACGCCTTCGGCCAACGGGCCCCACGAACCGGAGCGCGGCCGGCAGTTGGAAGGTGGCGTGAAGTCGGAACTCAGTCGAGGACGCGTGCTGGTCACCGCATCGTTCTTCCGCATCGACAAGACCAACGTGCTGCGGCCAGACCCGGCGTTCGGGCCCACGGGCGCCAACTTCGCCGCGGTGTTGCCGGTGGGCGCCGTGCGGAGCCAAGGCTTCGAGTTCGACGCGACGGGCCGGGTGACGCGGGATCTCAGTGTTGTCGTGAACTATGCCTACCTCGACAGCGAGATCCGCCAGGACCGTTTCACCCCCTCCGCGATCGGCCGCCCCATGCCGAACGCCGCGCGGCATGCCTTTGGCATCTTCGCCCGGTACGAGATCCCCAAGACGGGAACGGCCATCAGCATCGGCAACGAGGCCCGCAGCCGGCGTTATGAGCCGTATGCCGGTATTCAGGCGGCCGGCTACGGCATCTGGGATTTCGGCGTGTTCCAGAAACTGGCCCGGTCAGTGGAGCTTCGGGTGCAGCTCGACAACGCCTTCGACCGGAACTACGCTACTGCCTCGCTGTTTGCCGCGCGCGCCGGCAATTGGCCCGGGGCGCCGAGGACTCTCACTGCCTCTCTGCACTTCCGCCTTCCGGGGAAGTAGATGGGGAGTCGTCTTTCCGCGATCGACGTCCTGCGGGGCGCGGTGATCCTGCTGATGATCATCGACCACACGCGCGAATACTCAGCCGGGCCGGGGCTGGTGGCGGACCCGATGGATCTGAGCGTCACTTCGCCGCTGTTGTTCTTCTTCCGCTGGGCGACGCACTTCTGTGCGCCCGTGTTTGCCTTCCTGATGGGGGTGTCGGCGTGGTTCAGTGCGAGCCGCCGCGCAGCGGAGGACTCCGCGACGAAGCTGCTGCTGCGGGGCGTTCTCCTGATTCTGCTGGAGTTCACTCTCGTGGACTGGTCCTGGACGTTCTACCCGCTGTGGCCGCGCAAATTCTTTCAGGTGATCGGGGCGTTGGGCGCCGCAATGATCGGCCTGGCCGCATTCGCCCGGATCGGAGAGCGGGCCGCCCTCGTGACGGGACTTGTGATTCTGGCGGGCCACAATCTTCTGGATGGCATTCGTTTCGCGCCGGACAGTGCGTGGCACTATCTATGGTCGCTCCTGCATCAACGCAATGTGCTTCCGCTGGGAGGTGGCTTTGAGGTGCGCACCACGTACCCGATTCTTCCCATTTGCGCGATCGCCTGGTGCGGCTTTGGGTCGGCGCGGTGGCTGTTCGGCGAAGAGTCCCGGCGCCGGCTTGCGGTTTTGGGTGCGACGCTCTGCGCTCTGTTCGTCGTGCTGCGGACCAGCAACCTGTATGGCGATCCGTCGCCCTTCGTGCTTCAAGCCACCGCACTTTCCAGCGCGATGGGGTTTTTGAACGTCACGAAGTATCCGGTATCGCTGCAGTTTGCCCTGATGACGCTGGGCCCGGCGCTGCTGATCCTGTCCGGTCTGCATGCCCGGCGGTGGAAGGCAGACGGTTGGTTGTCCACGTTCGGGCGGGTCCCGTTGTTCGTCTACGTCCTTCACCTCTACCTGCTGCATTTGGCGGCTCTCGCCGCTGCGTGGGCGATGGGCTTCCCGCTCGCCATGTCCCGCTTTGCCACGCGTTTCGGGGGCATACCGGAAGGCTTTGGCTTTCCTCTGGGATGGACCCCGGCAGTCGCTTTGCTGATCGCGATCCTGATGCTGCCAGCCGCCCGCCGCTATGACGCGCTTCGGCGAAGCGGGCGCTATCCGGTTCTGTCGTACTTCTAGAAGCGAAAAGCTCCGACCGCCTCATTGTCGAGGCGGCCGGAGCCGGAACGTTCTCGTCCGAACCGGTGCTAGAACACCAGCTTCAGCGCGAACTGAATCTGCCGCGCCGGAGAGAGCGGCAGCGCGTAGCTGGTGATGCGGCCAAAGTTGCCATCCAGAATGTTGGCCGAGGGCGAACCCAGGTTCGTCGTGTTGAACAGGTTGAAGAACTCACCGCGGAACTCCAACCGCATGGACTCAGTCACAGGAATCGGAAATTCCTTGTGCATGCCGCCGTCGAAGTTGAAGATTGCTTCGGTCCGGCCGATGTTGCGGCCCAGGTTGCCGAACGGCCGACGGGGGTCGTTGATCGATGGGTCGCTGGGCGCGACAAAGGCGGCACGGTTCAGCCACCGTCCGGGTGTCCGCGGCTCTGCGTAGATGCTGCCGCCGACATAGAACGGACGATACGTGGGCGCACCGGAAACCGAGAACTGCGCCGGAGGACCATAGCTGATGTTGATCGGCTGTCCACTCGTCATCGAGTTGATTCCGGTCAGGCGCCACCCGCCCAGGATTCCGTTGACCAGCCAATTGGCACCGGAGCCCCAGCGTCGTCCCTTGCCAAACGGCACTTCCCACACGAACGTCGTCGTGTTGTTCAGCGGTTGATTGTAGCTGCCTTGCCCGATTTCGGAACCAAGGTTTCGGTAGTTCACTCGGGAGTTGTCGTTGTTGAAGCTCTCCAGATGGCCGGCGGCGTTATCGATCACGCGCGACCACGTGAAGCTATTCAACAGGTAGATGCCGTTGGCATACCGCTTCTCCAGCTTGGCCTGTAGGGCGTGATACTTCGAAAATCCACCGCCGAAGCTGACCTGGATGAAGTCGTAGCCCTGGATGGGACGGCGCTGCAGCAGCGGCAGGTTCTCGCCCGGAACGTTTGTGCGTGCCTGGTTGAAGTCGCCGAGAATCATCGTGCCGTTGGCGCGGTTCCCGATGTAGCCGACGTCAAGGACCAGGTTGCGGCCCAACTCGCGCTGGATGGTGAAGTGCCAGCTTTGGACATAGGTGGTCCGGAAGTCAGCCGGCGTGTAGTTGGTGCGAGTCAACGCCGTCGAGAAATTCGCCGGACTGGCCAATCCTTCCGGGTAACCCTGCTGCGTCAGCCGGAAGCAGCCTCGGTAGTTCTGGCCCGTGCAGAAGGGCAGCGCCGTCGTCTGGTTGATCGTCAGGTTGACGATGCTGGGACCGTTATAGCCGAGCAGGTTCTCTCCACCCAGCCGGTTGAAGTGCACATAGCTGATGCCATAGGCACTGCGAATCACCGTCTTCGGGCTGAGTTGATAGGCGAGACCGACGCGCGGCGCCCAGTTGTTGAAATCCGGGTTGACCAGCGCACGGTCATACAAGCTTCCGTTCTTTGCCTGGATCAGGGTATTCGTGCGCGGATCGAAGTTGGCCAGCCGGTTCTGCTGTTCCCATTGCGGCGTGGCGAACTCGTAGCGGGCGCCGATGTTCAGCGTCAGCTTCCGATTGACCTTCCAATCATCCTGGATGTAGGCGAAGTGCATCCGCTGCCGGTAATTCAGCACGATCTCGTTGTTCAAGCTGTAGTTGGAGCGAAGGCCCAACATGAAGTCCGCCAGGTTGTAGAGGTTGGTCGCCGGCGCTCCCGGCGCGCGCGTGAACTGCCCGTTGTACCCGTCGCTTCCGTACTGCGGATTGAAGTCGAAGATATCGGTATTGATGAGCTGGTACTCGTAGCCGGTCTTCAGCGAGTGCTTGCCGACAATCTTGGAGTAGTTCACCTTCGGATTCACCGTGAACGGGTTCTGGAACTGCGGATTGGATCCCTGACGACCCATCGTCGTGAAGCCTGCAACACCCTGCGTGGTGAGGCCACCGCCGATGGTTGGCGAGTTCGGAAGACCCGGGATGCCGTACTCCTGAAGCATGTTCGGACGGTCGAAGCCGAGTGGCCGCTTTCCGCCCTCAAACAGGCTGATGCCGATCCGGAAGTCGATCAGTGAAGTCGCGTCGATGTTGTAGTTGAACCCGGTGGCCATCTGCTGGTTCAGGACTGTGACGAAGCCGTTCGAATCGCCGCCCGAGGGGCCTGGAATGACATGGTTCTCCGTTCGGATCAGCTTGCGATGGCTGTAGCGGGCAAAGGCGTTCAGCTTGCTCGAAAAGTACTGGTCGTAGCGGACGTCACCTTTGTTGTCGTTCCACGGCGTGGGCGTCAGGAATTCCCAGTTGTTGGCCGGCAGAGCGCCAATCGCGGTCGGACGCACAGGCGTGGGAAGGTCGCTCAGCACGCGCCGGGCAAACGGCGTGATCGCACTCGGCGGCACGATGCCGTCGGTATAGACGTCGCCGGTGATCGGGTTCCGCACGGGCACTCCAATGCGTCCACTGCGCTGTTCCATGGACGGGATACTGGCGAACTGCAGGTTCCGCTCCACGCGCCGGAAGCCCTCGTAGTTGGCGAAGAAGAACATTTTGTCCTTCACAATCGGGCCGCCGAATGCCGCGCCGAACTGATTCTGCACCAGCGTCGGCTTCCCAGTGGCCGGCTTGAAGAAGCCCACCGCGTTCAACTGCGTGTTGCGCAGAAATTCCCACGCCGCGCCGTGGAACTGATTGCCGCCGCTGCGGACGGAAGCGTTGATGACGGCGCCGCCTGCCCGGCCATACTCGGCCGAGAAGTTGTTGGTCTGCACCTTGAACTCCTGCACGGCGTCCGGGTTCAATTGCACAATCTGGTTCGAGAAACCCTGGTTGGAAGTGCCGTAGGCGTTGTTGTCGACGCCGTCCACCATGAAGTTGTTATGAGAGCTGCGGAGGCCGTTCACATTGAACGACGCGTCGCGGTTGGCAATGTTCGACCGACGAACACCCGGCGAAAGCAGCGCCAGATCGGCATACGCCCGGCCATTCAGCGGCAGGTTCACGATGGCGGCGCGATTGATGACCTGCCCGCGATCCGACGAGTCCGACTCCAATTGTTCGGCGGCGCCGGTCACTTCTACCGTTTGCGTCACCTCGCCCACTTGCAGCGAAAGATTGACGCGCTGCCGGGCGCTCACGGTGAGGGTAAAGGCGTCCGAAGCGGACTGCTTGAAGCCAGCGGCCTCCGCGATCACGCGATACTCGCCAATCCGTTGGTTCAGAAAGGCGTAGTCGCCGGAAGAACCCGTCGTCGAGGTCACCTTCACGCCCGTGCGCGTATTTTCCAGCGTCACCTTGGCGTTCGTGACGGCAAGACCAGCAGAATCCGTCACTGTTCCGAGTACTGCTGCCGTTTCGTACTGCGCGAAGCAAAGCAGCGGTACGACGAATAACGAAGCGAGAATCTTCAACATGTGACGCTAGGGTAGCCAACTTGGATGTCGCTTTGGTTACAAATGAGTAACACTCATGTCTCATTCGGCTGCTCCGTCCTCATCGCTTGCCATCTTTGGACTTCGGCCTGCTCTCGGCTTCGCTAGACTATGGCTATGAATGGCCCGCTCGAACGCCTGGTCTCGGAAGCGAGACGTCGCGCGTTGCGGAACCTCATTGCCGACCAGGCATCTTTCGCCATCGCCTTGGCGCTGGTCAGTGTCATCGGATTGTTGCTGATTGGCACACAAATCTTGAACTGGTACTGGCCGGTCCTGCTGCTGGTAGGCGCCTTTGCGATCGGCGTGGCGCGGGTCCTGCGGGCACGTCCGGACCATTACACCATCGCCCGCATGGTGGACCAGCGGCTCAACTCAGATGACCTGTTCGCAACGGCTTGGCATTACCGTCTGGAGACTTCGGAACGGGCGGCAGCGCCCATTCGGAGAGCACAGCGGGAGATTGCCGAATCGCGGGCGGCGGAAGTCGACGTTGCCTTCGCCGTTCCCTTCCGTTGGCCCCGGCACGCCCGGGTGTGTGCCGCTTTGCTGGTGGGTGTCGCGGCGATGTTTGCGGCACGCTACGGCGTACAGCGCAGCCTGGACTTGGCGCGCCCCTTGGTGGCCTTTGAGCTGAATCCGTTCGGTTCCGCTTCCGCCCCGCAACTGGCGCAAAATCGGCAGCCGAAGACGCCGATGGAAGAGTTCCTGCAGCAGGTCTCGATTCAGCCTCCCGATCAGGGCGACCCGCAAGGGTTGGACCCGGCGCCGGATTCCGCACTCGGCAACGTCGACGTTCCGGATGTGAACAACGACAATTCCCAGCAGCCCGCTGCGGGCGTGACGGACAAGAAGGCACCCGGAAACGGCGATCAGGACCAACAAGGCGAAGGCAGCGACCAGTCCACCGACGGGGCCAGCGGCGATCCGAACGGAAAAGAAGGCGACCAGAAGGGCGGCGAGAAGGGCCAGGGGCAGAAGAAGGACGGCGACTCCAAGAGCAATCAGCAGAACGCCGACCAGCCCGGGGAAGGCTCCTCCATGCTCGACAAGATGCGCGATGCGCTCGCGAATCTGATGAACAAGATGCAGAAGAGCCCCCAGGCGCAGCAGTCCCAGAGCGCGCAGAAGGGCAAGAATCAGCAGTCCGGCAATGGCCGTCAGCAACAGGCCAAGCAGGGCCAGCAGAGCAAGGGTGCCCAGGGCGAGGCGTCGCAACAGGCACAGAATCAGCAGCAGGCGGACCAGGATGGCGGCGACCCGTCACAGTCGCAGCCCGGCAAGAGCGGCGACAAGAACGCTGACGCTTCCAACGACTCCCAGCAGAAGAGCGGCATGGGCAAACAGGATGGCGACAAGGACGTGAAGCTCGCCGAGCAAATGGCCGCCATGGGCAAGATCAGCGAGATCATCGGAAAGCGCAACGCAAACCTGCAGGGCGAAATCATGATCGAGGTGAACTCCTCCAAGCAATCCTTGCGCACCCAGTACTCCAACCGCGCCGCCCGCCAGGGAGATGCCGGGGGCGAAATCTCGCGTGATGAAGTGCCGCTGGCGTATCACAACTACGTGCAGCAGTACTTCGATCAGGTGCGGAAGGCGCCCGCGGGGAAGGCGGATGCCGCCAAGGCAGACGCGCGGCCCAGCCGCAACGTGGCGCCGGTCGAGACGCCGTAGCCGCCCCAGCGCAGCTTCCTTCGAGATTGAACATCTCCTGTTTCCCACAGCCTCGCACGGCATGATGAAGGAGTATGGATTCGTCGTCCCGGTGTCTGCTTGCCACGATGGTGGCCTGCTCCGTTCCGCTTTTCGCGCAAACCAAGGCACAACCCTCGCCCCTGACCGGGCTCATTCAGGAAGGTCTGGACCGCAACCTACGCCTGCTCGCGCAGCGCTTTGAGATTCCGATCGCGGAGGCGCGAATCCTGCAAGCCCGCCTTCGCCCGAATCCCACCCTGCTACTGCAATGGCAGTATGTCGATACCTTCGGAATTGGCTTCAATGAAGACAATCCCGCCGGACCACCAGAGACTGACATCGGTCTAATCCTTCCCTTCATTCGGGGCGGAAAGCGCGCTCGCCGCATCGACGAAGCGACGTCCGCGAAGGGGGTCAGCGAGGCAGCCTTCCTGGATGCGACGCGAAGGCTGGTGCTGGACGTGCAAATGGCTTACGTCGATTACCTGGTGCTCGAAGACAATCTCCAGCTGTATCAGGCAAGCGAAGCAGCATTTCAGCGCATCGTCGCCAACAAGCGGCTGCAAGTGGAAGCGGGTACGCTGCCTCGTGTCGATCTGTTGCGGACCGAAGTGGCCCTGATTCAGTACCAGAATCAGGTAGCGCAGGCTGCGTTGCGCTTTCAAGCCTCCAAGTACCGCATACAAACCCTGCTCGGCAGAACGACGATGGACCCCGCATTCGACATTGACGACGACTTTGCGTTTCCGGACGAACAACCGAACTTCGATGTGCTGCGCGCCGAGGCCTTCGAGAAGCGCCCCGATCTGGCCGCCGCCCGGCGCGAGGAGCAGCGTTCGGAAGCGTACGCTCGTCTCCAGCGGGCGAATGCCAAACAGGATCAGACGCTCTATGCCTGGTACAACCGGCAGTACAACATCGGAATTCGCAACGGTAGTTCGATGACGTTCACCTGGTATGCGCCGCTGCCGGTATCGGACCGGAACCAGGGCGAGATTGCCCGCGCCGACCAACAGATCCGTCAGGCGCGGGCTCGGCGCCAGGCGTTGGAACAACAGATTGCGGAAGAAGTGGCGGTGCTCCGCGACCGGTTCACCACGACGCTGGGTTCCGTTCAGCGCATTGAGACCGAGATGCTGGGACGCGCCCGCGAGGCGAGAGATCTGCTTCAGGACTCCTACACGCGCGGCTCAGCGACGCTGGTCGAGTTTCTGGATGCCCAACGTGCCTTTCTGGACGCCTCGCTTGCCTGGAATGAGGCGCGTGCCGAACACGCGCGTACTCTGTTCCTGATTCGCGCGCTGACGGCCTCCGGCGGATGACACCAGCGGCCCTCCCGTGCGAGGCGCCAAGCGCTGCTGGTCGACCGAAGTCCTGATACAGTAGCGCATGATGCGCCCCCTCGCCACGCTTTGCCTCTCCAGCTTGGCTGCTCTCGCTGCCGATGCGCCGACCTGGTCCAAGGATGTTGCGCCGATCGTCTACCGCAGTTGCGCGGGATGCCACCGGCCCGGGGACATCGCGCCCATGGCGTTCCTCAGCTATCAGGACGCGAGGCCGTGGGCGAAGGCCATCCGGCAGGCTGTCGCCACGCGAAAGATGCCGCCCTGGCACGCCGATCCGGCGATCGGTCACTTTGAAAACGATCCGCGGTTGACGCCGAAGGAGATCGAAGCGATCCGGGCATGGGCCGACGCCGGTGCCCCGGAAGGCGATCCGAAGCTGGCGCCGCCCGTTCCGAAGTTCGCCGAGGGCTGGAAGCTTGGAAAGCCCGACATGGTCTTCGATATCGGCCAGGACTATGTGGTGGACGCCTCCGGTCCGGACATCAATACCAACTTCACCGTGGAAATGAACCTGGATAAGGACATCTGGGTTTCAGGCGTCGATCTGCAGCCGGGCAACCGCAAGGTGGTGCACCACGCCCACGTCCGGATCATCGCGCCGGCGTGGACGAACCCGAATAAGAGTCTAAAGGTCGACCCGTCACTGGATCTGAGTAAGTTGATGGTGCGGGAAGGATCGGAATCCTGGCTGAAGTTGGACGCGCCCGTCATCGACGACGGGTGCTCGCACGCCGGGGGCGGTGACTATCCGGGCGTGGACCGCGAGGCGGAGGCCGTACTGGCCAGCTTCCTGCCCGGTCGCGATCCGGACCGTTGGCCGGCGGGCTACGCCAAGCGCATCCCGGCGGGCTCCAAACTCCAGTTCCAGATTCACTACTCCCGCACGACGGGCCAGCGCGAGATCGACCGGACGCGTGTCGGCCTGATTCTCGCCCCGGAACCCCCGAAGTTCGAGGTCAAGCGGCGCGACATCCACAACCACTACTTCCTGATCCCGGCCAATGCCGAAAGCCACCCGGTAACGGCCTGCTTCACCATCCCGGAAGATACGCTGCTGATGTCATACACCCCGCATATGCACTATCGCGGCAAGTCGCAGCGGGTCATCGTGACCCGGCCCGGCCAGCAGCCGGAGACAATTCTGAACATTCCCGCCTACGACTTCGAGTGGCAGACCGAGTTCCGCTATCGGGAGCCGATCAAACTGCCGAAGGGCACGGTGCTCAAGATCGACGCCCGATTCGACAACTCCGCCAACAAGCGCGGCAATCCCAACCCGAACGAGATCGTTCGCTGGGGCTCCCCCACGAAGAAGGAGATGATGGACGGCTGGCTGGAGTACATCACCGTGCCGCTAACCGGCACGGATCAATAAGCTTAGCTTTCGGACTTGTACCAGGCCAGGGTCCGGCGAAGTCCTTCTTCCAGCGTGAACTGAGGCGCGTGGCCGAGTTCGGAAACCGCACGCGCCGTATCCGCCTGCGAGTCCCGCACATCGCCCGCCCGCGGCGGACCATAGAGCGGATCGATCTGAACGCCTTCAATCTCGCAAAGGCGGGTCCACACTTCCTTCAGGGTGTAGCGATTGCCGTTTCCGGCGTTGTAGACTTTTCCGGAAACGCCGGACGCTTTTGAGGCCTTCCACACCAGGCCCGCAACGTCCTCAACGTAGGTGAAGTCGCGCGTCTGCCCGCCGTCACCGAACAGCGTCGGCGGACGGCGCTCAATCAGGCATCGCATGAAGATACTCAGCACGCCCGAGTACGGGCTGGAAGGGTCCTGCCGCGGCCCATACACGTTGAAAAAGCGTAGGGAAACAGTCTCCAACCCGAAGCACTCCGCGAAAACAGAGCAGTAGTACTCGCCCATCAACTTCTGCGCCGCATACGGCGACAGCGGGTTGGGCTGCATCGTCTCGACCTTCGGCAGCACTTCCGTGTTGCCGTACGCGGAGGACGAGGCGGCATACACCACGCGTCGTGCACCTGCCTCTTTTGCTGCCCGAAGTACCTGAAACGTGCCGTTGATGTTCACTTCATGCGAGGGAATCGGGTCGGCGATCGACCGGGGAACGGACGGGATGGCCGCCAGGTGAAAAACGGTATCCACGCCGTCAAACAGTGGCCGGATCGAGGCAAAGTCCCGGATGTCTCCCTGCTGCAAACGCAAGCGGCCTTCGCCCACGCCGGCCAGGTTGCCGGCTTTGCCCGAGGACAAATCGTCCAGCACCAGAACCTCGTCGCCAGACCGATCCAGCACCGTGCGCGCCAATTGCGAACCGATGAAACCGGCCCCGCCGGTGATGATGTGTCGTTTCATGCTCTCCGCCGTCACCCCAGTGCCTGCTCGACCTTTCTCAAGTGCTCCCGCGACTCGGTGGCGATACGCTCCGGCCCCGCCTCAAAGTTGAACGCCTCCAACGAGACCCAACCCTGGTAGGAGCGGTCACGCAAGGTTCGCAGCACCGGCAAGAAGTCGTAACTCCCTTCTCCGCAGTGCGCTCCGTCCAGTTCATTCACGTGCACATGTCGGATCCAATCGAAGTGCCTCTCCACCAGAACCGCGTGTGGGTCCGTCTCCTCGATCGCATTATGCACATCGAACATCGTCTTCACCGCGGGATGCTGGATGCGGCCGACGATCTCCACCGCCTCGCCCAGACTGGTCACCACATCGGACTGCGCCGAGGGCAGCGCCTCCAGCAGCAGACAGACATGATGGTGATCGGCGAAATCGGCCAGAGACTGTAGCCCTTCGGCGAAGCGGGCGGCCCCGTCGGCAGACGGAAATCGCCCTTCGGTGCTGCGCTGCTTGGGGCTTCCAAAGACCAGCACGTTTTGGCGGAATCCACCCGGCACTCCTCCGGTATCCAGCGCGCCGGCCAGTTCGATCAGGTGGCGGACATGCAGCCAGCTGCGTTCTCGCAGCGCCCGGTCCGGGGTCGTCAGATGCAGCCCCTTCGGCGACACCATCAGCCAGTGCAGCCCGGCAAAGTGAAGTCCTTCGCTAACAATGATTTCGCGCACTTCGCGCCGCTGCTCCGCCGTCAGCGTGGCAGGATCTTCCGCCAGCGTGAACGGCGCGATTTCGATTGCGTCATAGCCGGCTTGGCGGATATAGGCGCAACTCTTTCGAAACTCCCAGTCCTTGAAGGCCTCGTTGCAGATTGCGTGGCGAAAGGGCATGAAGTTTCAGTCTAGAACGTGAATGGTTTTCACCGCTTCGCCCGGGTGCGAAAGAGAGTCCGGAAGCGCCTGGAAGGGACGGCGCGCAATCAACGCGGCGAGCACCGCGCGGTCCAACCTGGCTAGGCGCTCCGCCGCGTGCCGAAAATCCGCCGGACTCGCGTTCACCACACCCGCCAGCTTCTGGTTGCCCACAATCATGTCCAGCAGCGGAAGGGCGGCCGCCTCGTTCCGCCCGCCCAGCGTCACGGCGACACCCAACGGCCCCAGCAGGGACACGGCCTTGGCCACGGCCGCCGAGCTGCCCGCCGCCTCAATCGCCAGGTCCACGCGGCCAGGTTCGTTGTACGGGATGCCCCAGTTGCGAATCAGTCTGGCGCGCGGATGGTCGCCCGTTTCGCGGGAGTGTACCGTCACGGCAACTCCGCGTTGGCGGAGCAGCAGCGCGGCGAGCAGCCCGATCGGCCCGGCGCCGATCACCGCCGCCGACTCCACCGGCTCCCGGCGCAGCTCCGTGCCGACCCGGATCGCCTTCTCGACGACGCTTGCCGGTTCAATCAGCACTCCCAACTCGCCCAGCGCATCCGGCACTCGCGCCAGTTCCTCCGCCGCCATCTCAATCGACGGCTGCAGAAATCCGTGAGCGCGGAAGATGCCCCGCTCGCGATACTGCCCGGTGAGGCACAGGTCAGGCTCGCCACGGGCACAGACCCGGCAGGCCGGCCGGCAAGCTTGGCGAACCTGCGGCGCGACCCAATCACCGGGACGGAAAGCCGACGCCACAGGTGCGCTCACCACCTGCCCGATTGCTTCATGACCGAGAATCAGGCAGCGCTCGCCCTGGGGCGGCTCGCCGAAGCGAAACTCGGCCAATTCGCGATCCGTGCCGCAGACGCCGACCGCGTGAATTCGGATCACGACGCCCGCTCTTTCTGGCCCGTGCGCGTCCACCCCGCCGAGCAGGCGTGCGTCCACCAGCCGGAGCCGGCGTTCCTCAAAGTCCAGCGCCCAAGCCCGCACGCCTAGTCCTTCCGCGCCACGGCGATCAGCGACACGCCACCCCAGGGAAGAATGCGGTCCACCATGCGCCACAGCCACACCGTCTTGTCAAACAGCTTCAGCGTGATCTTATCGATTTGCCGCCGCCCGAGCAGCCGCCCGAAGACGAGCCACGCAAGTTTGCCGATCCGGTTCAGTTCCTGCAAGCGCTCAATCCGCAGTCCGGCGCCCGACAGCAGGTGTTCCATCTCCGCGCGGCGATAGCGGCGGCGGATCCCAAGCGTCTCGTCGAGAGAGCCCTTCAGCGTCGGGGAAGCCGGCGCCAGCAGCAGCAGCCGTCCGCCCGGCGCCAGCACCGCAGCAATGGCTCGTGTCGTCTCCGCCGGGTCTTCCACGTACTCATACAAATTCACCGCGAGCACGCTGTCGAACAGCTCCCCCACACTTCGGATGCGCTCCGGGTTCCGCGCGTCCAGCGCCGCCACCGCCACGTTCGGAGTTCGCAGGAACCGATTCTTCAGCGCGTGCAGATAGAGCGGATCACTTTCGGCGGCGACGTAGCGCAACCGCCGGCCCATCAGCATGCCCGTGAAGCTGCCGATTCCGGCCCCCAGTTCCAGCACACGGTCACCCAGATACGGCCGGAAGGACTCGCAGATCCAAGCCAGGTACTGCGGCGTGCCCGACATGTTATTCAGAAACGCCCGTCCGTAAGGTTGCGCGTACAGATCGTCCACCAGCCAGTACTTCAGCAGAACGGTGAGAGCGTTCACACCGTCCTTCCAGCCGATCTTCTTGCCCTCTTCATACGTCCGCCCGTGATAGCTGATCGGCACTTCGTAGATGCGCAGCCGCCGCTTGGCGCATTTCATGGTCAGTTCCGGCTCAATGCCGAAGCGGTTGGACCGGATCGGAATGCTCTTCAGCAGGTCCGTGCGGAAGACCTTGTAGCAGGTTTCCATATCTGTCAGGGCCAGATTGGAGAACATGTTCGACAGGCGCGTCAGATTCTTGTTGATCAGCGAATGCCAGTAGGGCAGCACCCGGCGTTGCTCACCGGCCAGATAGCGCGACCCGAACACGGCATCAGCGCGCCCTTCCAGCAGCGGTGCCAGCAGACGCGGATACTCCTGCGGGTCGTACTCGAGATCCGCGTCCTGGATCAGCGCGAAGTCGCCCGTGGCAAAGCCGACGGCTGTCCGAATAGCCGCGCCCTTGCCCTGATTCACTTCGTGCCGATGAAGGCTCACTTCCGCGTGGGCGGCCGCAAAGCGCCGCAGAATGTCCCAGGTACCGTCGCGGGAGCAATCGTCGACGATGACCAGTTCGCGGTCCATATCGGCTGGCAGCGGCGCGGCCAGCACTTGTTCCAGACAACGTTCGACGACGGCGCGCTCGTTGTAAACGGGGATCAGGATGGAGAGCTTCAGCTACTCGTTAGTATAAGAGTCCGGAAAAGGGAGAAGAAGAAACCGGCGTCCCTAGCGGAGTGCGCCATTGGCGCGGAGCACGTCTTCGATCAGGCCCCACAGGTCGTCCCGCGTCAATTCCAGCTTCTCGCGCCCATTCCCGTTGCGTGGCGGGGCATCTTCGGCAACCTGCGGCGCACCGGGTCGCATCTGCGCCGGAGAGGTCACGCCGTAACGGCGACGGGCGGCAAACAGCGCCTCGACATCCTTGCGCGCCAGCAGCTTCGGACCGCCCAGCAGTTCGGCGATGAGTGTGATGCGCGCCGTGTGCTCCACCGTTTCCAGCTTGTAGAACGCCTCCCAGATGCCGCTTCCGTAGGCGACCACGCCGTGGTTGGCCATCAGCAGCGCGTCGTAGTCCGGAATCAGGGGGACCAGAACCTCCGACAGCGCGGGCGTGCCCGGCAACCCGTAGCCGGCCAACGGCACGCAGCCCAGGTTGACGACAACCTCCGGAAGTAACGCCTGATTCAGGGCGCGCCCCGCCAGGGCAAAGCCGGTGGACA
>CAYNDS010000081.1:10700-18247 GCA_964395885.1 uncultured Solibacteraceae bacterium | reverse complement strand
CTGCATGATGAGCCGGCGCAACTCTTCGCTGAGTTCCATCAGTTCGAAGATTCCGACGCGGCCTTTGTAGCCGGTACCGAAGCAGCGCTCGCAGCCTTCGCCGCGAAAGCTGGCAACGGTCTCGCCCCAGGGATTGACCGCAGTCCCGGATTGGTGGCGGCAACTGGTGCAGATCTTCCGGACCAGCCGCTGCGCCAGCACGCCGACCACCGAGGACACGATCAGGTAGTTCTCCACGCCCATATCGGTCAGCCGCGTAATCGCGCTCGGCGCGTCGTTGGTATGCAGCGTCGAATAGACGAAATGGCCGGTGAGGGCAGCGCGGATGGCCACGTCCGCGGTTTCGCGATCGCGGATCTCGCCCACCATGATCACGTCCGGGTCCTGCCGCACGATGTGCCGCAAGCCGGCGGCAAACGTCAGCCCGATCACCGGATTCACGTGGATCTGGTTGATCCCGTCCATCTGGTATTCCACCGGATCTTCGATCGTGATGATCTTCTTGTCGGTCTGATTGATGCGCTTCAGCGCCGAGTACAGCGTGGTCGATTTGCCGGAGCCGGTGGGCCCCGTCACCAGAAAGATTCCGTGCGGCAACGCCGTGAAGTGCTCCATGCGGGCCAGCATCCGCTCGTCGAAACCGAGCACGCGCAGATCATAGAAGTCGCCCGCCGAACGGTCGAGCAGGCGCATCACGACGCTTTCGCCATAGAGCGTCGGCAGCGTGGAGACACGCAGGTCCACCTCGCGCCCGACGCTTTTCACTTTGATGCGGCCGTCCTGCGGCAGGCGGCGTTCCGCGATGTTCAACTTGGCCATCAGCTTGACGCGCGAAATGACGGCAGCCTTCATTTCCCGCGGCGGCGCAGTCTGCTCCTGCAGCACGCCGTCGATGCGATAGCGGATCCGGAACTCTTTCTCAAACGGCTCAATGTGGATGTCGGAGGCGCGCTTCTCCACCGCTTCCGCGATCATCGAGTTCACCGTGCGGATCACCGGCGCTTCACTCGCCATGTCGCGCAGATGCTCCAGATCCTCGGCCTGCTCCGCGCTGCCCGCTTCGGCATCGTCGATGCGACGGGCGTCCCGATAATGCCGCGAAAAGGCTTCGCGGATCTCGGCCTCGGCGGCCAGCACGGGATCCACACGCAAGCCCGTGGCGGCGCGCACCGCTGCCAATACTTCGAAATCCAATGGATCGGCCATCGCCAGCCGCAATGCCGCGCCCTCAAAGGAATGGGGATAGGCGAGGGAACGCTCCAGAAACGCGGGCGACAGCGCCTCCAGTTCCGGAGCTGTGGGCGGCGGCGCATCCACACTCACCAGCGCGAGATCCAGTTGTTCACTCAGCGTCGCCAGCACGTCGCGCGGGGCGACAAAGCCGAGATCGACCAGAATCTTACCGATCTTGTCGCCCGGGCGTTCCCGCTGCAGTTCCAGCCCGCGCGACAGATCCTCTTCGCTGATGAGCCCCTTTGCGATCAGCCGCTCGCCGAGCCGCACGCCTAAAACTCTCTCACGCGGATGGAGTCTTTTTTGCCAGCTACCAGTTCGCCCTTCGGCGCCTCCATCACGATCTGCGCGGGCAGTCCCGTGGCATCGTCGGCCGCCCGGCGAAACAGCGTGATGCCGAGCACCACGCGCTCGTCCGCGGCCAAGCCCGGCAGCATGCCCGCCGCGCGCACCAACATCTCGCGCATGGAGGCGCGCAGCACCGGCAGACGCTCCATGCGGCGCTGCTTCAAACGCTGCGCCTCTTCGGGCGACGGCTTCTGCACAAACGGCCCGCCCGGAGTCATCACCAGCGCCATCTCGGACGAAAAGACCACGCCCGTGCCTTCCAGATAGACGCCACGCGTCATACCGAGCAGCAGAAACGGATCGTCAAACATCGTTTCGATGCGCTTGTCGAGCGCCTTCTCCACCGCCGACAGCGAGGCGCGGTCCGGCGCGGCAAACAGCGAAAGGCACAGCAGCGCAGCCAGGCGCTTCATCGCGTCACCTCACCATCGGAACCCGTCTGGGCACTGGCCACGATCATCCGGTTCATCTGCTTCCGCAGCAGGTTGTAGTTCTCCTCAACGGCCAGCATCGTCGCCCGATGTTCAAAGTCAAGTCGCTTCTCCGTGACGGCGACAGCCTGACGAAGCTCCGCCTGATGGGCGCGGGAGACTTCGGCCAGCGCCTGGGCCAGCCGCTTTTCGAAACGAGCCTCCAGCGCGGCCGCATCCACCGTGACGGTGGAGGCAGCGGCCGTCTCACGCACCGGCATCGCGGCGGGACGCGCCAGATATCCATGCGCCACAATCGCGGCGGCCACCACCGACGCCATCCCCATGCCCAACGCCGGGGCAGGCAAGAACCGCTCCCACCACTTCGGCGCCAGCACCCGGTCCGACACAAAGGCGATGCGGCGGGGCGGCTCCTCGGCGGGCACGCTGGCCAGAACGGCCAACAGCGCACGCCACCGCTCGGCTTCCTCCGGCGATCCGGCTTCGATGTAGTCTCGCAGCTCCGCGTCCATATGCTTCCTATCGCGACGCCTTGAGCGGCGCCAGTTCTTCCTTCAACAGATCGAGCGCCGTGTACAGCCGGGACTTCACGGTCGACACGGGAATGCCCAGAATCTCACCCATCTCCTCGAACTTGAACCCCTCATACACCTTCAGCACCACCGCTTCCCGCTGCTCAGCCGTCAGACGTTCCATCGCCGATCGCGCGGCCAGCGTCCATTCCACCGGATAGGGCCGGCCGGGTGATCCAAGTCCGCCCGGCCCCTCCGTGAACTCCTCCTGCGGCCGTTGCCGCCTCAGAGAGGAGTAGGCTTCGTTGTGCGCGATCCGGAACAGCCAAGGAGAGAACCGCCCCGGATCGTCCAACTTCGAAAGCCCCTGCCATGCCTTGAGAAAGACCTCCTGCGTGACGTCGAGAGCCTGCTCGCGCTCGCCCAGCAGCTTGGCGAGGTAGTTGTAGACGCGCCTTTCCCAGCGCGACACCAGCACGTTGAATGCATCCACATTCCCGCGCCGGGCCTTCGCGATCAGGTCGCCGTCTTCCACCTCGCGGAAGATCAAATTCGAAGCTCCACCGGTTGAGACGCCCCGGGCGGCAAAAAAGTCGAAGTCATCCGGTTTTTCGAATCGGGCAGCCGAAAGCGATCAGGTCTCCGTCCGGCGCGACAACCAGCAGTTCGCGTTGGCCATAGGGCTTGTCGGCGGGACCATGCACGTCGCGCGCAGGCAGCGTGTCCAGCTTCGGCTTGAGCTCGGCATACAGGGCATCAACATCGTCGACATCAACATAGGAAGCGAAGCGGCGACTGCCGGAGCCGGCATTCTCTTCGTCCTGTTCGAGCAGCCGGAACCCCACCGTCTCCCGGTGAACATAGGCGTAGCCCGTCTCCCGGTACGGCACGGAAAAGCCCAAAATGTCGCGAAAAAACGCGACCGCGCTCTCGATGTCCGGCACGTGTAGAAACGGCGTCACCTGCCGGAAGTGTCCCATGGGAATGACTTTACGGGAGGAACGCAGCCGCGTCTAGCACTTTCTGCGTCGCCGCCGCCAGGAGTCGGTCGCGACAGCCAGAAGCCCGCCCGCCGCCGTCATCAGGCTGCCCGGTTCCGGGACGGGCTGGTAGAGGAATGTGAACTCCGCATTCGTGAAACCGCTTCCCGCACCAAAAAAGCGGAGGTCCAAATTCGCGCCGGAGGCGGATTCGTACTGGAGACGGCAATCGAGAAACGCTCTCGCGGTCGGGCTGTGTCGTGAGAAGAGAGACAAAACAGCCGGATCGGAGGAAGATCCAGAGACTCCATAAAGGCATGGCTCACTCAACGGCACCCAGTCGGGAAACCCGGTCGCCGGAGACCAGGAGAGCGTAAGGTCCGGAACCGGCGCGGCGGACTCGGCCGAGTTGAGGGCAACAACGGTTGAGGGGGAGTTGTCCGGGTCGTTGGGCTCCGGAACCCCGATGATCGCCGTGAAGTGCTTCACGAGAGCGATCTGGTGAAACGAGACAACTGCCTGCTCTTGTCCAGGGGGCACACCCCCGAGCGCAAGGAATGCGTCCCACTGGACACTCTTCTGCACGGTCCAACTCACCTGCGTCAGCCGACCGCGCGCCGGATCGAAGGGAGCGCAGTTCGAGAAAGCGTTTCCCGCACCGTCGGGCACCTCCACTCGACAGGTGATCTCCGCAGCACGGGAGACCATGCACGCCATCCCTCCGACGAGGAGAAGGAAAACCCGCGTGTGGAGAGTGTATTCGAGTTACGCCGGCGACAGCAGCCCGTCCAGTTCCTTCCGCGCCGCACTGCGCGGATCGGCAGCGGCGTTCAGCTTCGCTCGCAGTTGGTGCAGGTGCGTCGGAATATCGCTTTCCGTCTTGGGAATGTGATTCCAGTACAGCGGACCTGCCCCGAGGCGTGTCCACAACGCCGCCGCCTCTGCCGGATTGCCCGCCGTCAGGCCGGCGACGATCGCCGCGCGCGCGAAGTGCTCCATGAACCAGCAGTCCAGCGGAAGAAACTCGCCTGCCTTGACACCCAGCCGCTCGTCGGTCGTAAAGACCATCGCCTTCTGGCCCGCCGAAAACAGGCTCGCGCCCATGCCCAGCAGCGTCCGATACGTGGTCTCGATCACCTGCTCGCCCCCCGTATGCGCGCCGCCGGAGGTCACCCAAGCCGAAGCTTGCACGCCGGCGATCGGGGTAGTGTCGACAATCTCAAAGAAACGGCGGATCAGTGGGGACGGACCCTGCGCCCATGTTGAGGACCCAATCAACAGGACTGGCGCGCCCTGCACCAGCGGTCTCAGTTTGTCGGGTTGGTCCAGCAGGCGAGCGGCATCAAAATAGGTCGCCCGTAAGGGGAGACGGTGCTCGGCAATCAAGCGGCGCAGACAAAGAAGAATGCCGCAACCCGCTCGAAACGAGTCGCGGCGATTTGTATACGGGCTCGGCGCAACCGACAACAGCCGGACCTCGCGCAAGGCGTCCGCCGCGCGCAGCGGGACACCCGCCAGTGCCAGCAAGCCGCGGCGCGTCATGTTTCCCGGAAAGGCTTAGACGCTGAAGGAGCTGCCGCAGCCACAGGTGGACTTCACCTGCGGGTTGGAGAACTTAAAGCCCGAGCCTTCAAAGGTTTCGACGTAATCCACTTCCGCGCCATCCAGATACAGCAGGCTGGCCTGGTCGACGAACACCTTCAGGTCCCCGAAGTTGTAGGTCTTGTCCAGCAGGCCCGGCGTATTCTCAAAGGCCATCGAATAGCTGAAGCCGGAGCAGCCTCCGCCGACGACGGCAATCCGCAGACCGGCCGGCTTCGGCTCCTGCGTGTCCAGGATTTCCTGAACCTTCGTGACGGCTTTCTCGGTGAGCTGAATCATTGGGTAATGTCCCTCTGTGTTGATCGTAACCCAATTCGTTCCACAATAAAAGCGCCTGGCGGCCAAAGCTGACCGAAACCCAACCCGCACAGGTCACGTCCGCTATGATGTATGAACGGCGCCCTGGGTGTTGAAGCCATCGGCAGTTGGGGAATTTCGGCAGTCGAACTGCCTCGTCCCACGGAGCGCGCCACGAGAGCCGTGGAGCAACGCCAAGCCGACGAAGCCCGCCTGATCGAACGCGTTCAAGCGCGGGATGAGCTGGCGTTCCGCGAGCTGGTGGAGCGCTACCAAAACAAAGTCTTTTCAATAATTTACGGGATTCTTCGGAACCAGAACGACGCCGAGGACATCGCGCAACAGGTCTTTGCGAAGGTCTACACGTCGATCCAGAACTTCGACTCGCGCAGCAGCCTGCTCACCTGGATCTACAAGATCACGGTGAATGAGTGCTACGACTATCTGCGGAAGAAACGCGTCCGCAAGTTGGTCTACGAGAGCGACTTCACCGAGGAAGATACGCAGCGGATGGAGAATTCGGAGGCGAATTCCGACCGCAGCCCCGCCGTGGACACGCAGCTTGCGCGCCGCGAGTACGTCAACAAACTTCTCGAAAAAGTCAGCCCCGAGGAGCGAAATCTCCTCATGCTCAAGGAAGTCGAGGGACACTCCGTCGAGGAGTTGTCTCAGATGACAGGCTTGAATGAGAATACGATCAAGGTAAAGTTGTTTCGGGCCCGCCAGAAGCTACTGAAGGCGGCGCAACGGCTGACGCGCAAGCCTTCCGTGGCGGCGGACAGCAAGTAGAGGCAAGTACGATGCAGGAACGAATTCAGCAGCGGATGGAAGACTACCTCAGCGGCAAGCTGGAGGCAGGTGCCGATCCGGCTTTCGACCGCCTGCTGGCGGAATCGCCGCATGATCGCGCCGTGTTGGACAGCTTTCTGGAACAGAGCCTGTTGCTGCGAGAGACCCTGAAAGCCCCCGCCGACGTGGCCCCGCGCTACGGATTCGCGGACCGTGTCGTGGCCCGGATCAAGGCCGAGGAGCGCGAGCGTGCCGCCTCGTTCTGGTCGATCTTCATTGAACCGTTCACGCAGCGCCTGGTGATTGCATCGGCCACCTTGCTGGTGCTGTTGAGCGTCGGGCTGATGTCGCTTGACGACACGCAGGAAGATCTGTTGACCACCACCTCGCCCTCGAGCGCGGTCGAAACCGTGGACCTGGACGAAGTCTCCCCCTACCGCGGTCTCCCGGCCAGTGTTCTGGTGGACGACCATCCGGAAGTGAGCCTGCAGTTCGCCGAACCGGATCCGGCGGAGAATCAAGGCCGCGTGCTGGCCGCACTCACGCTGCTGACCTACTAACCCATGACCGAGTCCCGCGTCACCTGGAGCAATCACAAAGTCGTCCTGACGCTCTTCTGGGTGTTTCTGGCGGGTGCGGCCATGGGCGCGCTGGTCACCAAACTCTATCTGCAGCGCGCCACCGTGAAAGCCGCCGCGATTCTGAAGGCCGAAAGCAAGAAAGACCTGCTGCAACGGATGAAGCGCGAACTGAATCTGACGCCCGACCAGACGGACCGCATCGGCGCCATTGTCGAGGACTACACCAAGATGATGCACGACCTGCAGGTGCAGCTCTCCGACGTGCGCGATCACGGCAAGGCGCAGATTCTGCAAGTGCTCACGCCAGAGCAGCGCCTGAAGTACGACGAGATGCTGAAAAAGTAGCGCGGCGCTACACTGACAGCTTGGTCCAGTTCCTAACCGGCGCGGGCGCAACCGCCGCCGTACGAGAGCGAGCCGTCGGCGACTTTCTGCTGATCGTCCCCACCTCCACCCTCGCAGAGCACCTGCAGAACGAACTGGCCCGCGCCCACGGCTTTGTCCGTCCCCGCTCCGTCGTCACGCTCGCCCGGATGCTGGATCGCTGGGTGCCGGACCTTGCCCCCGTCTCGCCGGCTCTGCTGGACCAGGCGCTCCGCGCCATCGTCCCCGCCACCGGTTTCGGCGCCGTGGCGGGGTTTCCCGGGTTTCGGGACCGTTTAGCGGGTGTTCTGGACGAGCTGATTTCGGCTGGAGCCGATGCCACTGCCCTCCGCCGCTTCGACCCGCAACTCACGGTGGTCCTGGCGGGCCTCGAGCCGCGCATCGCGGGAC
>CAYNDS010000081.1:0-10690 GCA_964395885.1 uncultured Solibacteraceae bacterium | reverse complement strand
CGGGACGCCACTGGCGCTCGCAGCGGGTCCGCGCCGCCGCCGAACGGATCCGAGGCGGACAGGTTCTGCTGCCTTCTCGCGTGCTTGTCGACAGCTTTCGGACCTTCGCCCCCGCTGAGGTGGAACTGCTGAAGGCGATCGCCAGCCGGACGGAACTGGTGGTTGCCGTGCCGGAAGACGCCTCACCACAAGACTGGGGCTTTGCCGAACCCGTGCAGTTCATCGAGGGAACGCCGCCCGCGCCGCTGACCTACCTGGTCATGCCGACCATTGAGCGGGAAGCGGGTGCGATCGCCTCGGAGATTCTCGATCTGCATCGCAACGGACGAGCCTTTCGCGAGATCGGCGTCGTGGTGCGTTCCCGAGAGCCGTATGGCCGTTTGATCGGCTCGACGCTGGCGCGGTACGGCATCCCGCACCGGGCCTACTTTCCGCGCCCCCTCGCCGAGGAGCGGCCCATTCCGTTTCTGGCCTCCGTCGTCGAGGCGTTGTTGGACGGCTGGAGTTACACCCGGCTGTTGGAGGTGGTGCGCGATCCCGCAGGCGGTTGGTTCGGCACGCGCGAAGGCGACGAGGTGGCGGCCGCACTGGCCTCGCGGCAGCCGGACTTCGGTCTGGAACACGCCGGTCCGCTTCGTGCCGTCCTCACACCCCTGTCTCCCTGGCGGACGCTGGAGCGCACGCCCGCGCAATGGGCCGCAACGCTCGCAACGCTGTATGGAAGCACTGCCCGGCCCCGGCAATGGGAGCCGTCGACGCTTGAGGCGGCGCTTGCTCGCCGCGCGCAGGCAGAAGCGCTGACAAGCTGGAGCCGGGCGCTGGAAGAGACCGCCACCCTGCTGCCCTCCCGTGCCGTGCGGCTGGAACGGTTCTGGCAAGAGGCGCGCGAGGTGCTGCGCCTGCATTCCGTTACGGCGCGCGACGGGCGGCGCGACGTCGTTCATCTGATGGATGCCTACGAGGCGCGGCAGTGGCGGCTGCCGGTCCTGTTCGTCGCCGGCCTTCTGGAAGGCGAGTTTCCGCGCCGCGTGGGGGCCGATCCGATTCTTCCTGGCGCCACGCGCCTGCGCCTGCGACAGGCGGGCTTTCCCCTGCGCGGCCTTTCGGAGTGGGAGGCCGAAGAAACAGCGCTACTGGCGTCGCTCCGGCAGGCGGCAACGGCGCAGATCACCTATAGCTGGCATCAGTTCGACGCTGCCGGCGAACCGACTCTGCCCAGCTTCGCCCTGGGGCAGGAGACCGCGCCGTCGCGCACGCCCCCGCCCCTGCTACCGCGTCCCGGATCGACCGCAACTGTCCCGCCCTGGTCCCGATTCGTCGCGCCGGAAGCGATCGCAGCGCGCCGCCGTGCCACTTGGCGTCCCACCGAAATCGAAACGTTCCTGGGGTGCGCCTTCCGCCATTTTGCCCAACACACCCTGCGGCTGAACCACCCGCCGGCGGACCCGGAGGACCGTTTCGGCCCTCTCGAACGCGGCATCGTCGTCCATGAAATTCTGCGCAAGGTCCACGAAGAGGGCATCGACCACTTCGACCGTCTGTTTGCCCAGTCCTTCGACACCATGCAGCGGCAGAAATACGTCGCCGATTCGCACCGCACCGAGTTCGAACGGCTGGAACTGGAGCGGTACCTGCGACGGTTTCTCGCGCAGCCGCCGGAGCGTTTGGGTTGGACGATGGAGGCCGAATGGCCCTTCGAATTCACGCTCGCACCCGGCGTCGTGATCCGCGGCCGCATCGACCGCTTCGACCGCTCGTCCACCGGTGAGGCCTACGCCATCGACTACAAGTATCAGACTGCGGAAAAGGCCAGAGAGAAGCTGGCGAGTCCGGAAGCGGTCCAGGGCGGGCTGTACCTGATTGCGCTCAAGAAGGCCGGCTTGACGCCCGTCGGGTTCGCCTACCTGCCGCTGAAGGGCGACGGTGAGCCGGTGGAGACCGACCAGGTGGACGAGTTGATGCAGACCGCGCGGGAACGCACGCTTTTGACGGTCGAGCGCGTCCTGGCAGGGGAAGTGGAGCCGCGCCCGCACGACCCGAAGATCTGCCGCTGGTGCGACTATCGCGATGTCTGCCGCATCCGCGGAGCCGCCGCGCAGATTGCCGCCGAGGCCACGCCATGACGGAGTCGCAGTGGGCTGCTGTCCGGCGCATGGGGCAGGATGTCTGCGTCGTCGCTGGTCCGGGCAGCGGGAAAACACGGGTCCTGGTGGAGCGCTTCGCCTGGCTGGTCGCCGAAGGCCACGCCTCACCTTCCCGCCTGCTGGCGATCACCTTCACTGAGAAGGCCGCCCGGGAAATCCAGATGCGGCTGGCGCGGCGCTTTGCTGCGCAGCCGGACCTGCGGGACGAAGTGGCACGCGCGCCAATCTCCACCCTCCACGGACTTTGCGCGCGGCTGCTGCGGGAGCATGCGCTGGCCGCCGAAATCGCGCCGGACTTCCAGGTCCTGCCGGAGCGCGAGGCCTCGCTGCTGCTGGCGCAGTCCGTCGAAGCCACGCTGAACGATCTGCATCAGCGGGACCGGGAACGCCTGCGCCGCCTTTACCGGCACTGGAAAGTCACCGACCCGGCGCACGCTCTTGCCGATGCGTATCGCGCGGTCCGGCTCAGCGGCGAACCGCTGGCCGAGATTCCGTCGCCACCCGATACCGCGCGCGCGATGGCATCCCTCCGGCAGATCTGCGCTACCTACAAGCCGCGCGGACCGAAGCAGAAACAGATGCACGACGAGACACTGGAGTGGCTGGCCAATCCCGCCGGGGTCTCGATCTGCCAGCAAAGGTCGACAAGTGGTCCGCTGGCCGAAGCCGTCCAACAGGTCCGATCCGTTCTGGCCACCGCGGCCTTCGGCGACGAACGCCGCACCTTGCGCGAGCTTCTGGAGGCCATCGACCGGCGCTATCTGGCAGCAAAGCGGCAAACCGCCGCGCTGGACTTCGACGACCTGGAGCAGTTCACCATCACAATGCTGGAGCGTGACCCGAAGCTGGCCGCCCAGATCCGCGATCGCTTCGACTACATCCTCATGGACGAGCTGCAGGACACCAATCCGCTGCAATGGCGGCTGATGAACCTGCTGCGCCGTCCCGCCCGCTTCTTCGCCGTCGGCGATCGCAATCAGGCGATTTATGGCTTTCGGCACGCCTCGCCCACCGCCTTTCGCGCCTTCCGGGAGGAAGTCGCGCAGCAGGGCGAAGTCGACCGACTGGCGGAAAACTTTCGCACCCGCGAGAGCATCCTCGCTTTCCTGCAGGCCACACTCGAGGACGTGCCCGGCATTGAGACGCCGGGCCTGATCGCCGCCGGAACGTTCGATCCGGAAACGGAGCCGTCGGTCGAGGTGCTGGCCGTCAAGGGACAGGACAGCGAGGACCGCACGGAATGGGAAGCCCGTGCCGTCGCGCGGCGGATTCAAGAGATCACCGCCTCCGGACGCTTCACCTACCGCGACATTGCGCTGCTGTTCCGTACGACCAGCCAATTGGCTGAGTTTGAAAAGGTGCTGGCAGCATTCGGCATCCCCCATCGCGTGACGGGCGGCAAGAGCTTCTTTGAACGGCAGGAGGTCGCCGACTGCCTGCATTGGCTGCGGACCGTTTCCAATCCGTTGGATGAGATCTCGCTGGCCGCCGTGCTGCGCTCCCCCTTCGCCGCCGTCTCCGACACCGATCTTGGCTTGGGCCGTCCCGCGCTAGGGCCGCTGATCGAAGGCGTCACTCACACCGGCTTCCTGCAGTTGTTACGCCGGCAGCGCGAAGAAGCGGAACACATCGCGCCCGCGCTGCTGCTCACGCGCGCTCTGGACGAATCCGGCTATCAGGCAGCGCTCGACGAGGCAGGCCGGGCCAGCACCACGAAGCTCATCTCCTTGATCGGGGGCCACAACAGCTCCCTGGCCGACACGATCTCGTACCTGGAACGGTGCCGCCGCGCCCAGGAAGAGCCGAACGCCCCGGCCCTGGACGCGGCCAACGCCGTCGAACTTCTGACGATGCACGCGGCCAAGGGCCTGGAGTACCCCGTTGTCTTCCTCTGCTCCCTGAACCTGGAGCCCGCATCCGACCGCTTCGCCCTCACCTACTCGGCCGCCACGGGTCTCGGCGCCACATGGCGCGACGAGTACGGTGGGAGTATTCGCGATCTGGCCGCGGAGGAGTTTCGGGAAAGCCAGAAAACCGGAGACCTCGAGGAGGGTCACCGGCTGCTGTACGTCGCCATGACCCGCGCCAAGGAAAAGCTCATCTGCTCCTACGCCGATACCAGGCGCGGCTGGACCAAGTACTTCTCCGAGAGGGTCACGCGCCTCGTCGATGGGCCGGACTTCCCGCTGTCGAATCCATCCGCCGTTGCCCCGTCGGAGGCGGCACTGCTCTTTGTGGATCCGCCGCCGGTCACCGGACAGTGGGACGCCGCCGTCAGTGCAACCAGCCTCACTCTGTTCGCCAAGTGTCCACGCCGCTACTGGCTGGACCGCTATCTGGGATGGCCGGCCTCTGCACCGGCAGCCCGCGAAGATGTCGATGCAGATTCGGACGCCGAGCGCGCCAGTGACCTTGGCCGCGACGTCCATCGTCTCCTGGCGGGAGAAGCCGTTCCGGATGCCTCGCCGGAAGCGCTCCGCCTCATCCAAGTCTTTCGCTCGTCTGCACTCGGGGTTCGAGCGGCAGGCGCCCGAACCACCGAGCGGGAGTTCGACTTTGCCTTCACGGCCGAAGGGCGCGTGATCACCGGCCAAATCGATCTTTGGTTCGAGGACGCTGCCGGCGTGACGGTTGTCGACTACAAGACGGACGCGGTTGCCCCGGAAGCCCTTCCCACCCGAGCCGCCGAGTACCGTACCCAAATGAGCATCTACGGCGAGGCACTACGATCGATCACCGGACGCCAGCCCAGCCTGCTGCTGCACTTCCTGCGCGCCGACAAAGTGATCGAAGTAGAGCCCCAGACGGCTTGGAGAAGCACGCTCCAGGCACTCGCCGACGCGCAGGAGAAACAGGACTTTCCGCTCCGCGAGGCCGAGCATTGCCGCCAATGCCCGCACTGGAGACAGTCCTGCCCTTCAACGGTCGGCCAGGGCCAACTCGTACTGTTCTGAAGCTGCTATCGGGAAAGGCCGTTAGGCGGTCGTACGCCCGAAGTACTCGGCGTTGGTCTGGGCGAAGCTGGACCACTTCTCCGGCAGATCATCGAGCGCGAAGATGGCCGACACCGGGCAAACCGGCACGCAGGCGCCACAGTCAATGCACTCCACCGGATCGATGTAGAGCATGTTCTTGTCGGCGAATTCTGGCTCGTCCTTCTTCGGATGGATGCAATCGACCGGGCAAGCGTCCACGCACGCCGTATCTTTGGTATCAATGCAGGGTTCAGCGATAACGTAAGCCATAGTTCGTAGCGGACTCCATGCGCCCGTTCGGATAGAGTAGCACGACACGTCTCGGTGATCGAAGACCCACTGTTCCAGTACTCTTTCGTCTTATCCATGTAAACTCTCCCGCGGGTTCCACGATCTCCCACGCGGGAGCTTTTAGACTGAGAACGATGCCCGTACGCAAAGCGGTATTCCCCGCGGCTGGTCTGGGAACACGATTCCTGCCCGTCACCAAGGCGCAACCGAAAGAGATGTTGCCTCTGGTGGATAAGCCGTTGATTCAGTACGCTGTCGAGGAGTGCGTCGCATCCGGATGTGCCGACATCGTGATCGTCACGGGGCGCGGCAAGACCGCCATCGAGGACCACTTCGACGTCAGCTTCGAGTTGGAGCACCTGCTGAAGTCCAAGGGCAAGAGCGAGCTTCTGGCGACGGTGCAGCACATCTCCGACATGATCAACGTGTCCTATGTCCGCCAGAAAGAGGCGCTTGGACTGGGTCACGCCGTGCTCTGCGCACGGGACCTGGTCAATAATGAGCCGTTCGCAACGGTGCTGTCGGACGACGTGATCGCTTCGGAACGTCCCTGCGTGCGGCAGTTGATCGACGTGCATGAGCGGTTCAACGCGCCGGTCATTGCGCTGATGGAGGTGCCGCGGGACCGCATCTCCGCCTATGGCGTGGTGGCGGGAGAGCCCGTCCCCGGCGTCGAAGGCTTGTACCGGATTCACGACATGGTGGAAAAGCCGAAGGCGGAGGCTGCGCCCTCCAATCTCGCCATCATCGGGCGCTACGTGCTGACGCCCGACATATTCGACGCGATTGCCGCCACGGAGCCGGGCGCCATCGGCGAAATCCAGTTGACCGACGGCTTGCGGCGCCTTGCCCAGAAGCGCCCCGTTTACGGCTGGCGGTTCGAAGGCACGCGCTACGATGCGGGCGACAAGCTGGGCTGGCTGAAGGCAACGGTCGAGTTCGCACTGCGGCGCGAGGACCTGGGCGGCGAGTTTCGCGAGTATCTGCGCGGGCTGAACTACTAGCCCGGATTCCGCCCGGGCGCGCTCGCTGCCGTTGCTACCTCACGCGGAGAGTCTTTTTCAACCAGGCGATCATCGGCTGCTTGTAGACGGTCCACTCCGGTTTCTTCTCCCAATTGCTCATCCCGTGCGGGCCGTCCTGGACGGTGATGACTTCGCACGGCACGCCCACCTTCTTCATCGCCTCGCACATCAGCGGCGACTGGTTGTACGGCACCAGCTTGTCGTCCGTCCCATGGATGAAGAGAAAGGGCGGCATTCCCTTGTGGACGTAGGTGATGGGCGAAGCCGCCCGGATCTGTTCGGGCGTCGCCGGACCCTGGAACAACTGCTTCATCAGGCGCTCCGCATTCCCGTTGTCGCGGTCCCGGATCTGGGCCGCCAAATCGTGCGGCCCGTAGAAGTCGACCACGGCCTGCACCCCTTGCTTGCCCCGCGCCCGCGCGCCGACGTAGGCGACGATGTGCCCGCCGGCCGATTCGCCAATCAGCGCCACTCGCTTCCGATCGACCTTATACTCGGCGGCATGCGCGTTCACCCAGTCAATGGCGGCGAAGGTGTCCTCCATCATCGCCGGAAACGGCGCTTGCGGAGTCAGCCGGTAGTTGATGCTGATCCAGCCGAACCCGGCCTCCTCCAGGGGACGGAACAACGGCTGCACCCACTCAATGGCTTTGTCGCCCGCCACCCAGCCGCCGCCATGGACAATGATCGCCGTGGGAAACGGCCCTTTGCCGGCGGGGACCCAGGCATCCAGCTTCAGGCTGATTCCGTTCGGCTTGGCGAACTCGACATCGAGACGCCGTTCGCCTTCCGCCGCCGCCAACGGCAGCAGCAGGACCGCGAACAGGGCCAGCCTCACTGCCCGCCTCCCGCGAAAGCGCCGCCCGCGTGTGCCGCGCCACGGAAAACGGCATTCAGAAACAGCAGGTTCAAGCCGTCCATGTAGCCGCGATAGTTCGGGTCCGCGGTGAACCCGATCGTCAGGCCGCGGCCTTCCCGCTGCACGGCGACAAACGGCTTGTACGCCAGCTGTTTCCGATTCTCGTCCCACAAGTAGCCGGACGCCAGCAGTTCGTCCGGTCCGGCGAAGATCGCGGCGTTGATGCCCTTATCCAGCTTCAGCGGCGAAAAGATCAGGCGTCCGGAGACCAGCGCATGCACCGTCTCCGGTACGCCCGCCGTCAGCCAGTGCTCTTTGTCGAGCTTGGCGCGAACCAGCACGCCGGCCACTTCGTCCGGCGGCTCCCGGTCCGCTTCGATGGCCTTGCGAAAATCCTCTTCCTTGGCGAAGATCTTTCCGGGAACCGGCTCGGCGGAAGCGCTCGCCCCGGCAGCCGGAGCGGGCTTGGCAGGCTCCGTCGTCTTTGCGGCGGACTCCTGCTGCAGGCTCAGCAGGCCCACCCGCGCGTCTGCCAGAAACGGAAGCGCGGTGCCGAAGCTGACCAGCGTGCCCCCGTTCTGCACCCACGCCTTCAGCCGTGGCGCGGCTCCCGACAGCGCTCCGCCGTAGCCGTTGCCTTCCGGCAGGATCAAGACATGGAACCGGCTCAGGTCGGCCCCAGCCAGCCGCGAAGCGCGGATCAGGGTCACCGGGTAGCCGAACTGCCGCTCCAGCAGCCAGCGGGCATAGCCGGCACTGTAGGCCGACACCGGCGCGTCCCACACCATCGCGACGCGGATCGGCGCCATGCGCAGCACGTAGTTGGAACCCCAGTTCACGCCGTCCTCCACCCAGCCGGAATTCGTGGCGAGCACCTCCGCCCCGGATGAAGCGGCCAGCCGCGCCACAGTGTCGTGCACCGAAGCGGGGTTCTTGGCCACCGGGATGATCAGCGTGCCGCGATCGAACTTCCTCCCGTTCTGCGTGAAGGCCTTGTCGCTGGAGTACACCAGCAGATTCTCGCGGAGCAACGCTGTCAGAAGCTTGCCCGAGGCAATCGACGTCCACGGCACCAGGTAGGAGACCGTTGCGCGGCCCCCTTCGACGCGCCCTTGCGGCAGGTTGCCCGCCGCGACCGGATCAAACATGACGCCCGACGGCGACGCCTTCAGCAGCACCGCCTCCACGTTGTACTGCAGCGGCAGGGACCAGGCCGTGACGTCGTAGATCTCGTCGCGCAGTTTGCGCTTGCGGCGGCGCTCCTGCTCGGCGACGAAGTCCTTGTCGAGCGGCGTCACCGGATCGAGCAACGTGCGGATCATCCGCTTCATCGGCTGCGCCGAGGAGATGCGATAGCTGCCCGCCGGGAAGTCCTTGCCCCCCGCCGAAAACGCCGTGCGCGCGCGCTCCACCTCAATCCCCTGCGCCGCCAGCAGGTCGGCGAGTTTGTCGACCAGCGCCACATCGCCCTTCCGGGACAGGATGTAGTCCTTGGTCTCTTCCGTGCGCCCTTCCTCCACCGCCGTGCGGCGATACTCATAAAAGTTCCGGAGCAGCGTTTCGCGATTGTCGGCCGCTGCCTCCGCCGTGGCGATCGACGCGACAAAGTGCTTCTGCACGCTCTGCGGATAGTCCACCACCGTCCCGTCGCCGCGCTGATACTTCATGCCGCGCAGCGAGGCGTTCTCATACGTCATCCCGATGCCGCCGTAGTAAAGCGGCCAGCCCGCCCCATAGCCGGGGTAGAAATCGTCGAAGACCTCCCGGGTGAAGTACGGAAAGCCGAGCTGGTCAAAGTACTTGGCGTTGTTCTTGCCGAAGATGTCCAGCGACTTCTTCTGCTGCTCCGTGATGTGCGGGTTGAACGGCGCGGCTTCCGGCGCAAAGTAGTACGTGGTCTCGCCGCCCATCTCGTGCAGGTCGGCAAAGACCAGCGGCAGCCACTCCGTAAACAGCTTGATGCGCGCCCGAGTCTCCGGCTGCGTCAGCGCGAACCAGTCCCGGTTCATGTCGAAGTGGTAGTGGTTGGACCGTGCCCCCGGCCACGGCTCGTCATGTTCCGCCGAAAATGGCGTCGCGTCGTGCTCCAGCCCGACCGTCGTCTCAAAGTGATGGACGAAACGGTTCCGGCCATCCGGATTCTGCAGCGGGTCAATCAGCACCACCGAGTTCTGCAGGATGCCGGACGCCATCCTGTCATTCCGAGCGGCCAGCAGATGATACGCCGCCAGCATCGCTGCGTCGGTCGAGGAGATCTCATTGCCGTGCACGGAGTAGCCCAGCATGACGGTGGCCGGCAAGGTGGCAATCAGCTTTCGCGCCTCGGCCTCGGAAGTCTTGCGCGGGTCGCCCAGGCGCCGGATGCCCTGCTGAATCTCATTCAGCCGGCGAATGTTGGATTCGCTTGAAATCGCCACCAGAATCAGACGGCGATTCTCCCAGCTCTTGCCGTAATCGAACACCTTCAGACGGCCGCCGGAAGCAGCAGCCAACGCTTCGAAATACCGGTAGGTATCCTCCACCGGCGCAATGCGCGCGGCAGGTTCGTAGCCCAGAACCTTCTGGAACGTCGGGATCGCAGGATCATATTGCGCTCCCGGCCAAAACTGAAACTTCGTCTGCCCCCAGGCCAGCCCGGCGCTCAGCGCCAGCAACAACACGTTTCGCATCGTTCATCAGAATAGCGCTGTGGTCCGTCACGCTGGCCTCCAGCGTGCTTCCTTGCGCGTACGGAAATCGGAAACGCAGCCGGGGAGGGCCGCATCCAGATTCATGAACGAACGTTCATCTTAGGAGTATCCATGGGACTGTTCAGCCGCCTGTTTGGAAACGCGCAGCCCGCACGCCCGGCCGCGCCGTCGCCCTCGCAAGCCGAGGCGCGCTATCGCTACCTGCTGGAGACCGCCCCGCCCGAACAGATCGAGGCAGCGCACCGCGAGGCATTCGACAAGCTGACGCCGGAATTGCGGCAGGAGGCAGCCACCCGTTTGAACGCCGCCGCACCCGACGCCGAGCGCCTGCCCCCACATGTCGCGCAGGACTCACAGGCTCTGGCGCGGCTCGCCACCCGGACGGAACTTCGCCAGCCCGGCACCCTGGAGCGCATCTTCGGCCATCAGAACGGCCCGATGGGTGGCATGTTGGCGGGTACTCTTCTCACCAGCATCGCCGGAGCCTTTGTCGGCTCAATGCTTGCCGATCAGGTGTCCGACTTCTTCAGCAATGAAGATGCCCCCGCCGCGGAAGAAGGCGACAATTCGGGCTTCGACGGCGGCGACGACAGCTTCTTCTAAACCCCCAACGGAGCCATTTCCGGCGCCCTACATGCCCGGACGCGGCCCGGACGCGGCCCGGACGCGGCCCGGACGCGGCCCGGACGCGGCCCGGGTCCTGGAC
>CAYNDS010000080.1:4685-18289 GCA_964395885.1 uncultured Solibacteraceae bacterium | reverse complement strand
CACTCGGTGGGCGCGTCGTTGCCGAAGCCCTCGCAACTCAGGTCCGTGCTGACGGGAGCCACTTTGAGCAGTCGTCGTACTATCACGTCTACACGCTCGACATGGCGATTTGGCACGCGCTGCTGAACGGCGGCGCGGCAACGGACCGCGTCCGTGCGATGCGCAACTATCTCGCCGCCCTCATGGGGCCGCAGGGACGCCTGCCTTTCCTCGGCGATGACGACGGCGGCCGCTGGTTTCATCCCTACGGGCCCCGCGACCGCTTCGGGAGCTCCACACTTGCCGCTGCCGACGCACTGCTCGGCCACCGCCCCAATCCCGCCGGAGACATCGCCCCCTGGTGGTTCTCCCCACAACATGAAGAAAACCACAATGGTGCCTGGCACCAAAAAGGAAGTTTAATGGAAGTTTTCGCCGACGCCGGAATCGCCGTCCGTCAGCGGGACGACCTTCACCTCATCTTTCGCGCTTCGCCGATCGGCGCTCTTTCCGGCGGACACAGCCATGCCGACGCGCTCAGCCTGGTCGTCCGCAAGGGCGACCGCGACATCCTCTTCGACCCCGGCACGTACAACTATGTGGATGACCTCGAAGCCCGCGCCTGGTTCCGCGGCACCGCTGCCCACAACACGGTCCGCATCGATGGCTTGGACCAGGCCGAACCCGTCAACCCCTTCCGTTGGGGAGCCCGCCCGCAAGTTCGCCTGCTCTCCGCCACCGACGACCGCCTGGAAGCAGAGTGCCGCTACCGCGACATCACGCACCGCCGCGAGGTCTTGATCGAATCGGACCGCCTCCGCGTGCGCGACCACGTCACCGGCCACGGAGAACACCTGCTGGAACAACACTGGCATGGCGATATCACCGCAATCGACGCCCCGGACAGCGAAGTCATTCCCAGCTGGCGATCCCGCGCCTACGGCCATCGGGAACCCGCACAAGCTCGCCGCAGGACGGTGCGCGGACCGCTGCCCACCACTTTGGAATCGGTGGTCAGACTGGACTAAGGAGCAATTCGGAAGGAAGAAAGAGCCCCAGGAGGGAGCTCGCGCTTGTTGGGGACCCGCAACTACGTTCTGGCGGTGAGGGTGGGATTCGAACCCACGGTACCGTTACCGGTACAACGGTTTTCGAGACCGCCCGATTCAGCCACTCTCGCACCTCACCGCCCACCAGTATAGCGCCCCGGCGCGGGGTCCCGCGTCACAAAAACGAAAACGCCGCCAGCCTTTCCGGCCCGCGGCGTCTCAAAAAACCTTCGAAGATCGAAGAAAAAAGGCTTAGTGGCCCTTCTTTTCCTTCTTCTCCTTCTTGTCAGCCTTCTTTTCGGCCTTCTTGTCGTCAGCGGCAAACGTCGCCGTCGCGGTGCCGAAGATCAGGGCGGAACCGAGCATCAGGGTAACGAACTTCTTCATGGTGAGTGACTCTCCTTAGTGAGTTGTAAACGTGACGACGACGTCGTCTCGCTCACTATAGTCCCTTTTCGACATGAACCGTCTCTTAACACACAGTTAAAATCGGTTCATTCCCGCCGCTACAACTGATTCATTTTCTTGCGGATATAGGCAGCCTGCTTCCCGTCAGGGGATAGCTCCAGGTATTTCTCGTAGGCTAGCTTCGCCCGTTTCCGGTCACTCATCTTCTCCAAAGACTCGCCCCAGCGCAGGTAGGCCTCCGGCATCGTCGGGTTCCATTTCGTGGCCTCTTCAAACCGCTTCGCCGCCGCTTTCCAGCTGCCCTTTTTCCAATAGAAATTCCCGATCTTCATCTCGCTCTCCGCTTGAACGGGCTTGAAGGCGTACTCCTTGGTCTGCAGCGTCTCGTCTTCTTCCGGCGGCTCCTGCTCCTGCGCCGGCTTCGGAGCGTCTTGCCGCCCCGCCGCCACACCCGCCACCCACGCGAAGAACCACCATCGGCGTGTCACAATTCGAGTATAGGCGCGGAATTTCAGTCCCGGCTCCGCGAAAAGGTCGCGCAGCTTCCTCCCTCTCCCGGCGTCTACCTCTACAAGGACGACTCCGGCGCCGTCATCTACGTCGGCAAGGCGAAAAGCCTCCGCAGCCGGGTCCGCAGCTACTTTTCCGACGACAAGCTCGCCGACCGCAAGACCTCTACCCTCATCGCCACCGCGCGCGACATCGACTACATCCTGCTCGACAACGAGAAGGAAGCGCTCGCCCTCGAAAACAACCTGATCAAGCAGTACAAGCCCCGCTTCAACATCCTGCTGCGCGACGACAAGACCTACCCGTACGTGAAGCTCACGGCGGAGCGCTACCCCCGCGTCTACGTCACCCGCCGCCTGCGCAAAGACGGCGCCACCTACTACGGCCCGTTTTTCCCCGGCAATCTCGCCCATCGCCTGGTTCACTTCATCCACCGCCATTTCCTGGTGCCGAGCTGCAAGGTGGACCTGGAGCGGAACCACAAAAATCCCTGCCTCCAGTACCACATCCGCCGCTGCCTGGGTCCCTGTGTCGCCGGACTCACCACCGACGAGATCTACGCCCAGCATGTCCGCGACGTCCGTCTGTTCCTCGAAGGACGCCATCGCGACCTCGCCCGCGATTTGCGCCGCCGCATGGAACGCGCCGCCGAGGAGGAACGCTTCGAGGAAGCCGCCAGCCTTCGCGACCTGATCTCCACCGTCGAGGAGATGGACGAGCGCCAGAAAATGGCCTCCGCCGCCGGCGACGACATCGACATCCTTGCCTTTCACGTCGAGCCCCCGCTCGCCGCCGTCAATCTCTTCCACCTGCGCCGCGGCAAAATCGTCGACCGCCGCGAGTTCTTCTTCGAAGACATGGAAGAGTTCGACCCCGCCGACTTCCAAAGCACCCTGCTCCTGCAGCTTTACGCCGACGAGCCGCACATCCCCGGCATCATCCACGTCCCCGTCGAGTTCGAGGACCGCGACGCCATGCAGGATCTGCTCAGCGAAAAACGGGGCCGTCGCGTCGAGATCCACACCCCGCAGCGCGGCCAGAAGCGCCAGATGATCGCTTTGGCCGAAACCAACGCCCGGTCGAGCTTCGAACTCCGCTTCCGCATCCGCAAGCCGTCGCTCAAGCAGACCGCCGAGGCGCTGGCCGACGCACTCAGCCTTGCCGAAGCGCCCCGCCGCATCGAATGCTTCGACATCTCGCACGTGCAGGGAACCGACAAAGTGGCCAGCATGGTGGTCTGGGAAGACGGAAAGATGAAGAAGTCGGACTACCGCAAATTCATCATCCGCACGGTGATCGGCAACGACGACTTTGCCTCCATGCGCGAAGTGGTCACCCGCCGCTACAGCCGCTTGAAGGAAGAGGGTGCGCCGATGCCCAGCCTCATCCTCATCGATGGCGGCATCGGGCAACTCCACGCCGCCGCCGAGGCGCTGGAGGCCATCGGCGTCATCAACCAACCCCTCGCCTCCATTGCGAAACGCGAAGAGTGGATCTACGTCCTCGGCCAGGAAGACGAACCCGTCATCCTCGACAAGTTCTCCCCGGTCCTGCACGTGATCCAACAGGTGCGCGACGAGGCGCATCGCTTCGCCGTCACCTTCCACCGCACCCGCCGCAATGCCGCGCGCCTCACCTCGGAGCTATCGCAGATTCCCGGCGTGGGCGAGAAAACGCTTCGCAAACTGCTGACCGAATTCGGCAGCCTGGAACGTGTGAAGGAGGCGCCCGCCGAAGCCCTCGCCGCCGTTGCCGGACCCGCCATCGCCCGCAAAGTCCGCGACTATTTCGAAGCGCACCCGGTCTCCTGACCCCGGGCTACAGTTTCGGGCGCGCCCTGCCGATCAACCCTGCGTGAGCATGTTCCGTTTCACGATCGCGCTGGGGCTGGCAATCGCTCTCGCCGGCCTTCTCTCCGCGCAGCCCAAGACCCCCATGGCCGAACTCTCCGCCGCCAATCTGCCCGGGCAGCGGATCGGCCCGCATGACCTGATCGCGATCTCCGTCTATGACTCGCCGGAACTGACGCGCACGATTCGCGTCGGCGGCGATGGCCTGATCCGTCTCCCGATGCTGCGAGCGCGGCTGACGGTCGCGGGTCTGCTCCCTTCCGAAGTGGAAACCCTGGTGGCGGAAGCGCTCCGGAAGGAAGGCGTGCTCGTCGATCCGGTCGTCTCGGTGACCGTGGCCGAGTACCACTCCCGCCCGATCAGCGTCGGCGGAGCGGTCCGGAAGCCCATCACCTTTCAGGCCGCCGGCCGTGTCACGCTGCTCGAAGCGCTCGGACGGGCCGAAGGACTGAGCGCCGATGCCGGCCCGGAAATCCTCGTGACCCGCGCCGACCCGGATCAGCCGTCCCGCCTTCGCACGGACCGCCTCTCGGTCCGCGACCTGTTCGACCATGCGCGGTCGGAGCTGAACTTCACCCTCCTCGGCGGCGAGGAGATCCGTGTCCCGGAAGCCAAGAAGATCTATGTCACGGGCAACGTGAAGCGTCCGGGAGCCTTTCCGGTCCGCGATGGTGCCGGGATGACGGTCATGAAGGCCCTGGCACTTGCCGAAGGCGTCTCTCCGTTCTCCACCCGGCAGGTCTACATCTACCGTCTCGATGCGGCCTCCGGTGCGAAACGCGAGATCCCGGTCGAGTTGGCCCGCATCCTCAAACGTCAGGCCGAGGATGTCGCACTCGAGCCCGAGGACATGCTCTACATTCCGGAGAACACAGGCCGGAAGACCATCTCCGCGGTCGCCGAAAAGGCCTCCGGGTTCGGTCTTGCCACCATGTCGGGAGTACTGATTTGGCGCCGCTAGCATCCGCTCCCGCCGTCCTCTGCCCGAACTGCGGCAGCGACAGTGTGCGCCGTTCGACGCGCCGCGCGGCCCTCGACCGGCTGCTCTGGCTGAGCGGACGCGCTCAGGCGCGGTGCCGGTCCTGCCATTGCCGCTTCGTCGCCCCGCGCGCCGCCCTGCCTGCGTTGCGCCGGCGGACAGACCCCTGGCGCTTCCTCAAAAGCGAGCGCGAGTGGCAACTCTGGAAGCGTCGTCAGGTGCCGCGGCTCGTTCGCTCCGCCCTGATCTCGACCATCCTGCTCACCGGACTCGCACTGCTGAATTACCTGATCTCGTCCGATAAGCTCGCCGGCGTCTGAGCGCCTGGCCCCGAAGACGGCGAGATCCCGTCACACGCCTCGCGTGACAGCATTTCCTCTGGGATCAGCCACTTCCGCCCCGCGCCCCGTCCCCGCCGCGCGCCGGTGCACTACCTTCGCAGTCGAGAACTGTCGCGGCCCGCTCTGCGACGGTGAGCCCACGCGTCCGGCCTTCTTTGAGGTCGGGCGACACGATCCGCGGTCCTAGGAAACCCGGTGAGGGCGCAATGACGACGGGCCTAGCCTGAGACCAGGTCACTCAGGTTCCTCTTGCCGTTGCAGGAACAGCAAAACGGCCGCTCCGGAGCGAAACGAAACGAAACAAAGCGCGAAGTTGATCCCAAGCGTCGCGCGACGGACAAAACAGGCCGCCTTCCGGGCGGCATTCCGCCCACCCGCGAGAGCCGGAGGCATACCCGTCCTCTGCCATGTCGCCAGGTGTCGAGGAACAACGTTACCCTGGAAGAGAAATCCCATGCATAACGTTGTCATTCTGGGGTCCGGCTGCGCCGGAAACACAGCCGCCATCTACACCGCCCGCGCCAGCCTCAAGCCGCTGGTTCTTGAAGGGCATGAGCCGGGCGGGCAACTTTCCATCACCACCGAAGTCGAGAATTTTCCCGGTTTCCCGGAAGGCGTGATGGGTCCGGAACTCGTCGAAAACATGAAAAAGCAGGCGCAGCGTTTCGGCGCCGAATTCCGCTATGGCACCGTCATCGGCGCGGAGCTCGGCCGCCGTCCGTTCCGCCTCAACGTCGATGGCGAATGGATCGAAACGCGCACGCTGATCGTCGCCTCCGGCGCCTCCGCCCGTTGGCTTGGGCTGGAAAGCGAAGCCAAGCTCATCGGCCACGGCGTATCCAGTTGCGCCACCTGCGACGGCTTCTTCTATCGCGGCAAGCAGATCATGGTCGTCGGCGGCGGAGACTCCGCCATGGAAGAGGCCAACTTCCTCACCCGTTTCGGCGACACCGTCACCCTGGTGCACCGCCGGGACACCTTCCGCGCCTCCAAGATCATGCTGGATCGCGTCAAGGCCAATCCGAAGATCAAGATGCTCACCAATACCGTCGTCGAAGAGATTCACGACGTGGAGCAGAAGCTGGTCACCGGCGTGACGCTCAAGAACCTCCAAACCGGTGAGACCTGGCGGCAGGCCGTGGACGGCTTCTTTGTCGCCATCGGCCACATCCCGAACACGAAGCCTTTCGTCGGTCAGTTGGACCTGGACGAGGACGGCTACATCGTCTCCCACGGCGGAGCCCGGACCAACATTCCCGGCGTCTTCCACGCAGGCGACGTCCAGGACCGCGTCTACCGGCAAGCCATCACGGCGTCGGGCGCGGGCTGCATGGCGGCAATCGAGGCGGAGCGCTTCCTCGAAGCCGAAGGGCACTAAGCCGGGGGCGGCGCCGCGCCGCCTACCGGAACTTCCACACCTGCTCGACCGTCCGCCCGAGCATCCAGCGCTTGTCCTCCTCGCTCAGCCACTTGAGTTCGTCCCGCACGAACGATAGCGTCTGCGCGTAAGTCGCCTTCGGCTCGCACATCGGCCAATCCGTTCCCCACATCAGGCGCTTCGGTCCAAAGCGGTCGTAGAGGCGCTTGACCTGCTCCTGCGAGTCTCGCCACGGATAGTCCTGCTTCGACAGTGACCACGAATGCGAGATCTTCACGAAGACTTTCGGATATCGTGCCAGCGCCAGCAACTTGTCGAGTTCACCGGGACGATCGACCGGCGAATCCGCCATGTGATCGATCACAACAGTGAGGTCCGGACACATCTCGATGTACTTCGCCGCCTGCGGAATCTGCTCGATCGGCGCCAGCAGGCCCAGCGGCGTCTTCAAGCGTTCGGCGCGCTTCCACAGCGGACCCATCAGCGACGCATTGGCAAACCAATCGCCGGGCGGCGTCCCATTCGGCGAAATGCGCACACCTTGAAACTTGTCTTCCTCAATCCGCTTCGACAGCTGATCCGGCGCCGCGGCATCCCGCGGGTCGACCCGGCACACCGCCGTGAAGTACTGCGGATACTGCTTCACCACGTCGCGCGCATACGAGTTGTCGAACAGGTAGTAGCGCACCTGAATAATGACGGTCTTCTCGACACCGTTCGCCTTCATGTTGGCGATCAGCATCTCCGGCGTGCGATCGTCGCCCGGGTCCGGCTGTCCGGCGGCAAACGGGTAGCGGGGATCCCGCTTCCAGACGTGAACGTGGGGATCGAGAATGCGAATGGGAGACGCTCCTTCAGCCAGGGCGGCGCCAAGACCGCCGGCGAGAAAATCCCGTCTAAACATAAATGGGCTCCAGCGTTTGGACGATGTAGGCGGCGCACCGCTCATAGCTCTTCCGCGGACCCTGCCGCGCCGTGTCGAGATCGACGCAGTTCCAGCCCTGGTAGCTGACGCTCTTCAAGGAGCGCTGCAGCGCGGGAAAGTCGATCTCGCCGTCCCCGAGATCGTAAATCGAGTGAAAGAAGCGAGCTTGCGACGAGTCCTTCGCGTGCACCGTCCCGTTGTCCTGCCGCCAGTCGGCCGTGGGCGTCGTGGGTTTTGCGTCCTTGTAGTCCAGCAGCACGATGCGCCGCTTGTAGCGCTCAATCGTGCGCACGACATCGCATCCGGCCAGATGCAGGTGCGCCGTGTCGGGCGAGAAGCCGAACAGCTTGGGATCGGTCTCGGCCATGGCACGGTCCACTTCCGCCTGATTCTCCACCATCTGATCGAGGTGGTTGTGAAGCCCGGCCCAGAAGCCCATCTCGCGCGCCGCTTCGCCGATGCGGTTGAAGCCCAGGCACATCGCCTTCCAACCCTCCGGCGTCGACGCTTTGGGCGCCGTGCGGGACGGGCTGAAGACGACCAGGCGATCCGCCCCGAACGACTTCAGAAACGTCATGGCGGCGCGCGCGTCGGCCACCACTTTCCGATGCTGCGCCTCCTCCTGCACAGCGCCGTTGAAGCTGATGGTCGCCACGCGCAGACCGCGCTTTCCGATCTCGCGTTCCATCACCGCCTGCGTGATCTGCCACTTGTCCAGAAACGCCGGAAACTGCGTCACGCGCATCCCGATAAATCCCGTATCGCGCATGACGTCCAACATGTCCGTGAACGGCACCGGACGAAAGTGGTTCCACAGGTTAGTGGACAGCGCCCACTTCATGTTCTTGTTCGCGGGCAGGCGAGAGGCGGCGCGTGCCAGTGTGGCCGCGGCAAGCGTCAGAGCAGTACGGCGTGTCATTTCACCGCGAGAGAGCGTATCATGGGCACCAGGTCAACGAGCGATGCGCTTCCGCACAACTCACTTGTTCGCCGCAAAGGATGAGATTTGACCCGCCTTCTTTGTCTGCTCGCAGTTTGTCTCAGTGGCGCAATCGCCGCCCCGGTGTCGTGGATCCAACTGACCTGAAGCCGTTCTTATCGGCAGACCTCGACCGGCACACCGTCGGCCGATCGATTCTCGTGGGCTGCACAAGCGTACTTTGAACCCGGCGCGTTTGACAGCGGCTGGAATGACCTACGCTTCGCCAAATCTGACGCTGACGGAATACTCCGCCGAGGTGACTGCCGGTGAGTGGCTATTTCACTGTGAGGACAGTACCGGCGCGAATGGAGATGCACCCTCGACACTCCGCCTCACGCCCGCACCCGACGCGTTCCCAACCTCCATACCGATGGTCACGAACTTCTCCACTCTGGATGGCATGGATCCATCGCAACCCCTCACCCTGCGATGGAACGCCTTGGAGGGCGGCGTGTATCTGTCCGGAGAAGAGTCATCACTGATGTCACTGATCGTGCGAGACACAGCGCGCGGCTCCCTCGTCTTTGAGACCGGCTTACTTCCGGTCTACCCGCCGGGAGTCCTGATCGAACTTCCCCGTCATGCAGAACTGCCCGCCAACCTTCTGTCACCGCGCACGGCTTACACCATTGAGCTTGCGTTTGCGAACCGTGTGCGCGGCGTCTTGAACGCCGGTGTGCTCGGATGCTTCGGCTCCGCTTGCAGACCGGGAACGAACTACGAGTTGCGAACGCAAGCGGACTTCGTCACGGGCGGGGTGACAACGCCGATTCCGGAACCAAGCTCAGCTGTGCTCGGGGTGGTCGCCGCGATTCTTCTTGTGCGGCGGCGAGGTGAGCCGGAGCAGGAAAGCTGCAGGTGATCGCAAGACGAATTGGAACGGCGCGAGCGTCGCAGTCGATCGGCTCAGGCGCAAACGTTCATTGCGGAGAGCCATAAGCGCGCGGCAGGCGCATCGTCAACCGTTCCGGGTCCGTTGCCCAGCGCACGGGCGCAAAGCCCGCCACTTCGCCGTCCACCTGCAGCGGAACCTGGCCGCCGATCCGGACATCCGTTCCGCGCAGGACATGGACGCCCGGCATGCCGCGCAGCGTGTTGGTCATCACGCCGTAGAAGTACTTCAAGTACCGCGTGGCCCACGGCCCGGTGAACAGAACAATCTCGAAGTCGAGATCCGTCATCCGCACGGAGCGGGCAATCTCCAGATCTCCGCCGTAATTGCGCACGCGGCTGACCAGCGCGAAGGAAGCCGTATAGGTCTTGCCGTCCACCGTGACCGGAAACTCGGGCAGGCGGCGGCACACCGAAGAAAAGCCGCCAATCCAATACGCCGCCTTGCCAAGGTGCTTCTTGAGCTTGGGATTCAGCGTGTGGACGATCTGCGCATCCAAACCCGCGCCGCCCATCAGCAGGAAAGCGCGGCTTTCGCCATCCCGGATGCTGCGGCCCACCGTCACCTGACGCAACGGCCGGTGGAACAGGCGGCCCGCTTCACGGATCGGGTTCGTGCCGATTCCGGTTTCGACGCACAAGACATTTGCCGTCCCGCCCGGCAGCACCCCCAGCACGCAGCCCGATCCGACCACGCCGTTTGCCACTTCATTGATCGTTCCATCTCCGCCGAAAGCGATAATCTCTTCGGCGCCCTCCGCAATCGCCTCGCGCGCGACGGCGGCGGCGGTCAAGGGTCCATAGGTGGGCCGGGCGCGAACGCCATCGCCCAACGCCACCAGCACGCGCTCCAGAATGCCCGGATTGCGGCGCAGTTTGCCCGCGAAGGGGTTGTAGATCAGGGCGGCTCGGTACAATCTTCGTTATACCCCGCATGAGCGCCGATCTCCGCGCGACAATTGAGACCCTGCGCGAAGAGCTCCGCCGGCATGAGCATCTCTACTACGTTCTGGACCGGCCCGAGATCGCCGATGCCGACTATGACCGGCTGATGCGCGAACTGGCCGCGCTGGAGCGGCAGTTGGGTGAACCCGTTCCGCCAGATTCACCCACACAGCGCGTAGGGGGCAAGCCGCGCGAGGGCTTCCTGAAGGTGGCGCATTCAACGCCAATGCTGTCGCTGGACAACGCGCTGAATGAAGGCGAACTGCGCGACTTTGACCGGCGCGTGCGGGACCTGCTGGGCGGCGAACCCTTCGCCTATGTGGCGGAGTTGAAGCTGGACGGCCTGTCGATGGCCGTTCGCTATGAGGCAGGGCAGATGGCGCGCGCCATTACGCGGGGCGACGGCGAGACCGGTGAGGACGTCACCGAGAATGCGCGCACCATTCGCTCGCTGCCGTTGCGTGCGCCGGACGCCCAGACGTTTGAGGCGCGTGGTGAAGTCGTGATGCCGAATGCCGCGTTTGAGCGCCTGAACCGCGAACGGGACGAGCAGGCGCTGCCGCGCTACGCAAACCCGCGCAACTCCGCCGCCGGATCCCTGCGCGTGCTGGAGCCGGCAATCACCGCAAGCCGTCAGTTGGACTACTACGCCTACTTCTTCCTGCGCGAGGGCGATTACGGCGCGCCGACGCATTGGGAAGCGCTCGAAACACTGTCGCGGTTGGGCTTCAAGGTCAATCCGCACCGGCGGCGTTGCGACGGGATCGAAGAACTGCTCGCGTTCATTCGTGAATGGGAAGCAGGCCGCGACTCGCTGCCCTATGAGATCGACGGCGTGGTGGCGAAGGTCGATTCCGTCGCGCAGCAAAAGCGGCTGGGTTGGACCGCGAAGGCCCCGCGCTGGGCGATTGCGTTTAAATATCCCGCGCGGCAGGCCGAGACGGTTCTACGCGACATTCTCATTCAGGTGGGCCGCACCGGAGTGCTGACGCCGGTGGCGGACCTGGAACCGGTGACGGTGGGCGGCGTGACGGTGTCGCGCGCCACGCTGCACAACGAAGATGAGATCGAACGGCTCGGGTTGCACATCGGCGACACGATCGTGATTGAGCGCTCCGGCGACGTGATTCCCAAGGTGGTGCGCGTCCTGCGCGAAGGCGCCGCGCGGCGGCCGTTTCGTTTTCCGCAAGCCTGTCCGGTCTGCGGCAGTGAGGTGATCCGCGCCGAAGGAGAAGTGGCGCACCGGTGCCTGAACACAAACTGTCCGGCGCGCCTGAAGGAGTCTTTGCGGCACTTCGCCTCGCGCGGTGTCATGGATATCGACGGAATGGGCGAGGCGCTGGTGGAGCAGTTGGTCGACAGCGGCAAGGTGCGCAACGTCGCCGACGTGTTTGATCTGCGCAAGGAAGACCTGCTCGCCCTGGAGCGCATGGGCGAGAAATCCGCGGCAAAGATCGTCGCGCAGATCGACAACGCTCGCCGGCAGCCCTTGTGGCGGTGGATCACGGGGTTGGGAATTCCGTTCGTCGGCGAACGGACAGCGCAGATTCTCGCGCGCACGTTCGGCTCCATCGAGGCTATACGGGCGGCTGATGAAGCAGTGTTGCAGACGGCGGAGGAGGTGGGCCCGAAGGTCTCGCAAGCGATCCTGCGCTTTTTTGCCGAGCCGCACAATCAGGCGCTGCTCGATCGCCTGCAGTTTCCGGTGGAGGAGCGCCGCGTGCCCGTTGCGGGGCATCTGACGGGGAAAACGTTCGTCCTGACTGGAACGCTGCCGACAATGACGCGCGATGAAGCCAAAGAACGCATCGAGGCGGCAGGAGGGAAAGTGGCGGGCTCCGTAAGCAAGAAGACGCTCTACGTGGTGGCGGGGGCAGAGGCGGGCACGAAGCTGGACAAAGCACGCGAGCTCGGCATCACGATTCTCGATGAGGAAGGATTGCTGACGCTGCTGAATGCGTAAGTTCGTCGATCAATTGATTGCGTGGGGCCCGAGCGGACTGTTCGTCCTGGCTCTCCTGGACTCGGCGGGCGTGCCGCTGCCGGGCGGCGTCGATGCGCTGCTGCTGACTATCTCCGTAGTTCATCCGAGTGCGGCATGGGAGGCGGCGATCGCGGCGGTGCTGGGTTCCACGCTCGGCTCCTGGGGCTTGTATGGGCTGGCGCGGCACGGCGGACGCGCGTATCTCGACAAGCACACGCGCGACGGACGGGGCGCGCGGCTGAAGCAGTGGTTCCTGCGCTATGGCCTGGTCACCGTCTTCATTCCGGCATTGCTGCCGATTCCGCTGCCGATGAAGGTTCCCGTTCTGTGCGCCGGGGCGTTTCGTGTGCCCCGCGTTCAGTTTCTTCCGGTGATCCTGGCCGCGCGCATTCCTAGATATTTCGGGTTGGCGTGGCTGGGGATGCAACTGGGGACCGATGCCGCAGGCTGGCTAAAGCGCCATGCGCTGCACATCGGAGGATTTGCCATCGGCTTGGCGGCGCTTCTGTTTCTGCTGTTACGACTGTTTCGCCGGGACGTGCCAATCGCCGAGGACACCGTTTCTCCGCCAGTCGCGCCGCCCACGGGTGGTCGGTAATTCGCTCCACTCCGGAGGCGTCCGTCCGAAGCGCGCCGAAGCGGACGGGCGACTGCACACACGCTCCGAGAACGCAGTAGGATGTCGGCGCCGGGAGCAGGACGACGGGTTCTATCCGGGGCAGCGCCGGCGTGCCTCCCCCGGCAATCCAAATCGCGAGGGCGATCGCGGTCATCGGAGTCCACGTTGTCCATGCCATCGCTATACTTGACGCAGCACCGGCGCATGAGGGTTGGGAACGGCATCGCGACATTGGGCGAACGGCAGAGCCGGAGGGGTGAATGACGCGCCGTGAGCTGATCGGCGCCGTTGCCGCACCCGCCCTCCTCAGCGCGGCCGGGCGCGTCGAAATCGCCGTCGAGCGGGTGGAACTGCGGACGGAGGAATTCGCCTATCGCGCGCCCTACGTCTTTGGCGGCAAGAGCGTGGATCGCGTCACGCTTCTGAACGCGACCGTGACGGTTCGCGACAAATCGGGACGGCGGCAGAAGGGCTTCGGCTCGATGTCGATGGGCAACATTTGGGCCTACCCGGGCAAGCCGTACGAGGAGACGCTGGCGGACATGCTCGCCTTGGCCAGGGTCGCCGCGCCCGCAATCGAGGTACATGGCCAGTTTGGGCACCCGCTGGATCTCGGTATCGCGCTGGAAGGAATCGCGCGTCGCCGCGTCGCCGGAATGCCGCATCTGGCTGTTCTGGTGGCGATCAGCCCGATTGATGCCGCCATTCACGATGCCTACGGAAAGCTGCTGGGGCGCAGCGTGTGGGACTGCTACGGCAAGGAC
>CAYNDS010000080.1:0-4675 GCA_964395885.1 uncultured Solibacteraceae bacterium | reverse complement strand
GTTTCAAGGCGAGTATCCGGACGGCGCACTGCGACGCCCGGGCGCGGCGAAGCTGAGCGTCTATCATTCCGTCGGCGCCGCGGACCCGATCGAACCCGGTGACATCCGCAAGCGTCTGGACGACGGCATGCCGGAATCGCTGGCCGATTGGATTCGCGCGCAGGGTCTGACGCATCTCAAGATCAAGTTGAACGGCAGTGATCTGGCGGGCGACGCGGAGCGTGTGGCGCGCATTGAACGCGTCGCGGCGCCGGTGGCGCGATCGCTGACGTACTGCCTCGACTTCAACGAAAACTGCCCCAGCGCGGAAGCATTCACCGAGTTTCTGCGGCGACTGAAGGAGAAGGCTCCTGCGGCGTTTGACCGCGTGCAGTACGTCGAACAACCGACGCGGCGGGACCTGAAAGCCGATCGCACCAACGTGATGCATCAGGCTGCGAGGCTGCGTCCCGTTGTGATCGATGAATCGCTGGTCGATCTCGAGTCGCTGCTCATCGCCCGGGAGATGGGCTACACGGGCATCGCGCTCAAGGCGTGCAAGGGCCAGACGCAGGCGGTGCTGATGGCGGCGGCGGGCCGGAAGTTTGGGATGTTTCTTTGCGTGCAGGACCTCACCTGTCCAGGCGCGTCGTTTGTGCATTCTGCCGCGCTGGCCGCGCACACGCCCGGTGTCACGGCGCTGGAAGCAAACTCCCGCCAGTATGTTCCCGCGGCGAATGCGCCCTGGCGAGAGCGCTTTCCCGGCCTGTTCACCGTCCGGGACGGAACGATTGATACCGGTTCGATCCGCGGGCCTGGCCTCGGCGCGGTGGCATGATCCGCTCCGACCTGGACAGCCTCGTTCCGCAACTGGCGCGGGAGTTCGCGCAAGCGCGGCCGTTCCGGCATTGCGTCATCGACGGATTCTTCGACGAGCGCTTCGCCTCACAACTGGCCGCGGAGTTTCCCGCCTTCGAGGATCGATACGCGAAGAATGAGATGGGCGAGTTGGGCGGCAAGGCTGTGCGGACGGACTTCGCGCAGCTCGGCCCGGCCTATCAGCAACTGGACGCAATGCTGCAGTCGCCCGAGTATCGGGCGCGCTTGAGCCGCATCACGGGCGTCGACAATCTGCTGTACGATCCCGCGTATGTGGGCGGCGGCACGCACGACAATCGCCACGGGCAGGAGTTGGATTTCCACATCGACTTCAACTATCACCCGCAGCGGCGATGGCACCGGCGCCTGAATCAGATCGTCTTCCTGAACCGCGAGTGGGACCCCGCCTGGGGCGGCGTGCTGGAGCTGACCGCGGACCCATGGGCGCGGGACGAAGTGGAGACGTCCGCCGTGGTGCCGCTGTGGAACCGCTGCGTCATTTTCGAAACCACGGAGACGTCGTGGCACGGCTTCGACAAGATCGTGCTGCCGCCGGAACGGCAAGCGCTGTCGCGCCGTTCGATCGCCCTGTACTTCTACACGAAGGAAGCGCCCGCCACCGCCGCCGCCAGCCACGCGACGGTCTACATCCCGCGCCCGCTGCCGCCGCACATTGCGGAAGGCCGAACCCTGACCGCCGACGATGTCGCCACGATCACCAACCTGCTGACGCGCCGCGACGGGCAACTACGATCGCTGTATCAGCGGGAGCAGGAATTCACCGCGCTGCTGGATGGGATCACGCAAAGCCCGTCGTTTCGCATTGGGCGTGCGATCACAGCTCCGCTGCGGTGGCTGCGCGGGCTGCGGAATCGTTAGACGCGGTCGAGCAGCCGTTCGAGATCCTGACGCAGTTGCTTGGCCTGGCGCGGCGACCGACCCTCTGTCGAGATCGCGAGGGAGAACCCATTGCGGCGGAGGCGCGCCGGAACCAGGAAGTCGCACTCCTCGGGCGCGTCGGCCACGTTGATCGGGATCCTGGCGGCATTCGCCTCATCGCGCACCCTTGCATTCACGGCGCGATCATTCGTCGCGGTGAAGGCGAGTGTGGCGCCGCGCAGGTCGCCGCGGCGGTAGCGGCGCCGCTTCCATTCGACGGCAAGAGGCTCGGCGAGGTCCGGCGAGATGAGCCGCACGCGGGCTCCCGCTTCCAGCAACCCCCTGGCTTTGCGCACCGCAACCGGCCCGCCGCCGATGACGACACACAGCCGTCCGCGCAGGTCGAGGAACACCGGGTAAAAAACCATGTTGCTACGATCATGTTTTCATGGATCGTCTTCCGTCCGTCGTCATTGTGGGCCGTCCGAACGTGGGCAAGTCGACCCTGTTCAACGCCATTCTCGGCCAGCGGCGGTCGATCGTCGGCGATGAGCCGGGCATTACGCGGGACCGCATTTACGGCGAAGCGCGTTGGAGGCAGCGTCCGTTTGAGCTGATCGACACCGGCGGCATCATCCCGAACGACGATGAAATGATCCCCTCGGAGATCCTGCGCCAGGCCCGCACGGCGCTGGAGGAAGCGGCCAGGATCGTCTTCGTCATCGACGGGCGCACCGAGATTACGGGCCCGGACCGCGATTTGGCCGCCATCCTGCGCCGCTTCGGCAAGCCCGTGGTGCTGGCCGTCAACAAGATCGACGTGCCGAAGCGCGAGGGGCTGGCCCACGAGTTTTCCGAACTCGGCTTCGAAGTCATTCCGGTCTCGGCGGAGCATGGCCTCGGCATCGACCTGCTGTTGAACCGGATCACCGAGGACTTCGCCGAGGCGGTTCCCGACGAGGCGGAAGAAGACGCGGAGGCCAAGCGGCCGATCCGCGTGGCGATCATCGGGCGGCCCAACGTCGGCAAGTCGACACTGCTGAACGCGCTTGCCGGATATGAGCGCTCCATCGTGACACCGATTGCCGGCACCACGCGCGACATGGTCGACGAAGAGCTCACCTACGAAGGCCGCCGGCTGGTGATCGTCGACACAGCCGGAATCCGCCGCAAGGGCAAGACGACCGAGATGGCCGAAAAGCTCAGCGTGGTCATGGCCCGCCGCGCCATCCGCATGGCCCATGTCGTGGTGGTGGTGGTGGAAGCGGTGGAAGGTGTCACGGCGCAGGACGCGCACATCGCCGGCTATGCGCATGAGGCCGGGCGCCCTGTCGTGATTGTGCTGAACAAGATCGATGCGGTGGAGAACTTTAAACGCAAAGAAGCGACAGAGTCGATCCGCGATGCCCTGAAGTTCCTCGACTACGCGCCCATCCTGTTCACGTCGGCCCGCAGCGGGCGCGGCGTCAAGCCGCTGTTCAAGATGATTGTCGACGCCTTCGATGCCGCCTCCAAGCGCGTGACGACGGGTGAGTTGAACCGCTTCGTCGAGATGCTGCACGGCGAAACCGATGTGCGGATCAAATACATCACGCAGGCGAATGTGCGTCCGCCCACATTTGTACTGTTCACCGAGGGTGGGCGCCCGCTACACTTCTCGACAGAGCGTTTCCTGATCAACCAGCTGCGCAAGCGGTTCGGCTTCACGGCCACGCCGCTGGTGGTGAAGGTGAAGCGCAAGGATCGGCCGAAAGGTGACTAGTCATGGCGACGGCACGACTGTTTCCCTGTCTGTGGTTTGCGGCGGGTGCGGCGGAGGCGGCCCGCTTCTACACCTCCGTGTTTCCGGATTCGCGGGTGGACCGCGTGTCGCATCTTGCCGCTGAATCTCCCAGCGGCCCGGCCGGCTCGGTCGAGGTGGTCGATTTCACGCTGCTCGGGCAGCGTCTGCAGGCGTTCAGCGCCGGACCACATCACGAATTCAACGACGCCATTTCGCTGGTCATCGAGTGCGACACGCAGGCGGAACTCGATCAGTATTGGGACGCCCTGCTGGCCGGGGGCGGAAAACCGCAGGCGTGCGGCTGGCTAAACGACCGCTACGGCGTACGCTGGCAGATTGTCCCGTCGCAGTTGGGAGCCTGGATGGCCGACAGCGATCGTGAACGGGCCAAACGCGTGGCCGAAGCGATGCTCCGGATGGTCAAGCTGGACATCGCGAAGCTGGAAGCGGCCGCACAGACCTCCTAGCCACACCACCGGAGGGAACCGAAGCAGGGCCGGGACAACCGTCCCCGGGGAACCGGGCGCTGACGCCCTAGTGGGGCTGCCCCACGGGCGTGCCGGCGGGGTGGCGCTTGGCTTCTTCCAGCTGCTTGGCTTCGCTCCAGGTGAAGTACATGCGCGAGATCACGGCCAGATTTCCCAGCACCGCAATCACCCAAAGGACGGCGGCCATGCGGTCAAACAGCGCGCCGATGATCAGCAGGACGATGCGCTCCGGCCGTTCCAGGAAGCCGGCCTTGCAGCTTGGGATGAAGTTCTCGGCCCGGGCACGCGTGTAGCTGGTCATCACCGATGCGGTCATGACGACGGCTACCAGCACGACGTAAAAGTTGCGGTTGACGGACGCGTAATAGACCAGCAGCCCCATCAGCAGTGCCAGGTCGGAGTACCGGTCCAGCACGGAATCGAAGAAGCCGCCGAAGTGCGTCACTTGTCCGGTGGCGCGCGCCACACGGCCATCCACCATGTCGAAAATGCCGGCGCCGACGATCACCCATCCGGCGGCCCAGAAGTTGCCCTTGGCCAGCAGCACCGCCGCGACGATATTGATCAGAAGGCCGATGAAGGTGAGCGCGTTCGGCGAAATACGGGAAAGTGCCAGGCCGCGCACAATCAGCCGGACAATCGTGTTCGCGCCGTCGCCAATCAACTT
>CAYNDS010000079.1:2481-18424 GCA_964395885.1 uncultured Solibacteraceae bacterium | reverse complement strand
CCGGAGTGCCGAAGTCTCGCATTTTCCGCCTCGACGAGAAGGACAACTTCTGGCAGATGGGCGACACCGGTCCGTGCGGTCCCTGCAGTGAGATCCACATCGACCTCGGCCCCCAAGCCGCTGAAGCCGGCCGCGAACACGAAGAGTTCCCCCTCGACGGCGGGGGCCGCTTCATGGAGATCTGGAATCTCGTCTTCATGCAGTTTGACCGTGATGCCTCCGGCCGCCTCACCCCGCTTCCCCGCCCCTCCATCGATACCGGCGCCGGCCTGGAACGCATCGCCGCTGTCCTCCAGGGCAAGCTCTCGAACTACGAAAGCGATCTGATCGAGCCCATCCGCCAGCGCGCCCGCGAACTTCTGGGCGGCACCCCGCAAAGCGCCACGCTCAACATCGCCGCCGACCATGGCCGCGCCGCCGCCTTCCTCATTCACGACGGCGTCGTGCCCGCCAACGAAGGCCGCGGCTACGTGTTGCGCAAGATCATCCGCCGCGCCATCCGGCACGCGCGCCGCGACGGAGCCACGGAACCCTTCCTGGCCGATCTCACCCGCTTCATCGCCGACTTCATGAAGCCCGCCTACCCGGAGCTGACCGAATCCGTCGACCGCGTCGCCCGCATCACCCGCGATGAAGAGCATCGCTACGCCACCACCTTCGCCATCGCCGAAAAGATCTTCCACGACGAAGCAAAGGCCGCTCAAGCCGGCGTGCTGCCCGCCGCGGCAGCCTTCAAGCTGTACGACACCTACGGCCTTGCGCTCGACGAGCAGCAGGATATGGCCCGCGAAGTCGGCCTCACCATCGACGTGGCGGGCTTTGAAGAGGCCATGGAGAACCAGCGCGCGCGCGCCCGCGCCTCCTGGAAAGGTGCCGAAAAGGCCGCCGTCAATCCGCTCCACACCGAGTGGTTGCAGAAGGGCGCCACCGTCTTCGTCGGCTACGATCAACTCGAAGCCGACGGCATCGTCATCGGCGTCGCCGGCAATGAACTCGCGCTCGATCAGACGCCGTTCTACGCCGAATCCGGCGGACAGGTCGGAGACCGCGGCATCCTTCTTCGCAAGGCCACCGGCGAAAAGGTCGCCGATGTCGAAGGCTGCTCAAAGCCCATCGCGGGCCTCTCCGTTCACAAAGTGAAGTGGACCGCCGCGCCCGTCGCCGAAGGCGAGATCCTCACCGCACAGGTCGATCGCACGCTCCGCACCGCCACCATGCGCAATCACACCGCCACGCACCTGTTGCAGGCGGCACTGCAGCGCGTGCTCGGCAAGCACGTCAAGCAGGCCGGCTCCGTTGTCGATCCGTCGCGCCTCCGCTTTGACTTCACGCACTACGCCGGCCTCACCACCGACGAGCGCCTCGAAATCGAGCAGGCGGTCAACGCCGAAATCCTCGCCAACGTGCCCGTCGCCACCGAAGTCATGCCGCTCGATGAGGCACTCACCACCGGAGCCATGGCCCTGTTCGGCGAAAAATACGGCGACCACGTCCGCGTCGTCACCGTCACCGACGGCTTCAGCCGCGAACTCTGCGGCGGCACCCACGTCCATCGCACCGGCGACATCGGCCTTGCTCGTATCACCTATGAGGGGTCCATCTCCGCCGGCGTCCGCCGCATCGAAGCCGTCACCGGACCCGCCGTCGTCGACTACCTTGAGTCGCAGCGCGCCGACGCTCTCGCCGAACTTGAGAAGATCAAGGCGCAAACGAAGGACCTCGAGCGCCAGATCGAGCAGTTGAAGGCCCGCGGCGCACAGGCCCTCGTCCCGCAGCTCTCCGCCAGGGTGCGCACCATCGACGGCCTGCGCTACATCACCGAAAGCGGGTTGGACCGGGAAGAGGTCCAGTTCCTCATCGATCCCTTGCGGCAGCACGCGGAAGTGGTCGTGCTCGGAACCACCACCGGTGAATACACCGTCGCCGTCCGCAAAGACGCCGCAGTCGACGCCAACGTCATCGTCAAGAAGCTGAATGAGGCGACCGGCGGAAAGGGCGGAGGACGCAAGGACATCGCGCGCGGCAGCACCAAGGACGCGGCCAAACTGCCCGCCGCCATCGCCGCCCTGTGAAGGACGCGCTCATCGTCGGGGCCGGCCCCACCGGCCTCGCCTGCGGCATTGAGCTGAAGAAGCGCGGGCTCGATCCCGTGTTGATCGACAAGGGCTGCGTCGTCAACTCCATCTATCACTACCCGACGCACCTCACCTTCTTCACCACGCCGGAGCTGCTCGAAATCGGCGGCCTCCCCATGACGTCGCTCAACGAGAAGCCCAACCGCATCGAAGGCCTGAAGTACTATCGCCGCTGCGCCGAATACTTCGGACTCGACGTCCGCCAGTATGAACGCGTGCTCGCCATCGAAGGCGCCGACGGGCACTTCACCGCCATCACCGACAAGGGCCGTCATGAGGCGCGCAAAGCCATCCTCGCCACCGGCTACTACGACATCCCGAACTATCTCAACGTGCCCGGTGAGGAGCTGCCCAAGGTCATTCACTACTACAAGGAGCCGCATCCCTACTACGATCACGACGTCCTCGTCGTCGGTGCGAAGAACTCCGCCGCCATCGCCGCCCTCGAACTCCATTGGACCGGCGCCCGCGTCACGCTCGTCCACCGCGGTCCCGCCATTCACAACAACGTGAAGTACTGGATCAAGCCCAACATCGAAAACCGCATCAAGAGCGGCGAAGTGAAGGCGTACTTCGGCACCAGCGTCACCGCCATCCGCGACACGGAGGTAGACCTGCTCACCCCGGAAGGACCGAAGACCATCGCCAACGATTTCGTCTTCGCCATGACCGGCTACCGCCCGGACTTCGCCTTCCTCGCCGAGCAAGGTGTCCGCGTCGACCAGTCCACCGGACGTCCCATCGTGAACCCGGTGACGTTTGAAAGCGAACGCCCCGGCCTCTACTTGGCAGGCGTCATCGTCGCCGGCATCCACACCAACGAGATCTTCATCGAGAACGGCCGCTTCCACGGCGAAGCCATCGCCAAGGACATCAGCCGACACTTGCCGTAACCAAAGGCTCGGCTCCGGTGATGAACCTAGGCGCGGACTGGATCTGACCAAGCGGATCACGACGGCTGGCTTCGCCTGCGACGCGGCGGGTAACATGACATAAATGCCGTACGCGAGTGCGACGCAGACGCTCGACTATGACACGCTCGGCCGCGTGACGACCCTCACCAACACGAAGGGCGGGCAGACGGACTACTTTCTTGACTTGCCGAATGGGCGACTGCTGGAGCGGTATCGGCGCGTGGCGGGAATGTTGCGAGTCGAGGACGGGACTGACATCAGCGGCCATACGGTCTGGCGCGCGATGGCTGCCTGGCACTACTTCGGCGGACGGCGGGTGTCGTTGACCGGAGCGCCTGTCGCGTCAGACCGGCTGGGGAGCGTGGGCGACGGCAGCGCGCATCACCCGTACGGCGAGGATCGGACGGCGGCGGCGAATGACCAGTTCCAGTTCGCGACCTATTGGCGCGATGGTGGCACGGGCCTGGATTACGCGCAGCAGCGGCACTATGCGAGTACGTACGGGCGCTTCACAAGCATCGACCCCGCCGACGGAAGTGCCTCGCCGGCCAATCCGGGGACGTGGAATCGGTATCAGTATGCTGACTTCGATCCGATCAACAAGATCGACCCACAGGGGACGTGGGCGTGGAATGCCGCGAGCTTGGAGCAGTTTGACTTCTTCATGAGCGGTGGCGATTGGGGAACAGCGGCGGTGGTGGCTCGGGTTGCAATGTCCTTGGATTCTCGCCAGGGGCGTTCTGTCGGCTGCAGGTGGAGATCGGGATCGTGGCTGTGTTCATTGATTCCGCCGCGCCCGACGCAAGGCGCCCGGCATATCTGCGGGTCGTGACGGACTGTTATCGGGAAGCTCTGAACGGGTATGCAGTCGTGACCGAGCGGGCAGTTCGTTATGACGTCACTGATCAGTTTGGGGAGCGCTTTTATGGGCCAGACGTACCCACTATCAAGGAGACGGTAACCGTCACTAGCGGCAAGGCAATTATAGGTGGTGGCATTTGGTCGCGGTCGGAGAACACAATCAGCGGATCAGGTACTTTCGTTGATCTTTTAAGGGCGAATCCCGCGGGGGCGTCTCTTGCAACGCAATCTTTCCGGGCAGAGTTAAAAGGAGTGACAAATCCGCTCCAGGTGCTGTGGGACAACAAGTTGCGCAGTACTCTTCATAACGAGTACGACAAGTCCGGCGTCTTGATCGAAGGCACCAGATCGCCGCGTCCCTGCAAACCAGAGGATCGTATTCCATGACGATGCATAGCCGCTTGATTCCGCTGATTGGCCTGTGTGCTTTCTCGGGCAGCTCTTATGCTCAACACTTTGTTTCGGCACCAGTTGGTGAGGCTGGCAGTTGGGAACGGGCACAGGCCGTGGTCTATGGAATCCTTGCGCTTGACACGCTCCCGACTGATGACCGCCCCGAAGGTAACCCTGCTCCTGACTCCAACAACATCCGATGGTGCCGGAGCAAGTTGACAGTGAATTCTGTACTTAGGGGCACGCTTCCATTTAAGTCGCCTCTTTCATACGTCTTCGGTGTTCGCCAGGGCCCATGCCACAACAGCAGCCTTTTACCTGGACAGCGCTTGGGCTCTCCCCAAGTGTGGCTGCTTCGGTTCGATGAAAAGACGGCGCGCCCGCCGGTAGATGAAGGCGGATTCGCATACGTTTACTTCGTCCCACCTCTGATGCCGAGAGGTAGAGTACTGCGGGCGGCCGAACTTGCCCGCCGCATCTTGTCTCCGACGTCGCGCGAGAGATCAGTGACAGCCTATGAGGACCTTTTTAGTGCCACAGCAGGCTGGGCTTGTCGTACTTTGGGAGCGGTCGAGTGTTCTCGTTCCGTGTGTCGGCTACTTTCGACTGCCGAATTCGGCCGATCAGAAGTGGTGCGGCATTTTGCTCGCGAATTAGGAGTAGTTTGCAGAAGCGAATTCCCGTAATGGGACGAGACCGGAGGACAGACAGAACTGGCCGCGTTTCGACTAGGCTCCCTGCAGTCGCCGCACCTGGTTGTTCTGAAAACGACACAGACCGGCGGCACGCAATGGGGTCAGCAGTTCGGCTACGATGGCTTCGGTAATCTGCTGTCAAAGACGGTGACCAAAGGATCGGCGCCAATGATGAACCTGAGCGTTGACGGGTTGACGAACCGAATCACCACAGCCGGGTTCGCTTACGACGTTGCAGGCAATCTGACGCAAATGCCCTATTCGTCTTCGTCGCAGACGCTGGACTATGACGCGTTTGGGCGCGTGACGACGGTGACGAACTCCGATGGCGTCCAGACTTACTTTTACAACTGGCGCGGGCAGCGGACTCGGGTGACGAAGAACGGGCAGACGGATCACTTCTTCTACCTGCCGGATGGGAGGTTGCTGGGGCGCTACCGGCAGGTGGATGGGTTCATCTGTGACGCAGCCACGAATTCGCAGTACGCGTCGCAAGTGTGGCTGGAGCAGGAGCTGTTCTTCTACTTCGGCGGGCAGTTGGTGGCGAAGCGCGGAGTGATGGGCTCGGCCCTGATGCGAGTCACCCGCGACCGGCTGGGGAGCGTGGGCGACGGCAGCGCGCATCACCCGTACGGCGAGGACCGGACGGCGGCGGCGAATGACCAGTTCAAGTTCGCGACGTATTGGCGGGATGGGCAGAGTGGGCTGGATTACGCGCAGCAGCGGTATCACGCTCCGGGGTTGGGACGGTTTACGAGTGTGGATCCGGAGGATGGGAGCGCAGACCCTCTGAAGCCCGGCTCATGGAATCGCTACAGCCTGACGCTCGGCGACCCGGTCAACTTTATCGACCCCTCAGGAGGAATTGCGGCTGTACCTCCCGACTGTCGTGCGGAGTACTTCATGTCCAGCGGCGGACCACAGGTTAAGTTGATCTGTACTGCGCCATCATTCGCACCAAAGTATGTCTATGGACCGGGTGGCATGCCGGGGTCAGTGTTCTCGCAACACAGGCCCCCCGTGCCGACCGGGCCGCCGTCCGGCACGCCCACGGGAGGTTCATCTTCGGCTCTCACCCGCGATCAATGGATGCGAAAGTGTATCGGCGACTTCTATGCATCGGGAGTAGGGCAGATCACCGCACTATTCTCACCAATCGCGTTAATGCCAGGATGGAATCCTGGGTGGGAGCACTCGGTCGAGAGTTGGCTTGAGGCTGTAACTGGGAAGTTTGTGGGTCTTTACGGAACCGGTGTTCTGGGCGACGAAATGACCATACAAACGTTAAGGGGGAGTATCAGTCTGGTAACGCGAGCCCAATCGATAGCCTCGTGGGCCCTTAGAGGGTTGGGCAGGGCGTCTCTCGCGATTACGGTCGCTGCCACAGCGGTCGACATTGCCGCTCATGGTTTCTGTGCTGTCGCAGCGGATCAACGTCGGCCATGAGTGGGGAACTGGTTCGCAAGGTGCGCAAGAGTATTGAGTTCGTGGGTGGTGCGGCCGCATGGATCATCTTCGTTTGGACACCTGGTACGTCGCGAGGTTTCTGGCTGCTCCTCGGCTTAATTGTTTTTGTTCTTGTTCTCGGTGCCTTCATGTCGCGCTATGCGGAGTCGACGGACGAGCACAGCGTACAGGGGCGTTCGGCTGATAAGCATATTCGTGAAGGCGGGGATGGCGACGTTGAGAACCGTTCATCGTCGTCGAAGTGAACGTCACGTACATGACCGGGAAATCAGCGGGGAATCGGGGTCGAATGGCATCGGAGGGGAGTTTTTCCCAAAGCCAACGATGGACGAATCACTTCGCAGCGCAACGTGATCACCGGCGAGGAAGTGAAGTACCACTACGACACGCTGGCTCGCCTGACCCGCGCCGAGACCGTACAGACCGGCGGCACGCAATGGGGCCAGCAGTTCGGCTACGATGGCTTCGGTAATCTGCTGTCAAAGACGGTGACCAAAGGATCGGCGCCCGTGATGAATCTGATCGTAAATGGATTGACGAACCGAATCACAACGGCGGGATTCGCTTACGATGCGGCCGGCAACATGACTCAGATGCCGTATTCTTCTTCGTCACAGACGCTGGACTACGACCTATTCGGGCGGGTGACCACAGTCACCAACACTGACGGCGTGCAGACCTATGGGTACGACTGGCGCGGCCATCGTTGGAGCGTCACGAAAGGCGGACAGACGGAGTACTTCCTGTATCTGCCGGATGGTCGTTTGCTGGGGCGTTATCGTCGCGTGACGGGTTCGGTTCGCTACCAAGACGGAACGGAAAGTGGGCCGCAACAGGTTTGGCAGGCGGCGGAGGTTTTCTACTACTTCGGGGGGCGACTTGTGTCCCGGAAAGGTGGCTTCGGGCAGCCGCTGTCGAGGATCACAACGGACAGGCTGGGGAGCGTGGGGGACGGCAGCGCGCATCACCCGTACGGCGAGGACCGGACGGCGGCGGCGAATGACCAGTTCAAGTTCGCGACGTATTGGCGCGATGGGCAGAGTGGCCTGGATTACGCGCAGCAGCGGCACTACATGCCGGGTTATGGGCGATTCACGAGTGTTGATCCCGCCGATGGCAGCGCCTCGCCGACGAATCCGGGGACGTGGAATCGATACCAGTATGCAGACTTCGATCCCGCGAATAAGGTGGATCCGCAGGGTACGTGGGCATCGAACTTGGCGAGTATCGAATGGACGGGCGACGCCAGCATAGCTGATGGCGGCTGTAACGCAATGGGGTTTGCTCCGGGAAGTTTCTGTACATCACAGGTTGCTTTTGCAATTGCAGCGCTTTTTCCTCCACGTGCCAGCGCCGAAGACGATTGCTTTGTCGAGATGTGGCACCGTCCGGTTAGGCTTTTGGGGGTTGAGACTCCGGCAAGGCATCTCTATCTTCTCGTTCGCAATCATCAAGAGGCGTTCACAGTGGAAGGCGGTCCGGATCTGAAGGACTGGCCGGTTGGGTATTTGGTGGGTACAGTAGCCGCGGTTGGCTCAGGCAGGGCACTCGAAGGAACCGATCCTCATAGCACAACTAACGCTCAACTCGGGACGAGATACCGCGGAGATTCAGCCTGCGACAAAGCAGCCCGCATACTCGCTCGCACTTCCCAGTATAATTCTTCTGGCTCCTGGGTGCCGTATGACGCGAGCGCAAGGGTAAGCTTCAACAGCAATAGCTTTGCGTACACACTGATGCGCAGTGTGGGCTTACACTTTGGATCTCCTCCTCTAGGGGCAATCCAGTTCCCAGGATGGGGCCAGACCGTGCCATGGCTATGATTCGCCTTTGCTGTATCGGCGGCTTGTTGGTGCTGTTCGTAGGTTTGGGTAAGCCGATGATGCGGACACCTGACGAGGTGGAGAAACTGCCGTTCGCTGCCTGGGTGGAGGGCACCCAACTAAAGCTATACAAATGGGAGACCCGTGCCACAGAACACATTTCATTGCCACGTGGTGACTTGACTTACGTAGCTTTTGATGCCGGGGCAACAGCCCTTTATCTCATTGCGCCGGCAAGCGCGTCATTTGCAGTGAACGAGAAGGGAGCCACTCAGCTAGAAAGCACTTCTCCTGTACGTCCTATTTATTCTGTTGCAGTCAGCCAAGGCACAGCATACATTTCCGGGGAGACTTACACACCAGATGGTAAGCGATGCGGGATCTTCACAAAAAACTTAAACACTGGGGCGTTCGGAGAAATCCTCAACGACGCTACGGCTTGTGACTACCTCACGTCTTATCACAGTCTTTCGGTTTCGAGCGACCATCGCTATGTTGTCTACGGGCGCGACCGTGCGATCGTCGCTTTGGATCTTGTCCGCAACACATCAGCTGTGATCGCAAGGGGCGTCTATCCACATCTGTCGCCGGACGGCACAAGAGTCGCTTACGTCGATGATCGTGGTCATTTATGTGTTGTGAAGAGAGAGGTGCCAGGTGAGGTACTGCGCTTGCCCGTGATGCCCAGGAGTCGGGCTGCATGGTCTCCGGATGGACAGTACGTTCTGTATACCGATGACGCGTGGTGCTTAGCATACCGTTCTACGCTTCGGGCTGTTCACGTCAGTACTGGCCGAGTCATCACAGCTATTAGCTCCAGGTGTCAAATCGCAACGAGTGCTTTTGGTTGGTTTGGCGACCAAGGGCGTTAGGTCGCGCCACCGTCCAATCTCGCCTTGGGCCTAATCCCAACCTGCGGGTGACCCTCAATGAAAGCAAGGATCTGCTCGGCAGGACGATTATGGTGCAGGCACGCGACCAACTATGGTACAGGCACGCGACCAACAGCAGTGGCACACGTTGGTCCAGTACGTGCAGTTCAATCCGGCGCAGCAGATCGTGCAGGCGACCTTGTTGGGCGGATTGACGGAAACTCGAACTTACAACATCTTGAATCAGATGACGCGGCTGACGGTGCCGGGATCAATCGACGTGGAGTGTCGGTACTCGGCGACAGCGAACGATGGGCGCGTTCTGTCGCAACGCAACCAGATCACCGGCGAGGACGGAAGAGCCCGGGTCGCATGCCATCGGAGCGGGGTTTTTCCACAAAGAGGGCGGCGCGGGCGACACTAGTTGCCGCCCAGAACTATTTAATCCTTCGCTGGTTCGTGTGGTCTTTTGCGGCCGGAGAGCATGGAATTAATGATTCCTCCGTAGCATCAAGTGTGATTTTCCTGGGCCAAGTTGCCCCGTTCGGGGCTTTGCTAGCAGCTCTGCTCATTTCCGGTGTCATCGCGGAGCACTGGTTTTGGCTGGATGTTGCGGCTGGCTTCGCACTGCTTTCATACAGGTTGTTAATCGATCTTCCAACTTCCGATTACCCCGAGGTACTTCGGTCACTGTTACAAGCCTATGGCATCGCGCTTCTTCCGGCAGCGGTGGGATACGCTGCCAGCTTAGTCATGCGCAAGTGGCCCTCTCGAGGATGAGGGCCGCAGTCGCCAACTGAAAAGTAGCCTCCAAGAGGGAGGAAGCGGAAAACCCGGGTGGCATGCCATCGGAGCCGGGTTTTCCCCCGTTACGGATCCGTCGGCCGGGGGTTTGACGAAGACACGGGCCAACGGGGACACCCTGCTGTATGGTGCGGCCACAAACACGTTCGATGTCAAGAACGGCCAGGGCGTCCCACGCACGATGTTCAAGCCCAAAGGCGGCGCGGCCTGCTTCTCGGCGGAACGGAAGAGAGCGAGGATGAATCTGGCTCGTCGGACTGACGAGCAGAGCGGGACAGCTGGAAGCGGTCTCGCTGTCCCGCAGTGAGGGGCGGAAACGCTCGCCACTGCCCCATCACAGCCCGCCAAAAACCCAATCTCCCTCTGATTCAGCAACTTCTGCAAGTGCCACCGCCAGACCTGCCGCGCCATCTGCCACTCTCCCCTCAAGAGCTGTCGCCGACTCCTCTGGACGGCAGCCGCCCACAGATCGCCCGCAAGGTGGTTTGGAAACGCTCGGGTACTAGTGAAACCGGCGTGGGACAGCTGTAGAAACCGGGGAGGCCCGCCGGCGCCAGAGAATCCGGCCCTAGCCTGATACAGGGTTACTCAGGTCTCTCCTGCCGTTGCAGAGCAAACAAACGGCCGCTCCGGAGCGAAAGAAACTCAGCGAAATCGAAGGAAAGGGAAACGAAGCCAGGCGGAACAGTTAGTTGAAGCGTCGCACCGGCACAGCCACCGGCGCCGCTTCCACCACCGGTGTCTCCGGACGCTTGGCACGTCCGTCCAGACGTGCCGCAATCAGCTTCGCTTTCGCCGCGAGAAACGCAGGTGTGCCCGGCGCGGCGCCCTTCGCGTCCACTTCCGCATCCGTCACTTCCGTCGCCACGGCCAAGTAGCGCTGCAAGTAGTTCTTCACCCGGTCCTGCACCAGCTTGTTCTCGGAACGGCACGCCAGCAGCAATACTTCCTCACCCGGCGCCGCCGACAACACCTGGTACACCAACGACGCGCGATTCAGCTTCGGTGAAGCCACCTCTTTTTCCAGCTTCTTGGCGCGCGTTTCCAACTTCGTCCACAAACTCTGATCTTCCGCCGTCAGCCCGGACTGCTCCACTAGCGACGAACGCTCCTTCGCCGAAAGCCCTTCCAGCAGCAGGCTCAGGAACAACCCCGCCGGCTGCGTCAGCAGGTTCGCGCCGAACGGCACGCCCAACTGCGCCTTTTGCAGCTTCTGGAATCCCTCGTGGTTCACCTTTGGGCCCTGCAGCGCAGGCGAAAACACGCTCAGCAGACCTTCCTCGTCCCAGGCACGCAACAACTCACCCGGATTCGGCTCCAGTCCCGCCTTCAGCAGTTCATTCCGCAGCGCCGCTTTCCCGATGTGGGCGGCCACGCCAGCTTCCTTCGCGTTGTCCAGTTGGCTGCGCGTCCGGTCCGCGACCGCAAAGCCCAGCCGCGTCCGCAACCGGATCAGCCGCAGCATCCGCGACGGGTCGTCATAAAACCCGTAGTTCGACACCCCGCGCAGTTCCCGCGCCTGCAAGTCCCCGTGCCCGTTTGTCGGGTCGATCAAAAGCCCGCGCGACCCCTTGTTCAACGACAGCGCCATCGCGTTCACGGTAAAGTCGCGCCCGCGCAGGTGATCGTGGATCGGCGCCGCGGCCAGTTGCGGTTTCGCGCCCGGCTTCGCATAGCGCTCCGTTCGCGACATCGCCACGCTCGCCGTCACTCCGCCGGCAAACAGCAGTTCGGACTGCTTCAGCACATCGTCGGTCGAAACAACGGTCGCGCCCGCCTTCTCCAGCGCCTTGACGAACTTCGCCGGCGGCGCCTCGATGACAAAGTCCAGATCCCGCACGCCGAAGCCGCCATACATGTCGCGCACCGCGCCCCCGGCCAGATAGAGCTTCACGCCCTGCTCCTGCGCCAGGTTCACAACGGTCTGCAGCGCGGCATGCTGCGCGCCGCTCAAGTGCGTCTCCAGCATGAACATCACGTCACTCATGGCCGCCGCCTGCTCCGCGTGGATGGAATTGATCGACCACGGACTTCAACTTCGACCGCATCACGTGCGTGTAAATCTGCGTCGTCCCGATATCGGCGTGGCCCAGCATCGTCTGCACGCTGCGCAGGTCCGCGCCGCCGTCCAGCAGGTGCGTCGCGAAGCTGTGGCGCAGCTTATGCGGCGACAACCCTTTCGGCATCGCGGAACGAATGCCGTGGATGCGAAGCGTCTTGGCGAACCCATGCCGGCTCAGGCGCCCGCCGCGCCCGGTAACGAACAGATACCCGCTCGCCCGTCCGCGCAGGATGGCTCCCCTGCCCCGTTCCAGATACTCGCCGACGGCGTGCACCGCCGCGCGCCCCACCGGAACCAGGCGCTGCTTGCCGCCCTTGCCGTTCACCCGGACCAAGCCCTGTTCCGGCAGCCAGTCCGTCATCGCGACGCTGCACAGCTCACCCACGCGCAATCCGCAGGCATAGCCCAGCTCAAACATCGCGCGATCACGCAAACCCAGGGGCGAACCGGCATCCGGCGCCGCCGTTAAGCGCTCCATCTCTTTGCTGGAGAACGTCTTCGGAAGTTTCTGGCCCGGGCGGGGCGACGTCACGGTCTCCGTCGGATCGTGAGAAATTCGCCCTTCGGCCATCCAAAATCGAAAGAAATTTCGAAGCGACGTCAGATGCCGCGCCACCGAACGGGCCGCCAAACCGTCCGCAAAACAGCGGTCCAGATACTGCCGGACAGTTTCCGCACTCTCGAATTCCGCCCCATTTGCCTGGCAATATTGCTCGAAACGCGTCAGGTCCCGGCGATACGCATCCAGGGAATTGGCGGCTAACCCCTTCTCCACGCGGCAGAACGTGAGAAATGACCGGATCGCGGGCGACAGTGCCGAAGAAGCGGTCATCGCCCAATGATACAATACCGGGCAAACTGTTTGAAACATTTCTGCCCTCGCGCGTCGTCTTTCGCCTAGTCCCGGGCAGGCTTTCTTCCTCATGCCCGCCTCCACCAGCAAACGCGTGATTGCGCTCCGGTTTGAGGGGCGCGCGCCGGTGCAAGGCTTCTGGAGCGGTCCGGACTCCGGCATCGAGGTCCTCACCGAAGCCGGAGCGGTCCTGGCGTTCGGCGAACACGACCTGAAGATGATCTGCTTCGTCCGGGAATGGCCCGCGGGCGCCAGTCTGTCTCGGAAATCGTTTCTGACGCGGCCGAAAGGCAGCGGGCTGTGGGTCCGATTCCGTTTCCGCGACGGGGACGCGTTGGAGGCGCTTCTCGGCAGCCGCCTGCTCGAGTGGGACGCCCGGGGCTACCTCGGCGCGCCGCCGGACTCTCTCGGCAACGTCCAGCGCATCTGGGTTCCGAAATCCGCGCTCACCGACTGCGAGCTGCTCGGCGTCGTCGGTGCGGCCAAGCGACCCAAGCAGGAGTCGGGCGCCACCGGGCAGATCCGGATGTTCGACTAAGCGTGTCGCACGCAGCCGAGCTGCGCCGTTCCCAAATCCAGCCACTCCTCCGGCGTCACGCTCCGCACGAAGGTCATGGAATCCAGCACGAAGCTGCGCGGCCCGTCGAATTCGGCCCAAGCCTGCCGTGCCCGCGCTTCGACCACGGCGGCATCTTCCGGAACGAGTCCCTGCGCCAGCGTGACATGGGGGTGAAATTCGAACTGCTCGGCGAAAGCCAGTTCTTCCGCCGCCAGCAATTCGTGGAGCTGCACCATTTCCGACTGTCCGCGCGCCAGCGAGAGATGAATCACATTGGTCTGCGCAAAGACGCCGATCTCTCCCAAGGCGATCTCAATGGGGTCAATCTGCGGGGCCATGCGCAGAATCCGGTCCCATCCCGCCCGCCCGGAAGCCAGCAGACGCGGCGGCAAGATCGTGAGATGCGCCCGGAGATAGCAGCCCGGAACCAGTTCATGACGGAGGTCCGTCAGGAACTTGCCGAGCGGCTCCGGCAGGTACGTCACCAAGGCATACTTGTCCTGCGGGGGGGCGAGTATCCCGTTTGTCGAAAGATGATAGCCGTTCCGCATCAGTGTGGCTCACAGCCCTTTCACTGTTGGACGATGATGGACGGCTCCCAAAAGAGGCGAATATTTTTCAGCTGCGAACTTCGACACATATCGGACCCGGATGAGGGACTTGCCAGGACAGCTCCTCAAATCCAGTATATTTGAATATGTGCAGCTGACCACCTTCCGATTCTAGTACATCTCCCACCTGCAGGGCGTCTGCGGAGCCCTGCAGTGCCGACCACAGAGCGTATGGTGATGGCGCCTCCCATTCCGGCCCGAGTTCAAAGTCTCTCGGCTTTGCCTGTGTCGCTCCGCTGGCGTGGGGTGCCCAACGGAACTGCTGCCGCGGAGTGTCTTTCATGCGATAGACGCGATAGATCGGCATGTCACCTTCCAAAACATAATATCGCTACTTTGTTTCGGGGAACTCGGATCTCAGCCACGGCAGCACCGCCTCCGCATCCCTTGCGCCGCGCTCGATCAGGTGGCGGATGCGTTCCGGTTTCCAGAACGTCATGGCGATGGGACCGCCCAAGCGGGACGACGGGCCGATCACCTGCCAGCGTCCGGGAAGCGGTCCCGCCGGAAGGCTGTGGCGGCGCAGCAGGCGTGCCGAAAGACCCTCGGCAGGCCAACCGCCGACCGGGAACAGATCGACGCCGATGCCATCGCGCGCGCCCAGCTGAGCCGCCGCCCAGGTGGGCAGATGCGCCAGCAGCCCCCCGTCGGCATAGGCCAAGCCGTCGATCTCCACCTGTGAGAAGAAGCCCGGCACGGCACAGGATGCCGCAAGGTGCCGCCAGGTGATCGCCTCCGTTGTGACCACTTCCGGCTTGCAGTTCCACATCCGCGTCAGGGTGAGGGCGACCTGGCGGCGGGGACGGAAAGACGCCGCCACCTCTTGGCACAGCCGGTTCAACGGCGCGTCTTCAAAGAAGCCGTGCCGCGCGGACCGTGGCAGTTGCAGGGCGGGCATCTGCGCGAACTTCGGATCCAGCCACAGCCGCACGAGATCTTCGCCGGAGACGCCGCCGGCAATCGCCCAGGCGTTCAAGCCGCCGGCACTGGCGCCCACGACCAGGTCCGGGTCATAGTGGCCCTCCAGCGTGCGCCACGCACCCGCCTGATACGCCCCGAAAAAGCCTCCTCCGGACAAGACCAGCGCCCGCATCGCCACCGTGCTTAGGATAGGGCATGGCGATTCCCACGCATTGCTCCGCGTGCCGCGATCCGCTGGTGGAGCAGATGATCACGCATTCCGTGCCGGTGGGCGAGGAGATGTTCGAAATCGAGAACGTGCCCGCGCTGAAGTGCCTGCGCTGCGGCGAGACGTGGATCGACGATCTGGCGATGGAAACGATCGAGCGCATCGTGAAGGAGAACCGCGCGTGACGGTGGACGACCTGCTGGCACGGGCGGGCCTGCCGGGCGCCCGCGTCAGTCTCAGCCGCGCACACCGTGCCGCGGACCGGGCGGCGCTGGAGCAGGCGATCCCGCCCGGGTGTCCTTCATCCGCGGGCGTTCTGTGCGGACTGCTGCTGCATGCCGGCGACTGGAACGCGGCGCACCATACGGTGGATTCCCTGGCGACGCCGGAGACCAGCTACTGGCACGCGCTGGTGCACCGGATGGAGCCGGACTACTGGAATTCCAACTACTGGTTCCGGCAATCGGGGCGGCACCGGATCTTCGCCGACGTGGCGAAGTTTGCGCTGAGCGCCGGCTATCCCCTCCGCGGAGCCTGGGACCCGGCGGCGTTCAACGAGTTCTGCCAGGACCTGACGCCGGGAGGAGAGCAGGAGCGGCAGGCGGCGGCCATTCACGCCGAAGAGTGCCGTTTGCTACTGGCGCATTCCGCGGGCTTGCTAGCCTGAATATCGTGTGGAAACGCTTGGGTTTGGCCGTCGCGCTGCTGGCGGCCGCGGGTCTTGGCTGGACCTGGTTGCGCGGTTCTCGACCGCCGGAAGTGACC
>CAYNDS010000079.1:0-2471 GCA_964395885.1 uncultured Solibacteraceae bacterium | reverse complement strand
CCCGACGATGGGGCGGGTCGAGAATGTCATTTCCACCAACGGCAAGGCGGAGCCCGTCACCTGGGCCAGTGCGCGGGCGGAATTCGAGGGATTGATCGACACCGTGCCGGTGGCACGCGGGCAACGTGTCGCTTCCGGACAGGTGCTGGCGACCATCGAAGCGCGAGAGCCGCGCGCGGCGCTGGCGGCAGCCGAAGCCCGAATTGCGCAGGCGCGGGCGGACATCGAGACGCTGGAGAAAGGTGGCCGCCCGGCGGAGTTCGCCGAGATCGAAACCGGTTTGCGGCGGGCGCAGTTGGATCGCGAGCAGGCGCAGCGCGATTGGGAAGTGCTGTCGCGACTGGAGCAGAAGAAAGCCGCCACGCGGATTGAAGTGCAGGACGCTCGCGACCGTCTGGACCGTGCCATGGCGCAGATCCGGGGCTTCGAATCGCGGCGCGGGGCACTGGTGAATCCGCCGGACCTTGCCGCGGCGCGCGGCCGCCTGCGTGATGCCGAAGCCGCGGCGGCGCTGGCGCGGCGGCAGATGGCACTGGCCTCGATCCGTGCGCCGATCGCCGGCGAGGTCTATCAACTGGATGCGCGCGCCGGCACGTTTGTGACACCCGGCACGCTCATCGCCAACATCGGCGTGTTGGACGAACTGAAGGTGGTGGTCTACGTCGATGAGCCGGAACTCGGGCGGGTGAAGGCCGGCATGCCGGTGACGATCACCTGGGACGCCCTGCCCGGCCGGCAGTGGACCGGCGCGGTGGAGAAGGTGCCGACGCAGATTGTCGCCCTCGGCACACGGCAGGTGGGCGAGGTGACGTGCCGCATCGATAACCGGGACCACACGCTGCTGCCGGGCGTGAACATCACCGCCTCGATCCGGAGCCAGGTGGCCGAGAACGCGTTGACGCTTCCGAAGGAAGTGGTGCTGCGGGAGAACGGGCAAACCGGCGTCTATGTCGTCGAGGGCGAAACGCTGCGCTGGCGCGTGGTCCAGCTGGGCATCGCCAGCCTGACACGCGTGCAGGTGCTGGAGGGAGTGAAGGCAGGCGACACAGTCGCGCAGCCGGGCGCGACTCCATTGCGGGATGGCTTGCGGGTGATGGGCCGATAGGGTCGGCCAATGATCTCACCGGAAGCCGCAGTGGAACTCTCGGAAGGTGCAGAAGAGCGCGTGGCGCGGTATCTCCGCTCCTTGGACCTGGAGGTGAGGCGCATTCCGCGTGGTCAGGAAAAGACGCCAGACTTCAGCGTGAGCCGCACAGGCGAGTTGTTGCTGTTTTGCGAGGTGAAGTCCAAGAATGACGTTCTCGGCGACAGGCTGAAGCAAGCCCAGAAGGCAGTTGCCTTCAAAGAGCGAGATCACATTTCTTCGCCTGGCAGGCTATCTGCTGAAGGCGGCGGAGCAACTCCGCGCCGCGAACCCGAACCATGAAGTGGCCAATGTACTTGCGATCGTCTCCCGACCTAGACGCACTTCTTCGGGTGGCAATCCGGTGGGAACGGTCTCCCCAAGGGCAAGCGCTCAGTCGCGTGTTGCAATTGCCAGCCCCAACTGCCGACTCAGTTGCCTGTAGCGCAGCGCTCACGAACCCGTGACGAAAGCGGGGCAGTGTGAGGGCCGCCCCTGGTACTTCGGAACGCTCGGGTCGACCTTCTCACTCCCTGCGCGAATGCCCGCCGCCGACGGTCTGCTGATCGCATCCGCTTCGTGTGGTGACGCGCGCAGGGGGCAAGGCGCGCATCACGCCGACACTGTTGCGGGCCCCCCGATGCGGACTGATAGCATCGACACCGATCCCCCTTCGATTCCTTCGACCGGGAACGTGATCTGCTCGCCCGGTTGGCGGGTTCCCGCGATGTAGAGCAGCGGCAGGTAGTGCTCCGGCGTGGGAATCGAAAGCATCGCCTCCTGGCCCAGCTTCTGGTAGTGGATGAGCGGCTCAAAGTCCCCGTCCACCAGCTTCTGTCTTGCGGAGAGCTCAAACTGCGTGGCCCAGTGGTAGGGCTGCGCCAGTGGCTGCCGCCACGCGTAGGCGCGCAGGTTGTGGACCAGGTTTCCGCTGCCGGTGATCAGGACGCCTTCCTCGCGCAGCGGGGCCAGCCGGCGGCCAAGATCGTAGTGAAACGCGGCGGGCTGCGCCTGATTGATGCTGAGCTGCACCACGGGGATTTGCGCTTCCGGATACGCATGCAGCAGGACGGACCAGGTGCCGTGATCGAGCCCCCAGGAGTCGTCAAGCGTCACCGTCAAAGGAGCGAGCAACTGCTGAACGCGGCGCGCCAGTTGCGGATCACCGGGTGCGGGGTACGTCACCTGGTAGAGTTCCGGCGGAAAGCCGCCAAAGTCGTGAATCGTGCGCGGTGATGTCGAGATGGTGACGCTGTTGCCCGGAAGGTACCAATGGGCGGAGATGGCGAGGATCGCGTTCGGCTTCGGTGTTTCCAGCCCGAACCGCCGCCACGCTTCCGTGTAGGGA
>CAYNDS010000078.1:0-18597 GCA_964395885.1 uncultured Solibacteraceae bacterium | reverse complement strand
CAGTTCCTGGAGCGCCTCTTCGGTGATCACCAGCGGCGGCGAGATCTTCACCGTCCCGCCGCCGAAGCCGACGGGCGAGAACATCAGCAGACCTTTCTCAATGGAGCGGCGGATGATGTCGAAGGCGAGGTCGCCGTCCGGTTCCATGGTGCCGGGCTTGACGCAGGCGACGCCTGCCACCAGGCCTTTCCCGTCGACGCAGCCGATCTCGCGGAAGCGCGACTTCATGGCGTGAAGGCGGCGATGGAGCAGGTCTCCCATGCGGGCGGCATTGTCGGCCAGGTTCTCGCGGAGGACGATGTCGATTGAGGCCAGCGCAGCGGCACAGCAGACCGGGTTGCCGGTGTGCGTCGAGGTCATGGAGCCGGCGGGAAACAGGTCCATCACGTCGGGACGGCCGGCGACGAAGGCCAGGGGCAGGGAACTGGACACGCCCTTGCCCCAGGTGGTGAGGTCCGGAACGATGCCGTAGTGTTCGAAGCCCCACAGCGTGCCGGTGCGTCCGAAGCCGGCCTGCACTTCGTCGCAGACGAGCAGGGCGCGTTGTCCGGTGCACCATTCGCGCAACTGCTTCATGTAGGCAGGCGGAGCGAAGGAAGCGCTGCCGCCCTGGTAGGTCTCGAGGATGACGCCGGCGACATCGGCCGGGTCGGCGCCGGCTTCGCGAAGGCTCTTCAGAAAGAACTCGAACGAAGTGTCGGGGGTGCGGAAGCCGTCGGGGAACGGAACCTGGACGAAGCCGGGGTCACGGTTGACGATCCACTCCTTCAGCGCGGGGATGCCGCCTGCCTGCTGGCTGCCAAGCGTGCGGCCGTGGAAGGCTTTGTCGAAGCTGACGATGACGTTCTTGCGGCGGCCACCTGCCTTGAGGCCGTGGGCACGGCAGAGCTTGATGGCGCATTCGACGGTTTCCGAGCCCGTGGTGAGGAGGAAGATCTTCTTCATCGGCTCCGGCATCAGTTCGGCGAGGCGCGTGACCAGGCGAGCGCGGATTTCGCTGGGGAAGCAGTAGTTGGTCAGCAGCTTGGCGTCGGCTTGCGCCTTGATGGCGGCGATGATTTCCGGGCGGCCGTGTCCGGCGTTGGTGACCAGGACGCCGCTGGACCAGTCGATCCAGGTGTTGCCCCACTTGTCGGAGACCTGGAAGCCCTCGGCGTGGTCCCAGACGACGGGCGGTTGACCGCGCATGGCGAGGGGTTCCGCGGCGTGAAGCGCCTCGATGATCGGGAGCGATTCCGGAACGGGGAACGGGGTGACGATGCGGCGGAACTTGGTCTCAACGCGGGGTACGCTTCGGGGGACAAGGGAATACTCTCTAGCCATTCCTCTCGACTATACCCGCTGAAGTTCAGTCCGAGTGGAATCAATTTGAGACGAAGTGTGTTTCCGGAGAGAGCGTGGGGAGGTGGGGGCCACTGCCTTAGTGAGCAGACAAACAAATGAAGAAACAACTACTCACGTTGGCGGCGGCAATTTCCCTGGAGGCAAGCCCGATTGAGCAGTGGGAAACGGGCGCGGGAAAGCTGAGCGAGCAGGCTCGACCGGAGGCGATCGAAGCGGCGTTGAACCGGCTGCCGTTGTATGACTGGGAGCTCGAAAAGCCGGCAGTAGCTCCGGGTGGCTGGGGGGCGGCGGAGTTGGAGGAGCAGCACGGGATGGCGCGGCCGTGGGGCAGCGAAGGTCATGAGCCGAACGCGCTGGTGGCAGCGTCGCTGGGCGGCTTGGCGGTGGCCTGCGGGCTGCTGACGGCCTCCGCCGGGCGTCGGCGTACGGCTTAGCGGAAGGCGAGCCAGGCGCCGCCGGCGGTGACGAGGCTGAGGGTGCCGAGCAGAACGTAGAGTACGCGGTCGAGTTCGCGACGAACGGCTCGACCCTGCTTGCGGGAAGCAGCCTCGCCCTCCTGGCGGAGAGAGTCGGCAATCAGGCCGATGCGGGCGCTGACCACCGTTTCGATCTCGGACTTGAGCTCGGTCTTGATGCGGCGGTCGAGCTCCTCAAAGGCGGCTTGGAGCGACTGGGCAAACTGCTCCAGGTCGATCGAGGGTGGGGTGGCTTGCGTCGCCTGTCCGCCGACCTGATCGATGCGGTCGCGCAAGGAGCGCAGTTCCGTGGCGAGCTCCGTGACCAGGTTGTCGGTACCGGTGCCCATCTCGCTGATGCGCTGCTCGAGGGCGGTGACCTGTGCGGCCACGGACTCCAGCTTGGCGACGACGCTCTCTTCGAGCTGACCGCGCATCTGTGAGGAAACGGCTTCGAGGACGGCAGCGGTGTTGGCTTCTCCCGACGGCGAATCGCCCGGCTGCTTCAGCCCGCGAATCTCGGCGGCAAGTTGCTCAATGACGGGCGCCAGAGACTCCTGCGGCGCATCCGACTTCAGCGCGCGGATCTCTTCCGACATGCGCTCCAGCATCGGTTCCAGGGTGGGGAGAACCGGCTCCGGCTTGGCGGCCTGCACTTCGCTGGCGATGCGTTCGACCAGGGGCTCCAGATGGGGCAGCAGCGCTTCCGGCGTCAGGGCGGGCTGCGCCTCGGCAATGCGGTCGAGAATCGGTTGCAACTGGGGCAGCAGTGACTCCGCCGTGGCGGGTTGCAGCTTTTCGAGGTCCGCCGCCAGACGTTCCAGCAGCGGCTCCCAAGCGGGCGGCTGTGAGTCGGATGTGGGACGGAGCGCGCGAACTTCCTCGGCGATCTGCTCCAGAAGGGGCGCCACCGGCTCCGGCGCGGCGGGGGCGGGGAAACTCTGCGGCAGAGCGCGCAGCTCCGCCAGCACCTGATCGACGCGTCCCGACAGCTCGTTGGCAAACGAAGCGTCGACTGCCGCGGCGGCCTGCTCCGGCCGCTCGGCAAGCCGGTCGCGCAAGGCGTCGACGGCCTGTTCCAAGGCGCCGAAGACCGTCGCGACCTGCTCCTGCGTATGGGCTAACTCCTGCTCCAGAGCGTGCCAGCCCGTGGAGACCACCGGCGTGGCGGGATCCGCCGCGGGAAGGGACTCTTCCGCAAGCACTTCACCCAAGGTCCGCAAGTCGCCTCCTGCCTGCTCTTCCAAGACTTGGTCCACCACCGCGAGAAAAGATTCGGCAGCGGGTTGCGTGTTCAGATCGGTTTCGGCCATTGCGCCTCGTCATGGATAGAGATCGACCAGTCACGCCATAGGTTTAGTGGGCGGGCCAGGAAAAGTTCTCCGGAGAGTGTATGGGCCGGTTCATACACTAGTGGGCGTGCTCCTGATTTCCTTCCATTGCGATCCAACGACCGGTGTGCCCGCGTTTCGCCAATTGATCGATCAAGTGCTGGCTTTGCGGGCGCAGGGCAGGCTTCGGGAGGGCGATCGTCTCCCCCCGGTTCGTCGTTTGGCGGCGCACCTGTCGCTGAATCCCAACACGGTGCAACGGGCCTACCGGGAGTTGGAGGTTCGGGGTGTGCTGGCGGCGCGGCCGGGAATCGGGACGTTTCTCACGGCGGAAGAAGCGGGAGACGAGGAGGATCGCATCCGTTGCCTGCGGCGCCTTGCGGCGGACTGTGCGGCGCGGGCGGGGCGGGAGGGATTTCTGGTGCGGGAGTTGATCGACGCGCTGAAGGAGGGCTTGGACTAGCGAGTCGCGCGGCCGGTGGTACGGCGCTTGCCCTCTGCGGAGGCGGCACGCTTGGGGTCCCGTGTCAGCTTGGCGATGAAGGAGACGCGGCGGAAGCGGAGGGCGGACCAGTCCTCGTCGATGGCCACCTGCCGAACGGCTTCCCAGCCGGCTTGCCCGAGAAGGTCCCACCCGCGGTCGCGGTCAAAGTCGCAGCGATATCGCTTTGAGGTGCCCTTCGGATAGGCAAACCAGAGAATGGCATCGCCCTCGGCGGCGGCAGTGAGCCGGGCGGCAGCCTGATCGACTTCCGCCTTGGACAGGACGAAGGCGAGGGCGAAGTGCACCGGGCTGGTGACCTCGCGGCGCACGTCGGCGTCCAGCGCGGCCGTTTCCGGCGCGAAGGATTCCGGCGCGTTCAGGATGTGGAGAACGGGTTGTCCGCGATGGTTCAGCTTGCGGAACAGGGGAGACATGACAGGGGACGTGTTGGCTGGGAGGCAGGGACTCGAACCCCGATACGCAGAACCAGAATCTGCAGTCCTACCATTAGACGACCTCCCAGCAAGTGAGGCCATTCATCAGTTTACAACGGGGCTTCCGGCGCGTCCAGCTTGGCGGACTTTCGCGGAAGGGAGCGGCGGCGCGGTGGGGTGGCCCCCTGCGGACGGGCAAGATAGCGCAGCCACCGCGCTTGCGCGACTTCGCTGGCGAAGGCGGCTTCCCAATGCTTGGCGAACGACTGCCGGACCTCGGTCTCGCGTGCTTCGAGGAAGCTGTTAACGGGCTGGCCGCTGGTGAGGGTCCGGGTGGTGGCGATGTCGTTCAACTGGCCGAGGTCGTCCTGAAGCTTCTTGAGCTGGCGGAGCCGTTGGTCGAAGCTTGGGCCGTAGAGGGGTGCGAAGAGTTCCAGTGCGTAGCGAAAGCGTTTGGCGGCGATGCGGAACTCATGCAGGGTTTCGAGGTCACCGCGCTTGACCGCCTTGCGGCCCTTTTTGAAGAACTTCCCGGCAAGCGCAGGCAGCATGTCCTGCGCGGCGGCGGTGACCGTAACGGGGCGCGCGATCATGGCAGCGCAAGCCTTTCGCGCCAGCGGGCAGAGAAGCCGCGGCGTGCCCAACCGCGCAAGGCGTCGACGAAGAGCCGCTCCTGTTTCTGCCGTTCCGCGGTGAGGCGGGCGGCCTCGCCTGGGGCGACCTCGTGAATGAGATCAGTGGCGATGTCCCGATTGCGAACCTCGCCGGCCAAGGCGAAGACCTGGCGAATCTGCTTCTTGACGTAGCGGCGTTCCGCGCGGGGGAAGTAGTCCTGAAAGACGTCGAGGGCGGCGCGGAACCGGCGGGTGGCGACGCGGAAATCGTGGACGGCGGCCTCGGTGGGGCCGCTGCGAAGGATGCGGCGCACTTCAAAGGCGACGCGCGCGAGGCGGCGGGCGGCCTGCTCTCTCGCGAATCGATCCACTTCCATGGCCGAAAGGACCCGTCCTGTGCTCATGCGCGCTCCACCTTCACGGACAATGACCGCCGGTAGATGAGACGGAAGGGCTCGCTGACGCGTTCCAAGGCCCACTGTTCCAGCCCGGTGTCGCCGTGGGCGCGAAGCGTGAGGGTGACGGAGGTGCTGGTCAGTTCGGCGGAAACGGCGTGCACGTGCGGTTCCTCCGCACGGTCGAGCCCAATGGCGAGGCGCAGAAGAGGAACCAGGAGAAGCAGGGCGCGGCGTGCTTCCGGGGCAAGCGCCTGAAAATCGGCATGGCGCGCACCCGGCAAAGCCTTGCGATGGTAGCGGCAGAGCAGCGCGAGAAAGCCGCGTTCGGCCTGCGTGAAGCCTGCCAGATCCGAGTTCACGATCACGTACTGGGAGTGCTTGTGATGGCTGGTGTCACTGATGTAGTGGCCGACGTTGGCGAGGTAGCAGGCGGCTTCCAGCAGTTTGCCGAAGTAAGGCGGCAAGCGGTGCAGGGCGGCCAGGGACTGGAACAGGCTGTGACCGAAGTCGACGATTTTGCGGGAGTGGCGCACGTCGACGCCGTAGCGGCGGGCGAGAGCCTGTACGACGCGGCGCTGTTCCGGGGAAAGCGTGGAGCGTTCATGGCCGACGCGGCGGAGCGCGAGGTCGGCGATGATACCGTCGCGCACGCCTGCGGCGCAGTAGTGCATGGCGGGGAGATGAAAGGTTTCGAGCACGCTGAGAAAGACAGCGATGCCGGGGACGATGATCTCGGCGCGGCGCGGTCCGATGCCGAGTGTGCGGCGGCGTTGCGCAAGCGGCTTTGCGGCAAGGTCACGGTACAGCTTGCGAATGGCGGCCGTGGAGGCGCGCCGGCGGTCAATGGTGTCGCGGCGCGTGCGGGGCACTTTGGAGACTGCCGATACGATGGCGGCGGCGCTGGCCGACGTGGAGATCAGGCGGTCATAGGGCTGGTCGGACAGCTTGGGAAGCGTGACCGCCAGCTTTTCCTGGATGAAGGAGCGAAGGCGCAGCAGTTGCTCCTGCTGCGGCGGGTCATCTTGCAGGAAGACGGACTGCAGTCGGACGGCGCCCAGGGGACGGGAGAAGGCGGTTTCGATGCGGCCGCGATCCGAGGCGATCAGTTCCGCGCTGCCGCCGCCGACGTCGACAATGAGGACGCGCTGATCGGGGTGGGGCCAAACGGCCTGCACGCCAAGGTGGATCAGGCGCGCCTCTTCCTGACCGGAGATGATCTCGACGGGGGCGCCGACGGCGGCGGAGGCTTGGGTGAGGAACTCCGCCTGATTGCTGGTGTCGCGGATGGCGCTGGTGGCGACGACGCGCACACCGGCGATTTCGTACTGCTGGTAGAGTCCGCGCATGCGCGTCAGCACGCGGCAGACGTTGTCGATCGACTTCTGATCGACTTTTCCGGAGGAGAAGACGCTCTGGCCGAGGCGAGTGACTTCGCGGTCTTCGGCAATGCGGGTGAGGCGGGGCAGCGGCTCATGCAGGCTGGCTTCGGCCACGAGGAGACGAAGCGAGTTGCTACCGATATCGACTGCCGCGTATTGGGGCACGTTCTCTATAATAGAGATCGCTCCCAACATGTCTTACTTCCGGCCCAACCGCTATCGCGGCAAGTTGATTGTGGTCGAAGGCATTGACGGATCCGGCAAATCGACACAGATCTCCTTGCTCAGCCAGTGGCTTCGATCGGAAGGACTGGCAGTGGCGTTCAGCGAGTGGAACAGCTCTCCACTGGTGCGAGAAACCACGAAGCGCGGCAAGAAGAAAGAGATGTTCACGCCGGCGACGTTCAGCCTGATTCACGCAACCGACTTTGCTGATCGTCTGGAGACCTACATCACGCCGCTGTTGAAGGCGGGTGCGATCGTGTGCGCGGATCGCTACGCGTATACGGCGTATGCGCGCGACGTGGTGCGCGGTGTCAGCCGGAGGTGGGTGCGGAACCTATACCGGTTTGCCGTGAAGCCGTCGATTGCGTTCTATTTCCGCGTGCCGCTGGATATCGCGCTGGGCCGGATTCTGGGTGGACGCGATGCATTGAAGTACTACGAGGCGGGCATGGACCTGGGCTTGAGCCGGAACATCGAAGAGAGCTTTCGCCTGTTTCAGGGGCGCATTCTCGAGGAGTACGACGCGATGGCCGAGGAGATGGGCTTTCACGTCATCGATGCCACGAAGAGTATTGAAGACCAGCAGAAGGAGATGCGGCGCATCGTCACGGCGGAGATCGGCGAGAGCCTGCGCAAGGGTGTTCTGCGGCTGGGCGGTGGAAAGGGAGAGGACAATGGAGCCGAGACAACCACTGCAGTTCTATAGTGAGCCGCTGCCGGGCGTCGATTTGGGCGAGCTGCAGGGCAAGCTGATTGTGATCGAGGGTCCGGACGCGGTGGGACGCTCCACGCAGGTGTCGCGGCTGCGCGCGTGGCTGGAGCATGAAGGCCACGCGGTGATGGACACGGGGCTGGCGCGGTCGGCACTGGCGGGCAAGGGCATTCAGGACGCGAAGCTGGGCAATACGCTGGGTCCGGTGACGATGACGCTGTTCTACACGACGGACTTTGCAGACCGTCTGGAGAACGAGATCATTCCGGCGCTGCGTGCGGGCTTCGTGGTGCTGACGGACCGGTACTTCTTTTCGCTGATGGCGCGCGCGATCGCCCGGGGCGAGGACCGTCTGTGGCTGGAGAAACTGGCGGGCTTCGCGCTGGTGCCGCACGCGGTGTACTACTTACGCGCCGAGGTGCCGACGCTGGTGCCGCGCGTGGTGATGGGGCGGGGGCGGTTCGATTTCTGGGAAAGCGGCATGGACATGCGCTTCGGCGCGGACATGTTCGAGAGCTTCGTGAAGTATCAGGCGCGCGTGATCCAGGCGCTGGACCGGATGGCGCGTCAGTATGACTTCACGGTGATCGACGCGACGAAGAGTCCGGATCAGATCTTCAAGGAGCTGCAGCGTTCCATTGGCCGGCTATTCCACAAGCCGCAGCGGCGGCACGCGGCGCCAGCGAAGAAGCGCGCGGCGCCCGCAAAGCGCTAGTTCCCGCGAGAGCACATCCCGATGGGTTGGCCGGGTGGCGCCTCCACCAATGTGGGTGGGGGGAACTCCTTCGGATTGTCCAGGAACTTTTTCACTTCGGCGGCATAGGCCGGATTGCGCGTGGCCCAGGCGGACAGCTTCGAGCGTGTGATTTCGCGGACGCGCGGCGAAGTGGAGGAGTCCGCGGCAAGATGCATGGTCTGCGTGATGAGGGCGTGCCGGGTGAGATGGCCCACTTCGCCGGGCTGCGCGGTGAGCGCGAGGACACGGTCGAGCACGGATTCCAGCGACGGCTGCCCGGCATCGCGGCCATGGTGTTGCACCAGGCGCGCGGCCCGCTGCGGGTTCAGCAACAGGCGCGCGGTAATGGCGGCTGAGGCTTCGGCCGGGGCCAGGCTATCGAACGTGAGACCGGTGCGGCGGCGGAAGAGTTCGCGGCTGGCATCGTAACCGGCAGGGCGGGGCGGAATCAGGCGCACGATGCGTTCCGGGAGAGCGAGGAAGTCCGTCTTCAAGGTTTCCAGCACAGCGTCCAGAGCCGCCATCTGTGTGGCCGGCGGCAGCAACTCAGTCGTGATCTGACCGTCGCCGCGCAAGGCATAGCGATAGTTCAATCCACCGATGACTTTGCTGGCGGCTTCGACCTGGTAGCGCGTGAGGAAGTAGGTGGGCACCAGGGCATCTTCGAGCGTCGCCATCGGCGCCCAGACGGGGATGCTGCGTTCACCGAAGCGCTGCAGGACGCGGCGACGGAGCGCGATCATTCGCTTCAACTCCGCGACGGCATTCTCGCCGTTATCCCAGAGATGCGTATGCGGGTGCGCGGAACCCTCCGGACGGCCGTCGGCATCGGTGAGAAAGTAAACGCCACGCCGGTGGGCGTCGTCGAGGATCTTGCGGCGCTGCTCCGGTGTGTTGTCGCCGTAGCCCCAGGCGATGGCGACCTTGTCCCACTCGCCGATTCCGGTGGCGTAGGCGTTGGATGCTTCGGGCGCGCCATCTCCATCGGGAAGCGTGATGAGCGGGTGCGGGTAGTCCATGACGGAACCGCGTCCGTAGGTGGACGCCGCATAGCTGTGCCCCAGGCCCAGCGTGTGGCCGATTTCGTGGGCGGAGAGTTGGCGCAGACGGGCAAGGCACATTTCGAGTACTTTGGGGTCGACCGGTTTTCCGGCTTCGTACGGCGCAAGAAGACCTTCGCCAATCAGGAAGTCCTGGCGGACGCGAAGCGAATCCAGCGTGACGTGGCCCTTGAGGATCTCTCCGGTGCGGGGATCTTCAACGGCGGTGCCGTAGGACCAGCCTCTAGTGGCGCGATGGACCCACTGAATGACGTTGTAGCGGACGTCCATGGAATCGGCGCCTTCGGGCATCAGCTCGACGTGGAAGGCATCGGGAAAGCCGGCCGCCTCAAAGGCCTGGGACCACCAGCGCGCGCCTTCCAGCAGTGCCGTCCGTACGGGTTCCGGGGCGCCACGGTCCAGGTAATAGGTCAGGCGGCCGCCTTTCTTCAGGCGATGCCGCAGCACGAAGCGCTTCACGAGAGGCTGATCGATGGGCGCGGCGAAATCGTAGTAGCGTGTCGCGAAGAAGCCGGCGCGCGGATCAAACTCGCGCGGCTCAAAGCCAGCGTCCGGCAGTTCGACAAAGCTGGCGTGCTGGCGGACGGTGATCGCTTCCGGTGTGGGCGTCACTTGTCGGACGAAGTTTCCCGGCTGGTCTCCGGTGAGCGTGACGATGGCGTCGAACTCCGTGTTGCGCGGGAACGTCTTTGTCCGGTCCATGTTGACGGCGGAGCGCGACGCATCGAACCGGTAGGTGCCCTGGCGCGCCTGCGACAGGCGCTGAGCGACGCTGACGGCATCGCGGACGATGAACGGGGTGAGGTCAATCAACAGATGGCCCGGCTCTTCGGCGGCGATCTCAAAACCCCAAAGGACGGACTTGGCGAAGGACTCTTCCACGGCGCGGCGTTCTTCGGCATCGCGGGAGTTGGCGCGATAGCTGTAGTTGGACTCGATCAGCAGCAGGCGATTTCCGGCGCGAACGAAGCGGACGACGTGTGACTCATTGACTTGTCCGCGGTCGAGACCGAGATCGTTGGAGCCGACGCCGGCGGGCAGCGAGTGGTAGTAGAGAAATTCGCGATCGAGCTTGTCGACATCCAGCCAGAGCCGGCCAGCCTTGGCATCCCACCAGAAGTGGAAGAAGCCGCGTTGGGGCTGTGCCGTGCCGACCTTCGATGCGATCGTCTGCGCCGAAAGCAGCGAGGCGCCGACCGCGATGGCGAGAAGCGTTTTCACGAGGTTCATTGTGCCAGAGCGCGCGGCTGACGCAGCGCTAAAGCTCCGGCGGAGCCTGCTGCGGGATGCGATCTTCAATGGCCGTCGCGATGCGGAGCAGTTTGGCGTCGGAATCCGCAGGTCCGATCAACTGTGCGCCGATCGGCATCCCGGCGCGCGTCTTGCCGGCCCACAGGGAAAGCGCGGGAGCGCCGGTGACGTTGATCGGGCGCACGAGTCGCGTGGAGGCAAGGCGCGTGTCTTCCGCAACGCCGCTGATCTCGATGGTCTGCTGGCCAATCTCGGCCGCGGTGACGGGCGTGGTGGGCGTCAGCAGGCAGTCGCACTGCGTGAAGACCTTCACGAAGCGTTGGGCCAGTTCCTGACGGAGACGCTGTGCGCGGATGTAGGTAGTGGCGGGAATGAGGCGTCCCTGGTCAAACAGAGTGAGAACGTCCTTGCCGAAGTCCTCGCGCCGGTGCCAGTAATCGCCGACGGCATCGGCGGCCTCACAGAGAAGGATGATGCGGGCCACGGTGACCAGGTCCTCGACGGCATCGACGTGGACCTCATGGAGAGTGGCGCCGGCCTCGCGCAAGGCATCGGCCGCTACGCGGATTGCCGCCGCGATCTCGGGGTCAACGCGGTCGAAGAAGAAGTTGGTGGGGATGCCGACACGCACGCCGTCCAGGCGCACGTCCTGCCCGACTGCAAAGGACTCGCCCGGAAGAAGCGCCTCCATCGAGAGGGCCGTATCGCGAATGGTGCGCGTCATCGGACCCATGTGGTCCAGCGAGAAGCCGAGCGGCATGCAGCCTTCGGTGGGCACGCGGCCGTAGGTGGGCTTCAAGCCGGCGATGCCGCAGAACGAGGCGGGAATGCGAATCGATCCGCCGGTATCGGTGCCCATTGCCATGTAGGCCATGCCGGCCGCGACCGCGACGCCGGAGCCGCCGCTGGAGCCGCCGGGGATACGGGACGGATCCCAAGGATTGCGAATCGCGCCGAACCAAGGATTGTTGGACGTGATGCCGTAGGCCAGCTCGTGCAGCCCGACCTTGCCCAACGAGACAGCGCCTGCTTCCGCCAGGCGCTCCACGACGATGGCGTCCTGCTCCGGAACGTGATTCTCGTACAGCTTGGAGCCGTTGGTGGTGCGGACGCCTTTCGTGGCGAAGATATCTTTCAGGGCGATCGGAATGCCGTGCAGCGGGCCGCGATCAACGCCACGTGCAAGTTCGCGGTCCCGTTCCTGAGCGGAGGCGAGGGCCTGCTCCGCCGTGACGGTGAGGAAGGCGTTGAGCGCCGGGTTGACCGACTCGATGCGCGCCAGACACTGCTGCGTCAGCTCCACGGAAGAGACCTCGCGCTTGCGGAGACGGGCCGCTGCCTGTGCCAGCGTCACTGCCGGTTCTCCGAAGCCGGGGCGAAGCGAACGGCCATGGACGGCGGCGCGGCCACGCGGGCCTTCAACTCGTCAAACGCTTTCTCCACTGCCTCCAGCGGCGCGGTCACATTCGGTGTTTCCGCCACACCGGCGAGGGCGGCGGCGCGAGTCCAGTCAGTCATGCGGAACTATCATGCCACTGCCAGCGCGCGGAATGCGGGAGGCGTGACGGCGCCGGCACTCCCCCCCGTTCCCGATAGATACAATTCGAAACTATGCACAAATTGCTCGGCTACGGGCTGTGGACGGTGCTTGCCATTGTCGGCGCGTATGCGCTTTCGGCGATTGCGATCAATCGGGGAGAGCCTGTCAATTCGATGTGGCTGGTGGTGGCGAGTGCCGCCATCTGGATTGTCGGCTTCCGGTTCTACGGCAAGTTCATCGCGACGAAGGTGATGCTGTTGGACGATCGCCGCGCGACGCCGGCCGAACGGTTGCGCAATGGAATCGATTTTGAGCCGACGAACAAGTGGATCGTCTTCGGCCATCACTTCGCGGCGATCGCGGGACCGGGGCCGCTGGTGGGACCCACGCTGGCGGCGCAGTTCGGCTACTTGCCGGGTACGATCTGGATCATTCTGGGGTGTTTGCTGGGCGGCGCGGTGCAGGATTTCGTGATTCTGTTCTGCTCCATGCGGCGCGACGGCAAGAGCCTTGGGCAGATGGCGCGCGAGGAGATCGGGCGGCTGGGCGGGATGACGGCGCTGATCACGGTCTTCTTCATCATGGTGATTCTGCTGGCCGTGGTGGCGCTGGTGGTGGTGAATGCGCTGAAGGGCTCGCCGTGGGGCACGTTCACGATCGCGGCGACGATGCCGATTGCGATCTTCATGGGGCTGTACCTGCGCTATCTGCGTCCGGGCAAGGTGCTGGAGGTTTCGGCGATCGGGTTTGTTCTGGTGCTGGGCAGCATCTTTGCGGGCGAATGGGTGGCGCACAATCCGGCGCTGGCGCCGTGGTTCACGATGGGCGGCGTGGCGCTGGCGGTTGCGATCATCTGCTACGGCTTTGCCGCCAGCGCGTTGCCGGTATGGCTGCTGCTGGCGCCGCGGGATTATCTGTCGACATTCGTGAAACTGGGCGTGGTGTTGATGCTCGGTGTCGGCATTTTGTTTGTGCGGCCGGAGATGCAACTGCCCGCTGTCACGCGATTTGTGGACGGCACGGGGCCGATCTTCGCGGGCAAGGTGTTTCCGTTCTGCTTCATCACGATCGCCTGCGGAGCGATCTCGGGCTTCCATTCGCTGATCAGTTCCGGCACGACACCGAAGCTGATCGCGCGAGAGTCGCATGCGTGGCCGGTGGGCTACGGATCGATGTTGCTGGAGGGCTTCGTGGCCATCATGGCGATCATCGCCGCCGGATCTCTGGAGCCGGGTGTGTACTTCGCCGTGAACTCGCCGGGCGGTGTGGTGGGCGCGACTCCTGCCGCGGCCACGGCGACGATTTCCGCATGGGGCTTTCCGGTGACGCCGGAGCAGATGTCCGGACTGGCCAGGGACGTCGGAGAAGAGACGCTGTTTGCGCGGACGGGCGGCGCGCCTTCGCTGGCGCTTGGCATGGCGCACATCTTCGCCGAGGGGTTGCGACGCGCGCCGGACGCGCAGCGTGCCATTCTCGGCTTCTGGTATCACTTCGCGATCATGTTTGAAGCGCTGTTCATCCTGACGGTGATTGACGCCGGCACGCGCGTCGGCCGGTTCATGCTGCAGGATCTGCTGGGCCACTTCTATAAGCCGCTGGGACGCACCAGTTGGATGCCGGGAGTGCTGATCACCAGCGCGATTGTGGTGCTGTCCTGGGGCTACTTCCTATACCAGGGCGTGCTGGACCCGCTGGGTGGAATCAACACGCTGTGGCCGCTGTTCGGCATCGCGAATCAGTTGCTGGCCAGCGTGGCCCTTTGCGTGGCAACGACGATTCTGCTCAAGATGCACGGGGCCAGGTATATGTGGGTGACCTGCGTTCCTTTGAGCTGGCTGCTGGTGGTTTGCTATACGGCGGCATGGGAGAAGATCTTCTCCGACATTCCGCGAGTCGGGTTCCTGGCCCGGGCGTCGCAGTTGGAGGGATTGCTGGCGGCAGGCAAGATCGCACCGGCGAAGATCGTCGAGACGCAGCGGCTCATCTTCAATGAGCGTCTGGACGCGGTGGTCTGCGGCGTGTTCCTGGTGCTGGTGACGCTGATCGTGCTGGACTCCATCCGGCTGTGGATCTCGATCCTGAGCGGCGGACGGGAGCACAAAGTGGTGGAGGCTCCGTTTGTGCTGAGCAAGCTGCGTGCGGAGGAGGTCTAGCGATGCGCGCTCTTTGGTCCATCGTGGTCGGCATTTTGCGGGAGCTGTCCGATGAGACGGCCTACGCCCGGCATCTGGCGCTGCATGGACGCACGCACTCCGGCGAGGAGTGGCGCCGGTTCAGTGAGTGCCGTCTGAAGGCGAAGTATGCCCGCGCGAAGTGCTGCTGACCCTAGCGGTGGTTCAGCGGCAGTTCGAAGAAGAATAGCTCCTGGCCGCTGGCCGCGTCGCGCAGTCCGGAAACGGTGATTGTGACCGGACCGTGATAGTCGGTGCGGAAATAGAAGAACCCGTAGGCGCTGTCGCCGGATTCGATCATCGGGGCGGCCCAGGCACGCTCATCGATCTCGGACGCCTTCAGCTTCATCTTCTTCTTGCGCTCCGGCAGCGGCAGCGGATAGGGCGTGGGATAGCCGCCGACACGCGGCTTGCTGGGACCTTCGACGAACGGAACGTCGGCCGCCGGCGTCGCATCGATTTCCCGGTCGGCGCGAGGGCGGTAGCGGACGCGGATCGACTTCGTGTTCAGGACGCCTTTGCGGCTGTTCTGAATCACGACGAGCATCGGCAGCACGCCGAACTGCTCCAGCGGTACTTTCCCGAAGACCGCCTTGCGCTTCTCGGGCGTGTCATAGGGCTCGACGGCGATGGTTACCTGGTCGAGCGTCACCTTGTTCTCGTAATCCGCCGCCGGCTTCGGCTGGAAGGGCAGCCGGTCATCCGCCAGGGCGGCTATACTCAGGAACGCCAGCGCGAATTTGCCCATCGCCTTCACATTGGCCGTGTACCGGCTGCTGCTCATCGTCGGCTTCCCCGCCTTTCTTGTCTTCATTGTGACGCGACTGCTTCGAGATCGCCGGTATGCGCGCGGACTCGGGGAACGGTTCGGTGGCGTGCCCTACCGCTCGACGATTCCCGGCGGAGTTTGGTTGCATGCCGTTTCGGTTGGGGAAGTGATCGCCGCGGCGCAAGTGACCCGTGAGCTGCGAAGCCGGTTTCCAGAGCGTCCGGTGTATGTTTCCTGTTCCACTCTCGCCGGGCGCGAGATGGCGGAGCAGCGCCTGTCGGGTGTGGCCGACGGCGTCTTCTTTCTGCCCTATGACTATGCGTGGATGGTGCGCAGGGCTCTGCGGCGGCTGCGTCCGGCGGCCGTGGTCGTGCTCGAAACGGAGATCTGGCCGAACTTGTGGCGAGAGGCGAAGCGGTTCGGGGCAACGCTGATGATTCTGAATGGCCGCATCTCCGACCGCGCGTGGCCCCGCTACCGGCGCTTTCGCTGGTTCTTCGCTCCGTTGCTGCGGCTGCCCGATCTGGTGCTCGCGCAAAGTGCAACCGACTGTGAGCGCTTCCGTGAGTTGGGTGTTTCTCAACCGCGCACAGAGACCAATCTGAAGTACGACTTTGCCGCTCCGCGCGAGATTGCGGCGGACTTGCGGGAGTGGATTGCGGCGCAGGGTTGGCCGCGGATCTTCATCGCCGCTTCCACCATGCCGCCCAATGAAGAGGAGATTGTCATTGACGCGTGGCAGAAGATGCCGCCCGACACGCTGCTGATTCTCGCCCCGCGCCGTCCCGAACGATTCGCGCTGGCATCGCAACTGCTGGAGACGCGCGGCATCCCGTTCGCACGACGCACGCAACTGGCCGGCACCGCGCGCGTGCTGCTGCTGGACACGATTGGCGAACTGGCCAGTCTGTTCGCCTTGGATGCCGTGGTCTTTGTGGGCGGCTCCATCGTGACCTGGGGCGGGCACAATGTTCTGGAGCCTGCGTTCTTCGGGCGGCCGATCATCACCGGCCCGCACATGCAGAATTTCGCTGCGATTGATGCGGAGTTCCGCGCGGCGGCGGCAGTTCGCTCTGCGCGCGACGCGGCGGAGTTGGCCGCAGTGGCGCGGGAACTCTTCGAGGATCCGGGCGAGCTTGGCCTTCGCGCGGAAACACTGGCGCGGTCCAGGCAAGGCGTTACCCGGCGCGTGGCGGCTGCCGTTGCACTGGGCGCGCCGCTGACGCATCCTCCCCTGGCGTGGCTGCTGCGTCCTCTGCAGGCGCTCTGGCTATGGGGTGTCGCGCTGGACCGGCTGCTTACGCGGCGACTGCGTCTGCCGAAGCCCGTGATCAGTATCGGCGGCATTGCGATGGGCGGTGTCGGCAAGACGCCGGTGGTTCTGGCCCTGGCGCAGCAACTGCATCAGGCGGGCTATCGCGTCGGGATTCTGACGCGCGGCTACGGACGCCGGGAGCGGCGCCCTCTGGTGCTGGCGGCGGGAGAGAGCGCTCCGGTGGAGCAGACCGGCGATGAGGCGCAGTTGTACCTGCGGGCGAAGGTGGCGTGTGTCGGCATCGGTTCGGACCGCTATGCCAACGGCATGGCGATGGCGGACCGCGTCGACGTGTTCTTGTTGGACGACGGGTTTCAGCACTGGCGTCTGGAGCGAGACCTGGACGTGGTGCTGACCGACCCGCTGGACCCTCACTCCGGAGGGGGCGTCTTTCCCGCCGGGCGCCTGCGGGAGCCGCCATCGGCACTGCGGCGTGCCAGCCTGGTTCTGTCACCGCAGAAGACGGCGATCGATCCTCCGCCGCCCGGAGACTATGACGCGTTCTGTGGAATCGGCAATCCGGGGTCGTTTCTCGCCACGCTCCGCCGCGCGGGAGTGACGGTGCGCCGGTTCCGTGCCTTTCCCGATCATCACCGCTATCGCCGGGAGGACCTGCACGGTCTGAAAGATCCGCTGCTGACGACGGCGAAGGATGCGGCGAACCTTCCGGCGGGTGCTCCGCCGGTGCGCGTGGTGGAAGCCGGCGTGGACGCGGAAACGCTGAGCGTCCTGTTTGACCGCGTGGTGTCCGTGGTGAGGCGCTCCGGGCCGCTATCCTGAAAGGAACACTCCTTCGCGATGCCTTCCTTTCAAGAAACCGTGTTCGCGCTCAAACGTTACTGGGCTGAGCGCGGCGTGATCATGCAAGAGCCCTTTGACGCCGAGGTCGGCGCGGGGACGATGTGTCCGGAAACGTTTCTGCGCGTGCTGGGGCCGAAGCCCTACCGCGTCGGCTACGTCCAGCCCAGCCGGCGGCCGGCGGACGGCCGATACGGTGATAACCCGAATCGCCTGTACAAGCATCAGCAGTTTCAGCTGATTCTGAAGCCCTCGCCCGACGATGTGCTGGACCTGTACCTGGGCAGCCTGGAGGCGATGGGAATCGACCTGTCGAAGCACGATATTCGCTTTGAGGAAGACAACTGGGAGTCTCCCACGCTGGGCGCTTGGGGCGTCGGCTGGCAGGTGATGCTGGACGGGCTTGAGATCACGCAGTTCACCTACTTTCAGCAGTGCGGCGGCGTGGATCTGGAACTGGTCCCCGCCGAGATCACCTATGGCCTGGAACGCCTGGTGGCTTTTCTGCAGAATGTCGAAAGCATTTATGACATTGAATGGGCGCCCGGATTCAGCTACCGCGACGTCCGCTACCTGGACGAGCTGCAGCTGTCCGTGTACAACTTTGAAGCTGCCGACGTCGGCATGCTGTGGGATGCCTTCGCGCGGCACGAAGGCGAGGCGCAGCGCTTGATTGATGGCTACGCAGAGGCGCCGTCGCTGCGCTATCCGTTGCTTGCGGCCTATGAGCAGGTGTTGAAGTGTTCCAACCTGTTCAACCTTCTGGATGCGCGGGGCGCCATCAGCGTCACGGAGCGCGTGGGGATTATCGCGCGGGTGCGCCGGTTGGCGGTGGGGGTGGCAAAAGCGTGGATGGATCAGCAGACGCCGAAGGCGGAAGAGGTGGCCGCGTGAAGTTCCTGCTGGAGATCGGTGTTGAGGAGATTCCGGATTGGATGCTGCCGGGCGCGCTGGATTATTTGCGCGCGAACACGCCCTACTTGAGCGGTCCGAAGGAGTTTGAGGCCACGCCGCGGCGTCTCGTCGTGCTGGCGGCCGATGTTCCGGAGCGGGAACCGGTGGAAGTGGTGCCGGTGAAGGGTCCGGCCGTGACGGCGCCTCCGGTGGCGGTGGAGAAGTTCGCCGCCAAGCAGGCGGTGGCCGTGTCGGATCTGGTGCAGGAAAACAACTACTGGGTGGCGCGGAAGGCGACGGGTGGGCGTCCGATGCGCGAGGTGTTGGCGGCGGCGCTCCCGGCGACGATTCTGGGCATTCCGTGGCCCAAGACAATGCTGTGGCCCGGTAAGGGCGGCGTGCGCTTCATCCGGCCCATCCGCTGGATGGTCTGTCTGCTCGGCGAAGACGTTGTCCCTTTCTCGATCAACGGCGTGGCCACGGGCAATCGCACCGATGGTCACCGGCAGTTGGGCAAGAAGGGCATCGTAGTGACCGTGGACAGCTACGAAGACGCTCTGCGGGCCAATGGCGTGATCCTGCGCGCTGCCGACCGGCGGCAGAAAATCTTGGAGGAAGTGGGCCAGGATGGGCCGCTGGTGGACCTGCACGCCAATCTGAACGAATGGCCGGCGGCGCTGCGCGGC
>CAYNDS010000077.1:13575-18750 GCA_964395885.1 uncultured Solibacteraceae bacterium | reverse complement strand
GTCAGACGCTGTCCCAGAAACGCCTGCGTGACGTTCTCCGTCAGCGTGATCGGATCCTTGTGCAGAACGAAGTAGTTCAGCGCGCCCTTTTCCCGGCTCGATCCCGAGTTCGCAAAGATGTCCCGCGCAAACTGATCCCACGGTTTGTTGGCCTTCACGCTGTCACGGATCCAGTTGTAGAACGCCCACATGGCCGTCGGCTGCAGCTTCCGCGAACTCACCAGCATCAGGTCCGACCATTTGTAAGCCCAGTAGTCGACGTACTCGTCCCGCGTCAGCAGAGAGTCGACCAACTTCGCCCGCTTGTCGGCCGACTTGTCCGCCAGGAACTGCTCCACTTCTTCCGCAGTCGGCAAGGTGCCGGTGGCATCCAGGAACGCGCGCCGCAGAAACGCTTCGTCGCCCGCCGTCTTGGACGGCGCGATGTTCAGCTGCTTCCACTTCTTCAGTGCCAGTTCATCGATGAAGTTGCGGACCGTGAAGCCGGAGTACGACGTTTCCGTCAGTTGGTTCGGATACGGCACCGACAGCCGCGAATACAGAACGCGCGAGTTGTACCAGACCGTGATCGCCGCCTCGCCCGGACCATTCATCTTCACCTTGCCCGTCGCATCGTCGACGGTTGCCACGCCTTCATCGGTGGAGTTGAACTTCGTCCAGCGCGTCACATCCACAAGCGATCCGTCGCTGTAGCGCGCCTTGACGGTAAGCTGCTGCTCATCGCCCACCTTCAATGTTGCGGCGGCGGGCGTCACTTCCAGCGATTTCACCTCAGGGTCGTTCGGCTGCGGCGCGGGTGCGCCGGCGGCCAGCCACTCCTCGATGACGCGATATTCCAGCGAATCCTTCGTGAAGCGCTTGCCCCCGCCGTGCGGAATCGCGAACGTCGCCTTCTTCAAGATCAGGCTCTCGGCCGGTTCCGTCAGTGACGTGCGCCTTCCCTGCGCCTGCTTCGTGATGACGTCAAAGTCCAACTCCGGATCGTAGCCGCGCAGCGTGAGCTTGAAGCCGCCCTTGCCCGCCAGCGCCCCGTGACACGCGCCCTGATTGCATCCCATCTTCGTGAAGACTGGGATCACATGATTGCGGAACGTCCAGCCGTTGGCCGGCTTTTCCACGGTCAGACTCGCGGCCACTGCCGTGGCGATCAACAGGGATGTCATGCTCGAAACCTCTTAGGCGAACAACTCACGGATCGGGTTGATGTCCCGCTCCACCAGCGGAATCGGGCGGCCTTGCGCACCGGGCAGTTCCGTATGCAGATCAATGCCGAGCCCGTGATAGATCGTTGCGGCCACTTCCATCGGATTCGTCGGCCGATCCTTCGGCATCGCGCCGATTTCGTCGCTGGCGCCGACAATCGTGCCGCCCTTCAGCGGACCGCCACCCATCAGCACCGTCCAGCACTGCGGCCAGTGATCGCGTCCGCCCGCCGGATTGACCTTCGGCGTCCGGCCGAACTCGCCCAGGCCCACCACCATCGTGTTCTTGTACAGACCGCGTTCGGCAAGATCCTCCAGCAGCGACGAGTACGCCATGTCGAACATCGGCCCCACCAGGTCGCGGTAGCAGGAAATCGGCGAGAACGGCTTTGAGCCATGGATGTCCCACGTGATCTCATCGAACACCGTCTCAAACATGTTGATGGTCACGAACCGGACTCCCGCCTCCACCAGCCGCCGCGCCAGCAGGCAGCTTTGGCCAAAGCGATTGTTGCCGTACTTCTCCCGGATCTTCTCCGGCTCGCGATGCAGTTCAAACGCTTCGCGTGCCTTCTGCGACGACATCAGCGTGTAGGCCTGATGGAAGGAGTTGTCCAGCAGCCGCGCATCCTGCGACGTTTCGAACTTCGAAACGGACTTGTCCACCATCTCGCGCCAGTTCTTGCGCCGGTCCACGCGCAGCGCCGTCAGGTAGTCCGGCGGCAGCATGTCGGGCACCCGAAAGTTCGGGTCGCTTGGATCCGCGTTCAACACAAACGGGTCAAAGGTCTTGCCCAGATACCCGGCGTTCTGGCCGTGCGGCATGTTTCCGCCCGTGTTGCCGATCGGGCGAGGCAGCAGCACATGCGGCGGAACGTCTCCCTTCGGTCCCTTCAGCTTGCCCAGCACGCAGCCGAAATGCGGATGCTCCACGCCGCCCTGAAACAGGCGCCCGGTCTGCATCATCTGGTGGCCGGTGTCATGCACCGCCGCCGCCGTGTGATACATCGAACGGACCAGCGAAAACTTGTCCGCGTGCTTGGCCATGCGCGGAAAGTTCTCTGAGATCTCAATGCCCGGAACGTTGGTCTTGATCGGCTTGTAGGGTCCGCGGATCTCGATGGGCGCGTTCGGCTTCATGTCCCACGTATCCAATTGGGAAGGCCCGCCCACCAGCATCAGCAGGATGCAGTTGTTGTCGTTCGATTGGTCGACGGCGCCCTGCGCCTTCAGGCCGAACATCGACGTCAACCCGAGACCCAATGCCGAAAGAGATCCCGCGTGGAGAAAGTCCCGGCGGCGGAACCCGTCGCAGAACTCTACTGTCCGGTCAGCGTCCAGTCGAAACATGAAGTTCTCCTAATCAGACAATCGCGCACCTTGATTGTATCTCCGGTGTGACGAACTGGCGAAAGGAGAATCAGGGAGGGAAGCAGGGGACCAGTCTGGTCCCCTGCCGGTTACGGAAGCGGCGTGACGAGACCCCACCCGATATCGCGCAGATACTGCCGCGTGAGATCGCGAGGAGGTCCAACCTGGAAGCTCAGATCACTGCTGTAGTTCGGCTCCATGACCAGGTTCGGAGACGCGCTGGTATCGAAGTGCGACATCGACGAGCCCCCCTGGAAGGGATTCGGCGTGAAGATCAGAACGCGTCCCAGTGCATCGGCCCCGGCGCGCACCGCCAAATTCAGCAGCAGTGTCCCGACCACGCCGGAGCGGGTCCGGCTGCGCGTGGCAAGTCTCGCCAGGATGGCGTTCCCATCGCTCTGCGAAACCCCGACGCTCGGGATCGTCACCAAGGGATCCGCGCCGCCCAAAGGCGGTGCGCTCCCTGCAGCGTTGTTCACCAGGATCATGCCCCGCGCCCCCGCTGTCTGCAATACCCGCGCCTTTGAGGCGAACGTGCAGCCGCCGCGCACCACCAGGCCGATGTTCCCGTTCACCGCCAGTGCGTTGGCGCCGGTCAGCGGTGCACAGGCCTGGCCCAGCGCTCCGGCTTCAATCACCGGCATGATGTCACCAGACACGCCGGGTGACGAAATCGCCGGACCGAAGCTCGCCGTCCCAATAGGATAAGCGCCCGCCGCGGCTCCCGCGGCCGCCCCGGAGACCTGCAACTGCGCGGTGCCCAGGTTCAGGATGTTGGAATTGGCGGTTGTTTCCGGGCCCGTCCAGACCACACGCCGGAAGTTCAGCGCCGAGGCTTGCCGCTCCGTCGCGGTCAACTGCGTCCAGTTCTTTCCCGCCGTCGTGTCGAAGATGAAGTGATCGCTGATGTAAGGCTGAGAACCCAACTGATTTCCAGTGACACCGCTGGTCGTGGTGGTGAACCCGAGCCCATGCGCGAACTCGTGCAAAGCGATGATGACGAAGTTCGTCTGGCTCACCAGTTGGTTGGTGTCCAGCCCGTAGTACCAGCTGCTACCCGCGAGACAGTTCGCCGCGCCGAGGTTGGAGTTGAACGTCGCCGACAGGTCCGCGCCATCCGGCAATGGCACTCCATCGCTCACCGCGAGGTTGAATCCGGCAAACTGATTGGCGAGCGCCTGCGGGTACCAGGTGTTCAAGCGAATCGCGGATGGGGCCGTGGTGAAGCTCCAAATGCGGCGCGGACCCGCCTGCGCCAAAGTGCCGGCCGTTGCCGTACACGTCAGCGCCGCGAAGCTGACGCGCATCGTGATCGTCGTGGTGCTGTCCAGAGACTCCGCCCAGAGTTCAGCCGCCCGCAGCATCGCGTTCGCCCGCTGTTGGCCGATCGTCGTGCCGGTGTTCCCACCGACGGGGGTCGCCGGGGTCGGGTCGTTCAGCCCGACTCCGGGCCCGTCCACGTTGATCAGTGTGATGGTCGCCGCGCCATGCGCCAGCGTCGCGGAAGCCAGGAGCGTCCAGAGGCTATTTCTCACTGGGCACCCCCGCCTGACGCAGCGCGGCCTTGACCGACTTGGTTCCCGTCACGCACCGTGTCCGAAGCTTGCCGTCCTTGCCGACGGCGGCCACCGTGGCCGAGAGAAACTCGTCCGGGACCAGCATGCCCCGCATCTGCCCGTCTTTTGTGGTCACCACGGACTCCGTCGGTCCGGGCGCGCTCCGAAACCGGGACGCTGAGGTCGTCCCTGCCGCGCGAATGGCGGCAAAGTCCTCCGCCGTCGGCTCGCGATAAACCCCGTTCTCCAGCACGGCGATCATGCCGGTCCCGCCCGAAGCGGGGGCTGCCGCCTTCCCCGGGTGCAGTGTGATCATCTTGACGGAGCCCTTGGGGCCATCCGCCGCCAGCAGCGTGGCGCCCAACGACGCCGCAATCATCCACGCCTTCATCGTCCTCTCCCTTTCCATGCCGCCAAAGCAGCAATCGCTACGATGCCCATTGCAAATGCGGAAGGCTCCGGAACCGGCGCCACGGATGTCCGCAGCGTGTCGATCCCGATATAGCTGGCGTCCAACTCCGCGGCCACATAGCGCAGCGCGATGCGTCCCACCGTCTGCCCACCCAGCCCGGAAACGTTTGCCGAATATCCGGTCCAGGTTGTCGTCAGATTCGCCGTTGTGAGTAAGGAACTGAACCCGGCCAGACTGCTGCCACCTCCTTGGGAGCTCCGCCGTTCGACGCGGTCCAGAAAGCCGGGATCGGAATTCCGCGCCTGGAACCCGATTGTGTCGCCATTATTCAGATACACCAGGGGCGAAATCAGCCACAAACTGATCTGTCCCCCCGAACCCGTCGCCAAAAAGTTGGCTGCCAAGTAGCTGTCGTCCGGCCCGGACTCGGCGGGAAAGACGCCCGGGTTGCCCTGGAACCAGCTTGTCGCACCCACCGGACTCGACGCGTTCACGGCGGTCCAACCACTCGAAAATAAGGCGCTTACGTTGTTGAAGTTTTGATTGATGGTAGCCGCGGACCCGGCTGCGCACACAAAAAGCGCGCAGGCGAGGCTCCGCGCGAAAGCGAGTGACATGTCTCCTCCTCCAAAAG